>NZ_JCAFTG010000002.1:0-476449 GCF_059370035.1 Stenotrophomonas sp. YJH_SMC_37
CTGTGGCGACGAGCAACGGCTTTGACTGATGTGGAGGTCTTGCAGGCCTCTTTGGCGACCTGCAGTTTGAAACGAGCGTCGTATCTGTTCATGTATCCCTCGGGGTTGGATCTGGCGTCCAACTCCCGGGGGTCACTTCAAGGACGGGTTTATGGCGTCCCCGCAACCCGACACCGCCCCGCCCAACAAACAGAAAAGCCAGAGCCGCTTTGGCTCTGGCTTCTGCTGTGGAACTTGACGTTGCCTCTGCGGGTGCCGGGCCGCAGGCCCGGCCGATAAACTCAGACCACCGGTTCGCGCAGGGCGGGGTTGTCCCAGCCCGGGCGCGGGGCGAAGCGGTCGCCATGCCGCTGCTGCAGCGCCTTCAACCGCTCGACGATCGCATCGGCACCCACCGCACGGATGTGCTGGATCGGGCCGCCACGGAACGGCGCGAAACCGGTACCGAAGATCACGCCCGCATCCAACAGGTCCGCATCGGCCACTACACCTTCGTGCAGGCACGCCACCGCCTCGTTCAACAGCGGCAGGATCAGGCGGTCCTCCAGATCGGCCGGGGCCTGGTAATCGCTGGCCACGTCCGGCTTCTTCGGCTTGCCGTTCTCCCAGGTGTAGATGCCCTGGCCATCCTTCTTGCCGCGCTTGTCCTGTTCCACCGTCTGCAGGGCCGCCGGAATCTGCAGGCCGAGGAACGGCGCCAGTTCGCGGCCCACGCCCGCAGCCACGTCCAGCCCCACGGTGTCGATCAGTTCGATCGGTCCCATCGGCATGCCGAACTTCACGGCGGCCTTGTCGATCACCGGGCCCGGAATGCCTTCGGCATACGCGGTGGCCGCTTCCAGCATGTAAGGGAACAGCACGCGGTTGACCAGGAAGCCCGGGCTGCCGGCCACCGGCACCGGGAACTTGCCCAGTGCCTTGCAGAACGCGGCCAGGCGGCGTTCGGTTTCCGGCGCCATGCCGTCGTGATGGATGATCTCCACCAACGGCATCTGCGCGACCGGGTTGAAATAGTGCAGGCCGGCGAACTGCGCCGGGCGCTGGATGTGATCGCGCAGTTCCACCAGCGGGATCGACGAAGTGTTGGTGGTCAGCAGCGCGTCCTGCTTCATCTTCGGTTCCAGCGTCTGGTACAGCGCACGCTTGGCCTCGGGGTTCTCGATGATGGCCTCGATCACCAGATCGGCTTCGGCCACGCCGTTGCCTTCCAGATCGGCACGCAGGCGCGCGGCCACGGCAGGGCGCTTGCTCTCGTCACGCACCTTCTTGGCGAACAGCGACTGCGCGCGCTCCATGGCCGGGTCGATGAAGCGCTGCTCACGGTCCTGCAGGGTCACGTCGAAGCCCTTGTAGGCGGCCCACGCGGCGATGTCGCCGCCCATCACGCCGGCGCCGACCACGTGCACGTGACGGATGCCGGAATCACCACCGCCCAGGCCCTTCAGTCGCTCGGTGAGGAAGAAGATGCGGATCAGGTTGCGCGCGGTCGGTGTACTGGCCAGCTTCACCACCGCGCGCCGCTCGGCGTCCAAACGCGCCTGGATCGGCTTGCCGCCACTGCGTTGCCAGGTGCTGATCAGCGCGTACGGCGCCGGGTACTGGTCCTTCTTCGCCTTGCGTGCGACCTGCTTGACCATCTGCGGCGCCAGCAGCCGGCGTGCCAGCCAGGTGTTGGTGGCCCAGGCCATCGCGCGCTGCTTGAACGGGCGGCTGGTGCCGGACAGCGCCAGCGCGACGGCGGTGTCGAGCACCACCGCCGGCGCCACCACCTTGTCGACCAGGCCGATCCCCCGCGCGGCCGAGGCCGACAGGGTGCGTCCGGTCAGCATCATGTCCATCGCCGCCGGTGCACCCACCAGTTGCGGCAGGCGGGCGCTGCCGCCCCAGCCCGGGAAGATGCCCAGCTGGGTTTCCGGCAGGCCGATGCGGGTGCTGCTGTCGTTGGAGGCCACGCGGTAGCGGCAGGCCAGCGCCAGTTCGGTGCCGCCTCCCAGGCAGTGGCCATGGATCGCCGCCACGGTCGGGCAGGGCAGTTCGGCCAGCTTCTGGTAGGTGGCCTGGCCACGCCGGATCGCGTCGTTGACAGTGCCGCGACGGTCGAACTCCTGGAACTCCTTCAGGTCGGCACCGGCAATGAAGCCGGCCTTCTTCAGCGACTGGATCACCACGCCCTTGGGCGGATCCAGCGCGATGCGCTCAAGCAGGTCGCCCAGCTCCAGCAGCACGTCCTGCGACATGGCGTTGACGCTGCTGTCCTGACGATCCAGGGAGAGAACCACCACGCCGTCGTCGCGGATCTCGGGGTGCCAGTGGCTGAAGCGGAGACCATCGAAGCCTGAGAGCATGGACGTTCCATCCGGTTGTGTATGGAGAAGCGGCTATGATCCAGAGGTTGTTTCCCCCGCGTCAAATCCCAATAGCAGGGGAGTGGCGCCCCCGGATCCATGGCCGTGGACCGGGACGCTAACGGAACGGTGGTTAAAAGCTGGTGCGGCGCCAGGTGATCGGCGACTGAACTTTTCCCGGGATTGGCAGTCTCATTGCCCGACGTCGGTTGGGCTGACAGGAGTGCGGCCCCTCATGGCCGAGGTTGATACACCACAGGAGCTGGATCTGGAACTGGTCCGGCGCGTGCAGCACGGCGAGAGTGCCGCCTTCGATGTCCTGGTGCGCAAGTACCAGCATCGGGTGGTGGCCCTGGTCGGTCGCTACATCGCCGACTGGAGCGAATGTCAGGACGTCGCCCAGGACACTTTCATCCGCGCCTACCGCGCGATCGGGAGTTTCCGTGGCGACGCCCAGTTCTCAACCTGGTTGCATCGAATCGCCGTGAATACCGCCAAAAACTACCTGGCTTCACACAATCGACGGCCGCCGACCGATGACATCGACATCGGCGACGCCGAACAGTTCGACACCGGTACCCGCCTGCGCGACACCGACACGCCCGAACGCGAGTTGATGCGCCAGGAGCTGGAACAGACGGTAATGAAGGCCGTCAACGCGCTGCCGGAAGAACTCCGGTCGGCAATCACCCTGCGCGAGGTGGAAGGCCTGAGCTACGAGGATATCGCGCAGAAGATGGGGTGCCCGATCGGCACGGTGCGTTCACGGATCTTCCGGGCGCGCGAGGCGATCGACACCGAACTCCGGCCGCTGCTGGACATCGGCAGCGCCACCCGTGAGAAGAGCCGCGTATGACCAGTAAACCGTTCAACGAATCGCAGAACCACCAATCGCCCGCCGGACAGCGCCTGGACCAGCGCCATCGCGAGCAGCTGTCGGCCCTGGTCGATGGTGAGCTGGGCGCCGACGAAGCGCGCTTCCTGCTGCGCCGGATGGAGCACGACCCCGAGCTGGCCGGATGCCAGGAACGCTGGCAGCTGCTGGGCGACGTGATGCGCGGGCAGGCGTCGGCGCTGGCGCCGGCCGGCTTCAGCGCGGCCGTGGCCACCGCGATCGCGGCCGAACCGGCGCCGCAGGTCGAGCCGCGTCGCCAGGTACGCCGCAGTGGCTGGCGGGCCTGGGGCGGCGGCGCCGCCCTGGCCGCGTCGGTGGCCGCCGTCGCGCTGTTCATCGGCGGCGAGAAGCTGAAGGAGGCCACGCCGGGTGAACCGCTGGCGCCGCAGGTGATCGCCAGCCAGGCGGAGCTGGCGCCGGCGCCCACCGCGCCGGCCCCGGTGACCGAGGCTTCGGTGGATACGGCCGCGATGGCCGTGGCTGCTGCGCCGGCTGTGGCGATGGCCGCTTCCAGCCGTCGTCAGGACGCCCGCCGTGCCAGCGCCACGCGTACCCAGCAGGCTGCGCGTGCCGCCCAGCGCGACGAGGCCCCGCAACGGGCCGTCGCCGCAGCGCCGGCGCCGTTGACCCCGACCGTGCCGGCCAACGCCAGCCGCAACCTGCCGTTCGGCGAGGTGGGCGGACTGCAGGCCCGGCCGTGGCCGCGCTCCAGCCTGGCGCCCGCTGCCGGTGGCGCACTCAATGCCAGCTTCCCGGCCCATGCCGGCGGCGCGGCGTTCTATCCGTTCGAGCCGCGCCTGCAGGACGACCTGCCGGTGCCGCCGCGCCCGCGCGACTGAGCCGGGCGCTTTCACGCCCCGCCGCCGGCGGGGTCCGTATTCCTCTTTCCATCCGATCCGGAGGTTGCCGTCCGATGACTCCCCGACTCCGCACGCAGGCCATGGGTCTGCTGGCCCTGACCCTTCCCCTGGTGGCCTGCGCACAGGCCCCCGCGCCTGCCGCGCAGACCCAGCCTGCGCCAGCTGCAGCAGCGCGGGCACCGGCGCAGCCGCTGGTCAGCGGCCTGCCCGACTTCACCAATCTGGTCGAACAGGTCGGCCCGGGCGTGGTCAACGTCGACACCACCATCGTCCGCAACAACCGCCAGGTCGCCCGCGGCCCGATGGGCGACGATGACATGCCGGAGTTCTTCCGCCGCTTCTTCGGCCCGGACTTCCCGATGCCCGGGCAGGGGCCGGGTGGGCCGGATGGCGGCCCCAGCATCAAGGGCCGTGGCATGGGCTCGGGCTTCATCATCTCGCCCGATGGCTATGTACTGACCAACTACCACGTGGTGGCCGATGCCAGCGAGGTGAAGGTCAAGCTGGGCGACCGCCGTGAGTTCACCGCGAAAGTGGTGGGCAGCGACCAGCAGTACGACGTCGCGTTGTTGAAGATCGACGGCAAGAACCTGCCGACCGTGCGCGTTGGCGACTCCAACTCCCTCAAGCCGGGCCAATGGGTGGTCGCGATCGGCTCGCCGTTCGGCCTCGATCACTCGGTCACTGCCGGCGTGGTCAGCGCCCTTGGCCGCAGCACCGGCGGGCCGGACCAGCGCTACGTGCCCTTCATCCAGACCGACGTGGCGATCAACCAGGGCAACTCCGGTGGCCCGCTGCTGAACACGCGTGGCGAAGTGGTCGGCATCAACTCGCAGATCTTCTCTGCTTCGGGCGGCTACATGGGCATCAGCTTCGCGATCCCGATCGACCTGGCGATGAGCGCGGTCGAGCAGATCAAGAAGACCGGCAAAGTCACCCGTGGCCAGCTCGGCGCGGTGGTGCAGGAAATCGACGGCCTGAAAGCGCAGGCGATGGGCCTGCCGGACAGCCGCGGCGCCCTGGTCAACCAGATCGTGCCGGACTCGGCTGCAGCCCGGGCCGGGGTGAAGATCGGCGATGTGATCCGTTCGGTGAACGGCGCGCCGGTCAACAGCTGGTCCGACCTGCCCCCGCTGATCGGCGCGATGGCACCGGGCAGCCGGGTCACCCTGGGCGTGATCCGCGATGGCAAGCCGCGCGACCTCAGCGCCACCCTGACCGCACTGACCGAAGATGCGCAGGCCAGTTCGCGTGGCCCGGCTGCCGGCAACAGCGATGCGGCTCCACAGGCCGGCGCCAACGCCCTGCTGGGGCTGGACGTCAGTGACCTGACCGCGCCGCAGCGCAAGCAGCTGGGCCTGGAATCGGGCGAGGGCGTGCGCATCACCGGGGTCAAGGGCCAGGGCGCCCGCGATGCGGGCCTGTCTCCGGGCATGGTGATCCTGCAGGTAGCCAGCACCCAGGTCGGCAGCGTGGACGCGCTGAACCGTGCGCTGTCCAGCTACAAGAAGGGCGACGTAGTGATGCTGCTGGTGCGCACCGGCAGCGGCAACAGCGCGTTCGTAGCGGTCAAGGCTGGCCAATAAGGCCGGTGCAGGGCCGCCCCGGCGGCCACGTGGTTCCCCCGAAGCCCCGCCCCGGCGGGGCTTCGGGCATTCCGGGCCCGGCTCGATGAGGCCGTTTTCGCGGGCGGGCGCCGGGCATGCGATAATCGACCGTTACCCTGACGACGCCGCGCGCCGCCGCCACCTATGTCTTCTGATTCGATGCGGAACATCCGCAACTTCTCCATCATCGCCCATGTCGACCACGGCAAGTCCACGCTGGCCGACCGCATCATCCAGCTCTGTGGTGGCCTGCAGGCCCGCGAGATGGAAGCGCAGGTGCTCGACTCCAACCCGATCGAGCGCGAGCGTGGCATCACGATCAAGGCGCAGTCGGTGTCGCTGCCGTACCTGGCCAAGGACGGGCAGACCTACCACCTGAACTTCATCGACACCCCCGGCCACGTCGACTTCTCCTATGAAGTCAGCCGCTCGCTGGCCGCCTGCGAAGGCGCGCTGCTTGTGGTCGATGCCGCCCAGGGCGTGGAAGCGCAGTCGGTGGCCAACTGCTACACCGCGGTGGAGCAGGGCCTGGAAGTGGTGCCGGTGATCAACAAGATCGACCTGCCCACCGCCGACATCGAGCGCGCCAAGGCCGAGATCGAGGCCGTGATCGGCATCGACGCCTCCGACGCGGTGCCGGTCAGCGCCAAGACCGGCTTGAACGTGCAGGATGTGCTGGAAGCGATCGTGCACCGCATCCCGGCGCCGGCGCCGCGCGACACCGACAAGCTGCAGGCGCTGATCATCGATTCGTGGTTCGACAATTACCTGGGCGTGGTGTCGCTGGTGCGCGTGATGCAGGGCGAGATCAAGGCCGGTGACAAGCTGCAGGTGATGTCCACCGGCCGCAACCACCAGGTCGACAACGTTGGCGTGTTCACCCCGAAGCGCAAGGTGCTGCCGGCGCTGAAGGCCGGTGAAGTGGGTTGGGTCACCGCCAGCATCAAGGACGTGCACGGTGCGCCGGTCGGCGACACGCTGACCCTGGCCGGCGACCCGGCCCCGAAGCCGCTGCCGGGCTTCCAGGAAATGCAGCCGCGCGTGTTCGCCGGCCTGTTCCCGGTCGACGCCGAGGACTACCCGGACCTGCGCGAAGCGCTGGACAAGCTACGCCTGAACGACGCCGCGCTGCGTTTCGAGCCGGAAAGCTCCGAGGCGATGGGCTTCGGCTTCCGCTGCGGCTTCCTGGGCATGCTGCACATGGAGATCGTGCAGGAGCGCCTGGAGCGCGAATACAACCTGGACCTGATCAGCACCGCGCCGACGGTGGTGTACGAGGTCCTGAAGACCGATGGCTCGATCATCAACATGGACAATCCGGCCAAGCTGCCGCCGGTGAACCAGGTCGAGGAGATCCGCGAGCCGATCATCCGTGCCAACGTGCTCACTCCCGAGGAGTACATCGGCAACATCATCAAGCTATGCGAAGAAAAGCGCGGCAGCCAGATCGGCATCAATTACCTGGGCAGCCAGGTGCAGATCAGCTATGAATTGCCGATGGCCGAGGTGGTGCTGGACTTCTTCGACAAGCTGAAGTCGGTCAGCCGTGGCTATGCCTCGCTGGACTACCACTTCGTGCGCTTCGACGCGGGCCCGTTCGTGCGCGTGGACGTGCTGATCAACGGTGACAAGGTCGATGCCCTGTCGCTGATCGTGCACCGCAGCCATGCCGACCGCCGCGGCCGCGAGCTGTGCGAAAAGATGAAGGACCTGATCCCGCGCCAGATGTTCGACGTGGCCATCCAGGCCGCCGTTGGCTCGCAGATCATCGCCCGCACCACGGTCAAGGCCATGCGCAAGAACGTGCTGGCCAAGTGCTATGGTGGCGACGTTTCGCGCAAGAAGAAGCTTCTGGAAAAGCAGAAGGAAGGCAAGAAGCGCATGAAGCAGGTCGGCCGCGTGGAGATCCCGCAGGAAGCGTTCCTGGCCGTGCTGCAGATGGACAACAAGTAAGCCCGCACCGGCCCTGCGGGGCCGGTCGTCTGGTGACGTTGCAAAGGACCCTGAATGAAACTGTTTGAGATCCTCCTGGTCGTGCTGACCCTGGCCTCGGGCCTGATCCTGCTTGCGGACAAGCTGTACCTCGCCAAGCGTCGCGCCCAGCGCGCGGGCCTGCTCGATTCCGAGCCGGTGCTGGTGGATTACTCGCGTGCGTTCTTCCCGGTGCTGGCGATCGTGCTGGTCGTGCGCAGCTTCATTGCGGAGCCGTACAAGATTCCATCCAGTTCGATGATGCCGAACCTGCTGATCGGCGATTTCATCCTGGTCAACAAGTTCTCCTATGGCCTGCGCCTGCCGATCAGCAACACCAAGATCGTGCCGTTTGGCGAGCCGTCGCGTGGTGACGTGGTGGTGTTCCACTTCCCCGGCCATGGCGAGAACGATCCGGCCAAGGGCGAGAACTTCATCAAGCGCGTGATCGGCGTGCCGGGTGACACCGTGGTCTTCGAAGGCGACGGCGTGATCCTCAACGGCGAGCCGCTGAAGTATGACAACAAGGGTATCTACGCCGGCCACAAGGGCCAGGGCGAGGGCGCCAACCTGCTGCTCGAGCACCTGCCGGGCCGCAGCCACACGGTGCTGGAGACCGACTATCCGCGCGGCCAGGGCCAGTGGACCGTGCCGGCCGGCAAGTACCTGGTGATGGGCGACAACCGCGACAACAGCGATGACGGCCGGTTCTGGGGCCTGCTGCCGGAAGAAAACCTGCGCGGCAAGGCGTTCCTGATCTGGCTGAACTGCCAGGGCTGGTTGTGCAAGGATGGCTTCGAGCCGTCGCGGATCGGCTCGAGCATCAACTGAGTACCTTCACATCCAACGCGTATCTGGGGAGAACGCAATGAAGACGATGAACACGCAGCGTGGCATGACCTTGACCTCGTTCCTGACGGTCCTGATCGTGGTGGGCTTCTTCCTCTACATCGGCATGAAGCTGTTCCCGATGTATCAGGAGTACTACGCTGTGCGCTCGGCGATGAAGAGCCTGGCCAACGAGCCGGGCGTGGGCAGCATGGAGCCGGCGCGCATCCAGGACCTGTTCTTCAAGCGCCTGTACATCAACTACTCGGACAACGTGAAGCCGGCCAACGTGAAGTTCGACCGTCGCGACAATGGCTGGACCCTCAAGGTCAACTACGAAGTGCGCCGTCAGCTGATCGGCAACCTCGATGTGGTTGGCAAATTCGATTCTTCCCAGGACCTGACACGAAGCGGTGCCCAGTAAATTCATCCAACGTGGCGACCTGATCGGTCATGCCTTCAGCGACCCGGCGCTGCTCAAGCAGGCGCTGACGCATCGCAGTGCCGGTGCGCCGCACAATGAGCGGCTGGAGTTCCTTGGCGACAGCATCGTCAACATGATGGCGGCCGAGGCGTTGTACCGGCGCTGGCCCAAGGCCGACGAAGGGGCGATGACCCGTGCCCGCGCAGAGCTGGTGCGTGAAGGCGCACTTGCGGTGATCGGGCGCAGCCTGGAACTGGGCGAGCGGCTGACCTTGGGCCCGGGCGAAATGAAGTCCGGTGGTCATCGCCGCGACTCGATCCTGGCCGATGCGGTGGAAGCCGTGGTGGCTGCGATCTACCTGGATGCCGGCTTCGAGGCCTGCCGGGCAGTGGTGCTGCCCTGGTTCAGTGCTTCGATCGAGGCGCTGCCGGCCTCGGGCCGGCCTGAGAAGGATCCCAAGACCCGCCTGCAGGAATGGCTGCAGGCCCGACAGAAGGCGTTGCCGCAGTACGAGCTGGTGTCAGAATCCGGTGACGACCACGCCAAGCACTTCCGGGTACGCTGCAACGTAGCCGACCCGGCCGCCAGCACCGAGGGCGAAGGCGCCTCGCGGCGGCTTGCCGAACAACAGGCGGCTGCGGCCGTCCTAGAACAACTGGATTCCAAGTGAGCGAACAAACTTCCCATCATTGCGGCAGCGTGGCCGTCATCGGCCGCCCGAACGTGGGCAAATCGACCCTGACCAATGCCCTGGTCGGCGCCAAGGTCAGCATCGTTTCCAACCGCCCGCAGACCACGCGCCATCGCCTGCTGGGCATCGCCACCTATCCGGAAGGACAGCTGGTGCTGGTCGACACCCCCGGCCTGCACAAGGTGCAGAAGCGGGCGATGAACCGGGTGATGAACCGCGCTGCGCGCGGCTCGCTGGAAGGCGTCGACGCCGGCCTGCTGGTGATCGAAGCCGGCCGCTGGGATGAAGAGGACAGCCTGGCTTTCAATGTGCTGCGCGACGCTGGCATTCCGGTGGTGCTGGTGGTCAACAAGATCGATCGCCTGAAGGAGAAGGGCGCGCTGCTGCCGTTCCTGCAGCAGGTGACCGAAGGTCGCGACTTCGCCGCCGTGCATCCGATCTCCGCGCAGAAGCGCAACGGCCTGGAAGCGCTGGTGCGCGATGTGCTGAAGCTGCTGCCGGAAGCCCCGCCAATGTTCGGCGAGGACGAGATCACCGACCGCAGCCAGCGTTTCCTGGCCGGTGAACTGGTGCGCGAGCAGCTGATGCGCCAGCTCGGCGAGGAACTGCCGTATGCCACCACGGTGGAAATCGAGCGTTTCACCGAAGATGGCAACCTGCTGCGCATCGGTGCGGTTATCTGGGTCGAACGTGAAGGCCAGAAGGCGATCGTGATCGGCAAGGGTGGCACCCGGCTGAAGGAGATCGGCGCCAAGTCCCGCCTGCAGATGGAACGTTTGTTCGGGGCCAAGGTGTTCCTGGAGACCTGGGTGCGCGTGCGTGAAGGCTGGTCCGACGACGAGGCCGCACTGAAGGCCTTCGGTTACGAGTAAGTCGTTGCGGTCGCTTCGATGCTGATCGAGGACGACACCGGCTTCGTGCTGCATGCACGGGCCTACCGCGAGACCAGCCTGCTGGTCGAAGTGCTGAGCGCGCAGCATGGCCGTATCGGCCTGCTCGCGCGTGGTGTGTCAACCGCCAAGGGCCAGGTGCTGCGCGCTGCCCTGCAGCCATTGCAATGGATCCGCTTCAGTGCCCAGCAGCGCGGTGAACTGGCCCAGCTGCGCGGTGCCGAGGCGCTGGATGCCGCGCCACGCCTGGTCGGCCAGGCGATGTTGGCCGGCTTCTACCTGAGTGAACTGACCCTGCGCCTGGCCCCGCGCCAGGACCCGCTGCCCGGGTTGTACCTGGCCTACGGCGAGGCACGTGCGCGGCTGGCCGTGGGCGCCGGCCTGGCCTGGACCCTGCGTCGCTTCGAACGCGAGCTGCTGTCCGCGCTGGGCCTGGGTTTCGATCTGGACAGCGCGAGCGACGGCCAGCCGATCGACCCGGCCGCGCGCTACGAACTGGACCCGCAGGAAGGCGCGCAGCGCCTGCTGAGCGAGCGCGGTGGGGAACGCCGGGCGGCGGCCACTGGCTCGGCGCTGCTGGCGTTGGCGGCCGACGAAGAACCCCATGCCGCCGACCTGGCCAGCCTGCGCCTGCCGATGCGGCGGGTGCTGGCCCATCACCTCGGGCCGCGCGGCCTGAAGTCCTGGGAAATGCTCGAGCAGCTCGCACCCCGCAGGTAGGGGGTGTTCGGCAGGGCTTGCAGCCCTGCACCTGCCGAATCAACGGCGACGTCAAAAGCTGGCTACTCGTGGGTAGGCGGGGTGGGTCCGGTTGCGGGAGACGCCGTAAACCCATCCCTGGGGGCTTGGCCGCGGCATCCATGCCGCGGACACTCCCGCAACCGGACCCACCCCGCCTTCGACAGTTTTCCGCGAGCTGTCGGAATGGCAATGGGGTCAGATCCGTTTTCCTTCGGAAAACGGATCTGACCCCCAGTTTGAATTTCGATATCTGACAGAGATTCATCCACGCATGGCGTGGATCTACCAGATCGCGGAAATCTGTCAGAGGCGGGGCGGTGTCGGAGTGTGGGGTGTCTGATCTGGCCGCCCGTCAGCGGACGCCAAGCCCCCATGGACGGGTTCACGGCGTCCCCGCGCTCCGACACCGCCCCGCCATCCCACGGGATGCCGGCTTTTGACGTTGAATTTGACGTTAGCTTTGGCGGGTGCAGGGCGCAGCCCTGCCGACCAACCCTCAATGCAGCAGGGCCGCCACCGCCGCGCGGAACCCATCCTGGGCCTGCCCGGACTCCGGCGCATGATGCAGCTGGCGCACCGCCCGGGCCAAGCGTGCCGCGCCCACGAACCCACAGCTCGCCTGCAACCGGTGCAACTGGCTGCGCAGCTGACGCTCATCATGCTGGTCCACCGCCTGCTCGACCGCGTCACGCACCCCCGGCAGCTCGGCCAGGAACAGTTCGCGCAGGGCGATCAAGTGGTTGCGCTGGCCATTGAGCGCGGCCAGTGCCGCTGTCTCGTCCCAGTCCTGCACCTGCAGCTCGACCGCTGCCGGGGCCGGGGCAACGGAGATCCCCGCCGGGCTGTTCACCAGTGCGCGGCGCACCGCCTTCAGCAACTGGTCGCGGCCCAGCGGCTTGACCAGGGTGTCGCTGAAGCCAGCTTCGCGCAGGCGGGCATGGATGGACGTGTCACCGTCAGCGGTATGTGCCAACGCCGGGGTGTCGGGATGTGAACGGCGCAGTTCGCGCAGCAGCTGCGCGCCATTGCCGTCCGGCAGGTTGACGTCGATCAGCCACAGGTCGTGCGCGCCGGGTTCGGCGCTGGCCAAAGCGCTGGCCAGCGAATCTGCGGTGTCCACATCCGCCGGTAACGTTTCCAACGCCGCCTTGAAAAAACCGCGGCTGATGATGTCGTCCTCGACAAGCAGGAAGCGGGGCCGGCTGGCCCGCGGGGTCATCTGCATCAGGGCTGCCTCCATGTCAGCTGCTGCAATCATCAAGCACGGCGGCGGCGGGCGCAAGCGGGTCCGGACCCTGCCGGTCAGGATCTGCGACAATACGCCCCCATTTTTGCCCGCAGCCTGTTGCCACGTGGCCCGATCCCGCTCCCGCATCGACCGTACCCCGTTCCAGACCGAAATCCTCGACCTCAGCCATGATGGTCGCGGCGTCGCCCGCCGTGAAGGCGAGGGCGGCAAGGTCACCTTCGTCAGCGGTGCCCTGCCGGGTGAGGTGGTGACGGCCGAACAGACAGCCCGCAGCCGCCATTTCGACGAAGCGCGCACTCTGGAAGTTCTGCAGGCCTCGCCGCAGCGCGTGACCCCGAAGTGCCCGCATTTCGGCACCTGCGCCGGCTGCGTGCTGCAGCACCTGGACGAAGACCAGCAGATCGTCGCCAAGCAGCGCGTGCTGATGGACAACCTGGAGCGGATCGGCCATGTGAAGCCGGGCACCGTGCTTGCGCCGCTGGTCGGCGACAGCTGGGGTTACCGTCGCAAGGGCCGCTTCTCCGTGCGCCGGGTCGAGAAGAAGGACAAGACCCTGGTCGGCTTCCGTGAACAGGATCCGCGTTTCGTCGCCGACCTCAGCCAGTGCCTGACCGTGATCCCGGAGATCGGCACCAAGGTCGAGGCGCTGTCCACCTTCATCGAATCGCTCGATGGCAAGCGCGATATCCCGCAGATTGAGTTCATCGCCGGCGACCAGGCCGTGGTCCTGACCGTGCGCCACCTGCAGCCACTCAGCGATGCGGACCGTGCGGCCTGGGCTGCCTTCGGCCAGCAGCATGGCTTCGTGATCTACCTGCAGTCCGGTGGCGTGGACACCGTGCAGCCGCTGGACGGGCAGGGTGTGCCCCTGTCGTTCCGGCTGGCGCCCTGGGATGTGGAACTGGCATTCCGCCCGCTGGACTTCATCCAGGTCAACGCCAAGCTCAACGAAAAGATGATCGCCCATGCCCTGGATCTGCTGGAGCCGGGTGAGGACGAGCGCGTGCTGGACCTGTTCTGCGGCCTGGGCAATTTCACTCTGCCGCTGGCCCGCCGCGTGCGCGAGGTCGTTGGCGTGGAAGGCGATGCCGGCCTCGTCGCGCGCGCCCGTGAGAATGCTGAGCGCAATGGCCTGGCCAACGCCCAGTTCTTCAGCGCCGACCTGACCCAGGACCAGCGCAGCACGGCGTGGATGCGCCAGGGCTTCGACAAGCTGCTGCTGGATCCGCCGCGCTCGGGCGCGATCGAAGTGCTGCAGCAGCTGCCGCTGAAGCAGTTCAAGCGCATTGTCTACGTGAGCTGCCACCCGGGCTCGCTGGCACGCGATGCCGGCTATCTGGTCAACGAACAGGGCTTCACCCTGGTCAGCGCCGGTGCCATGGACATGTTCCCGCACACCGCGCACGTGGAAAGCATCGCAGTATTCGAGAAGCGCTGAGCAGGTGTCATCACCCGTGGCGCATAATTGCGCCATGGGCATCGAAATCGAACGCAAATTCCTGGTCAGCAGCGATGGCTGGCGCACCGCCGCGCATCGGGTGATCCCGATGGCGCAGGGCTACATCAACGACATGGGCGCGCTCGACCGCGGCACCCAGAACGCCTCGGTGCGCGTGCGCATCGAAGGCGACCACGCCGCGCTGAACCTGAAGTCGCGCACCCTCGGCCATACCCGCCAGGAGTTCGACTACCCGATCCCGGTGGAGGACGCGCGCGCACTGCTGGCGCTGTGCGTCGGCGGCCTGATCGACAAGCGCCGCCATCTGGTCGAACACGCCGGCCTGACCTGGGAAGTGGATGAGTTCCTCGGTGACAACGCCGGCCTGGTGGTGGCTGAAGTCGAGCTGGAAAGCGCCGACCAAGCCATCGACCTGCCGGACTGGGTCGGTGCCGAAGTGACCGATGACGCCCGTTACTACAACGTTGCCCTGGCCAGCCGCCCGTATTCAGAGTGGTGAACCCCAAAAAGGGGGACGGAGGGGATTAAGTCGTCTTTACCCCGCCTGTGCAGAAAGCGACTTAATCCCCTCCGTCCCCTTTTATCGAGGAAGGGGGGCCCCATGTGGTGGGGATGAGAATCGACATCTATTCCGACGTGGTCTGCCCCTGGTGCTGGATCGGCAAGCATCGTTTCCAGCAGGGCGTGCAGTTGCTGGGCGAGCACGCGCCTGATCTTGATATCCACTGGCAGCCGTTCCAGCTGGACCCGGATGCGGACGACACCCCGGTGCCGCTGCGCGAGGCCTATTCGCGGAAGTTTGGGGGCGTCGAGCGCACCGAGCAGATCCTCGGCCAGACCCAGACCACCGCGCGCGCGGAGGGGCTTCCGATGGATTTCAACCAGGGCCAGGTGCGGGTGACCACGCTGCCGGCGCACCGAGTGCTGTGGCTGGCCGGCGAGCACGGCGTGCAGGATGCGGTCAGCGAGGCGCTGTTCCGCGCCCACTTCGAACATGGCCAGAACCTGGCCGACAACGCTGTACTGGTGAAGGCCGGCGTGGCTGGCGGCCTGGACGGTGGCGAAATCGCGCAGATGCTGGCCTCGGACCGTGGTTTGGCCGAGGTCGAGGCCAAGCTCGGCCAAGCCCACGCGCTGGGCATTTCCTCCGTGCCGACCTTTGTCATCGACGGGAAGTGGGCGATCTCCGGGGCGCAGCCGCCAGAAGGCTTTGCCAACGCGCTGCGCCAGATCGCGGCCGAACAGGGGCCCCCGGCCGCCCCGGCTGGCGACGACGAGGCCTGCGGCCCGGACGGCTGCAGGGTCTGAGCAGACCGGGGCAGAGCCCCCGCGTTTCCCTTTTCCCCTTGACCACTGCGCCTGTCGGCCGGTTCTGCGACAATGCGGCACTGCGCCATGCGGGCGCGCGTTGTGGAGATCAACCATGCTGCTGATCGGCGTTGCTGGCACCGAACTGACCACCCAGGAACGTGACTGGCTGCAGCACGATGCCGTGGCCGGGGTGGTGCTGTTCAAGCGCAACTTCGCCTCGCGCCAGCAGGTAACCGATCTGAGCGCGGCGATCCGCGCCGCTGCGCCGCGCCCGCAGCTGATCTGCGTGGACCAGGAAGGCGGGCGCGTACAGCGCTTCCGCGAAGGTTACAGTGATCTGCCGCCACTGCAGGACATCGGTGCCCTGTACGCCACCGACCCGCAGCAGGCCCTGTCGCTGGCCGAGCAGCACGCCTGGCTGATGGCCAGTGAAGTCCGCGCCAGCGGGCTGGACCTCAGCTTCGCCCCGGTGGTCGATCTTGGCCGCGGCAACCGCGCCATCGGCAACCGCGCCTTCAGTGAAGACCCGCAGGTGGTTGCGGCGTTCACCGCAGCCTATGTGCGCGGCATGCATGCGGTCGGCATGGCCGCCACGCTCAAGCATTTCCCCGGCCACGGCACCGTGCTGGAAGACACCCACGTGGATACCGCGATCGACCCGCGCGCGCTGGACGAGCTGCGCGCGCAGGACCTGGTGCCATTCCAGGCCGGCATCGCCGCCGGTGCCGACGCGGTGATGATGGCGCACGTGATCTACCCGCAGATTGCGCCTGAACCGGCTGGCTATTCGCCGCGCTGGATCCAGGACATCCTGCGTGGCGAGCTCGGCTTCCGCGGCGTGGTGTTCTCCGATGACATCGGCATGGCCGCCTCGCACAGTGCCGGTGGCGTGCCCGCGCGCGTGCACGCACACCTGGACGCCGGCTGCGACGTGGTGCTGATCTGCCACCCGGAGCTGGTTGATGAAGCCCTGCACGCGGTGCAGGGGCGCTCCCTCAATACTGCTGCGCTGCTGGGCCTGCTCGGCCGCGGCGCGCTTGGCTGGGATGGCCTGCTGGCCGATGCCCGCCATGGCCACACCCAATCCCGTCTGATTGAAACCCTTGGAAGAACCGTCTGATGCCCAACCTCACCATTTCCCAGGCCCTGGCCCAGGCTGACCTGCTGGTCGACCGCCCCACCATCGACAAGGCCATCGCTGGTATCGCCGACGCCATCGCGCGCGATTACAGGGGCGAGGTGCCACTGTTCCTGTCAATCATGCACGGCGCGCTGCCGTTCGCCGGCCAGCTGGCGCTGGAGCTGGGCGCGCGCGGCCAGGACGTGCAGTTCGATTACCTGCACGCCACCCGTTACCGCGGCGAAACCACCGGCGGCGACCTGGTCTGGAAGCACAAGCCGGCGACCTCGCTGTTCGGCCGCCGCGTGTTGCTGGTCGACGATATCCTGGACGAGGGCTACACCCTGCAGGGCGTGCGCACCTGGTGCCTGGAACAGGGCGCGACCGACGTGCGCATCGCCGCGATGACGGTGAAGAAGCACGACCGCGCGCTGCCGGACGTGACCGCCGACTACGCCGGCATCGAACTGCCGGACCGCTACGTGTTCGGCTTCGGCATGGACGTCAATGAAACCCTGCGCTGCGTGCCGGCCATCTACGCGATGAAGGAATAACGGCGCAGCCGCCCGCGGCGCGTCTTCTTCTGCCGCCGGCATCCTCGGGTGCCGGCGTTGGTCTTTTCATGGAGTGCTTTGAATGCAACAGATCGCCCTGGCCGTGATCGGCGGTACCGGTGTCTACAACCTGGCCAAGCTTGACGACGTGCAGACCCACGAGGTCGACACCCGCTTCGGCCGCCCGTCCGGCCCGGTACGCGTCGGTACGCTGCTTGGACACCGCGTGGCGTTCCTGGCGCGGCATGGCGAGGGCCATTCGCTGCCGCCGCACAAGATCAACTACCGCGCCAACCTGGCCGCACTGCAGCAACTGGGCGCGCAGCGCGTGCTGGCGTTGAACACGGTGGGAGGCATCACCGAACACTTTGGTCCGCGCGTGCTGGCCTGCCCGGATCAGATCATCGACTACACCTGGGGCCGCATCAGCACGATCTGTGAAGAAGAAGGCACCGACGTGGTCCACGTCGATTTCGGCCACCCCTATACGCCGGTGCTGCGCAGCAAGATCCTGGCCGCTGCGAAAGTGACCGGTGTCACGGTCCATGACGGCGGCTGCTACGGCGCAACGCAGGGCCCGCGCCTGGAAACCATCGCCGAGATCGCCCGCATGCGCCGCGACGGCTGCGATCTGGTGGGCATGACCGGGATGCCGGAAGCCGCACTGGCACGGGAGCTGGGGCTGGATTACGCCTGCCTGGCGATCATCGCCAACTGGGCTGCCGGCTGTGGCGATGGTGAAGAGATCACGATGGCTGAAGTACTTGCCAACGTGCAGGCCGCCAGCAACGGACTTCCGGAACTGGTAGGTGAATTGGCACGGGGGTGATTGTCTTCGCCGAGCAAGCTTTGCATACTCAGCTTGTGCGCGGGTTCAGCGTACACCACCCATTCATTGCATAAGGTCTCGCATCACCATGCCGAACGGTACCGTCAAGTGGTTCAACGACGCCAAGGGATTTGGCTTCATCTCGCCGGAGGATGGCAGCGCCGACGTGTTCGCGCACTTCTCCGCCATCAACTCCAAGGGCTTCCGCAGCCTGCAGGAAGGCCAGCGTGTCACCTATGACGTGACCCAGGGCCCGAAGGGTGCCCAGGCTTCGAACATCACGCCGGCCGAGTGATCCACTCGACAGTGCGTTGAAAACCCCGCTCCGGCGGGGTTTTTTTTGCGCGGCATGCTCGCGGCCCGTTCGCGATCCACCCACCTCGGGCACAATGCGCCCATGAAGGAACGACTGCGCATCGCCGTGATCGGCTACGGCACCGCTGGACAGGCAGTGTCCATCCTGCTCACCCGTGACGGCCACGAGGTGGAGATCTTCGAACGCGTGCCCACGCCGGGACCGGTTGGCGCCGGCTTCCTGCTGCAGCCCAGCGGCCTGCAGGTACTGTGGCAGATGGGCCTGCTTGATTCCGTGCGTGCACATGCCGCGCCGGTGCACCGCCTGTATGGCGACACGCCGTGCGAGCGCGCGGTGATGGACATGGCCTATGCCGGGCTGGATGCACGCCTGCATGGGCTGGGCATGCAGCGCGGGGCGCTGTTTTCGCTGCTGGACCAGGCCCGCGATGGCGCCGGCCAGCTGCATGTCGGCACCACCATCGTTTCCGTCGACGCCGCACAGGGGCGTTTGCGCGACAGCGAGGGGCGCCAGCACGGACCGTTCGACCTTGTGGTGGCTGCCGATGGTGCAGCTTCAACGCTGCGCGGCGGCGTCGAGCGGGGCATCGCGCTGGACAGGGTTTACCCGTGGGGCGCGCTGTGGTGCCTGCTGCCGGCCGAGGACTGGCCGCACATGAGCGAGCTGCGCCAGCGCTACGTGGCCGCGCGCAAGATGATCGGGCTGCTGCCGGTCGGTACCCGCCCCGGTGATGACACGCCGCGCCTGAGCTTCTTCTGGAGCCTGCCACGCGCCGATTTCGATCGGTGGCAGGCCGAAGGTATGGCGCCCTGGCTGGATGAACTGCATGCGCTGTGGCCGCAGGCCAGTGCGCGCTTCGCCCATCTGCGCGATGCCGGCCAGATGGCGCGCGCCGTTTACCGTGATGCGGTGATGACACGTTGGCACCAAGGCCGCATGGTGCTGGCCGGTGATGCGGCGCATGCGATGAGCCCACAGCTGGGGCAGGGTGTGAACATGGCGTTGCTCGATGCGCTGGCACTGCGCGATGCCGTGCGCAGCCATGGCGGCAGTGCGGCGGCATTGCAGGCCTACCAAGCGCAGCGGCGCGCGCATGTGGCCGTGTACCAGCGCTGGAGCCGCTGGCTGACGCCACTGTTCCAGTCCGACCGCGACGCTTGGGCGAAAGCGCGTGATGTGCTGCTTGGCCCGATGGGGCGCCTGCCCGGTGGCCGTGGGCATATGCTGCGCATACTCAGTGGCACGCAGCATGGCTGGCTTGGCTCGCTCCAACTGGACCCGGCATTCGTCAACGAACTGGGCACGTCGATGGCAATGCCTCCCAGCAACGCGATCACGGCCAGTGCGTGAGGCGCGTCGTCACGTGAATTAACGGCTGCGTCACTACAGATATGCGAGAAGTGGGTTGCACGCGATTGCGCGTCGCCCGTTTTCCTTTCCGTGATCGACATCGCGCGTGGCCCGGGCGGCGCTGCCCTTGCGGCCTGTTGCGGCCCGGACGCGCCGCCTGTTGTTGAAGAGGAGGACGCCATGTTGTTCGCGGTCGAGGAGCTGGAATCGGAAATCTGCAAGCTGCGTGGTCTGCTGCAGATGCTGCACGAGGACCAGCCCGACGTACTGGAGGACGTGTTTGAATTCCATGTGGGCAGCCTGATCAGCCACGCGTCGCCGGAACACCATGCACGCATCCGCGCCTGCGCGCAGGAAATGCTGGCGAGGATCCAGGCCTTGCCGCGGCGGCGTGAAGGGGATACGCCCGAGTTCCAGTTGATGCCGCAGCTGGAGATCCGCCCCGCCTGATTCACGTCACGGGCAGTTCGACCAGGCTGCCCTCGACGCAGGCCACCCTCTGCTCGCCGGGAGCGGGAACAGGCACGATTCCCGCAGTGAACGCAGAGAAGGCCGGCAGGACCGTCATCCCGTCACGCAGCCAGAATACGGGGAAGCGCCGACGCAACGGCGGCAGGGCGACCTGCGGATGCAGATGCCCAGCGATCACATGCCGTCCTGCATCGGCCACTGGCTCATGGCGAAGCATGAACGGATGCAGGTGTGCTTCATCGTGGATCTGTACCAGCAGCTGGGCGTGCGGCAGGTGGCGGTCGTGATTTCCGCGCAGGACATGCACGTCCAGCGCCGCGTTGCGTTCGCGCCATGCCAACCATTGCTGGTACCACGCGGCGCGATGCGCCGGTCCATGCAGGATGTCGCCCAGGATCCACAGCTCGCGGCATGCATACCTGTCCAGCAGCGCCTGCAGGCGATTGAGGTCTTCCCCGGTGCCACCACTGGGGAGCGCGATGCCGGCACGGCGGAATACGTCGGCCTTGCCCAAGTGCAGGTCGGCGATCAACAGCGCCTGCCGTGTGGGCCAGTACAGCGCGCGCTCGCCAAGCAGCACAAGCGATTCGCCCGCGCGCAGCAGCAGCAGTTCATCGGCCATGGCGGCGCTCCAGCTGCTTGGCCGCGCGTTGCACGCGGGTACGCCAGTCCTCGTTGCTGAACTGCCCACGCAGGCGTTCGGCCCACAGCGGGAAGCCCAGGGGCGTCAGCGACGCCGGGCATTGCACCGACAGCGCCTGCGTGCCGATCCTTGCCAGTACCTGCCGCAAGCCCGGCAGGTCAAGGCTGTCGTGCAGCACTTCGCGTTCGGCCAACGCCAGCAGCAGATGGCCCGGATCGTGCTCGCGCAGTACATCGAAGAGCAGGCCCGCCGACGCCTGCAACTGCCGCAGCGATCGCGGCATGCCACCGGGCAGGCTGGGCACCAGCAGGCCGGCCACACGTGCGATGCCGCGGAACTGGCGCCGCGCCAGCTCGCCCAGGTTCACTGCGGCACGCAGATCATCCAGCAGCTGATCGGGGGTGAACAATGCTCGCCATTGCGCTGCGTCCAGATCGATCGCCTGGGCCGGTGCCAGCACCAGGCCATGGTCGTTCACCGCGTAGCCGATGCTGTTGCGCTGCAGGCGGGTACAGCGCAAGGCCAGCAGGGCGGCCAGCGCCTCATGCACGTGGCGGCCGGCAAAGGGATAGACGAACAGGAACTGGCCTTCGCGACGCCGCACCTGTTCCACCAGCAGGTGGTCCGGGCCGGGAAGCGCCGACAACTGTTGCTGCAGTGCCAGCAAGGGCGACAGCCAGCGTGATTCGGCACTGTTGTCGGCGCCGGACAGTACCCACTCCAGCTCGCGACCGAGTGGCATCGACAGCGGCAACTGGCCTCCCTGCCAGCGTGGCACGACGCCGTCTCCGCGCCCTCGTGCCAACCGCACGAAGGCGGTCATGTCGCGCAGCTGCACCAGCTCCAGCAGGCGCCCGGCGAACTGGAAACGATCGCCACGTCGCAGCCGGCTGGCGAACTGCTCCTCCACGGCGCCCAGGCTGCCGCCGCGCAGGAACTGCACGCGCACGCTGCCATCGCTGCTGATGGTGCCGATCGAAAGCCGATGACGCAGCGCCTCGCGGCGGTCATGCATGCGGTACCACCCATCGGCATCACGCACGACCTTGTGGAAATCGGGGTACTGGGCCAAGGCCTGCCCGCCCTGCACGATGAACGTGAGCACGGCCTGCCATTGGTCGTTGCCGAGCGACGCGAAGGCATGGGTACGCCGGACCTGTTCCAGCAGCGCAGTGCTGTCGAAGCCGCCCGCCAGCGCACGGCTGACCGCGTGCTGGGCCAGCACATCCAGCGACAGCGTCGGCGGCCTGCGCGCTTCGACCACGCCTTCAGCCAATGCACGGCGCACCGCAGCGTACTCGGCCAGTTCCAGCGCATGGCTGGGCACGCACAGGATGGCGCCGCTGGCACCCGGGCGGTGGCGTGCGCGTCCGGCGCGCTGGCGCAGGCGCGCCACGCCCTTCGGGCTGCCCAGCTGCAGGACCTGTTCTACTTCGGGGAAGTCCACGCCGAGGTCAAGGCTGGAAGTGGCAACCACGCAGCGCAGCGCGCCCGCGCGCAGTCCGTCTTCCACCTGCTGGCGCAGGGCCGGATCCAGCGAGCCGTGGTGCAGCGCAAGCGTGTCCAGTTCCTCCGGCCATACCGCGGCCAGCGCCTGATGCCACAGTTCTGCCTGTGCACGGGTGTTGGTGAACAGCAGGCTGCTGCGTGCCTGCATCAGCGCCTCCAGCACGCGTGGCAGCTGTGCCAGGCCCAGATGCCCCGCCCATGGGAAGCGTTCGCCGGGGCCTGGCAGCAGGCTGCGCACGCTGAGTGTGCGCGGCCGTACGCCCTGCACGATCGGTGCTTCCGGTTGACCGGGCAGCAGCACGTCGCGCGCCTCCTGCAGATTGCCCAGCGTGGCCGACAGACCCCACAGCTGCAATGCCGGCCTGGCATCGCGCAACACCGCCAGGTTCAACTGC
The DNA here is from genome assembly GCF_059370035.1 of Stenotrophomonas sp. YJH_SMC_37. Taxonomy (NCBI): domain Bacteria; kingdom Pseudomonadati; phylum Pseudomonadota; class Gammaproteobacteria; order Lysobacterales; family Lysobacteraceae; genus Stenotrophomonas; species Stenotrophomonas sp. YJH_SMC_37. The sequence continues at coordinate 22,459 of NZ_JCAFTG010000002.1, forward strand.
AGCAGGACGCCGCGCTTGTTGCCCAGCAGTTCGTGCCATTCATCCACCACCACGCAGCGCAGCTGGCGCATGCGCGGCAGCGTGTCGGGATAGCTCAACAACAGCGCCAGCGATTCGGGCGTGGTCACCAGTACGTCGACGCGGCCCTCGCGCGCCTGTCGTCGTTCGCGGTTGCTGGCGTCGCCACTACGCAGGCCGACACGCCATCCCAGCCCCAGCCCATCGACCACGTCCTGCAGTGCGCGTGCGGTATCACTGGCCAACGCGCGCAAGGGCGTCACCCACAGCACCTGCAGTGGGCGCACCGCGCTGGCCCGACGGGGCAAGGGCGGCGGATCGATCATGGCCTGCAGCAGGGGCCCGCCGAACATCGCCAGTGTCTTGCCGCTGCCCGTGGGCGTATGCAGCAACCCGGATTCGCCCGCCAGGTAGTGGCGCCACATTGCGCGCTGGAACGGCAGTGAGCGCCAGCCTCTGGACGCAAACCAGTCTTCCAGCCGGCGCAGCGCCTGGCTGCGGGTCATCGCGCCAGCGCCTTCAGGCTGGCCAGCTGATCGGCCTCGCTGGCGGGCTTGTCGTGGCGCCAGCGCAGGATGCGCGGGAAGCGCACGGCGATGCCGGACTTGTGCCGGCTGCTGCGGTTGACTGCTTCAAAGCCCAGCTCGAACACCTGTTCGGCGCGTACGCTGCGCACCGGCCCGAAGCGCTCGCGGGTGTTGGCGCGGATCCAGCGGTCGAGCGCGAGGATCTCCTTGTCGTCCAGGCCGGAATACGCCTTGGCCACCGGCACCAGCGTGTCGCCGTCCCACACGCCAAAGGTGTAGTCGGTGTACAGCGTGCTGCGTCGGCCGTGCCCGGCCTGTGCGTACAGCAGCACCGCGTCTATCGTGAGTGGATCGACCTTCCATTTCCACCAGTCGCCGCGTCGTCGCCCCGCTTGGTAGGAGGACGTGCGCCGCTTCAGCATCAACCCCTCCACACCGCGTTCGCGCGCCACATCGCGCATCGTCGCGGCCTGCGGCCAGTCGCCGGCGGCAACGTCGGGCGACAGCTGGATGCGCGCATCGCCCAGTGCACCGACGACCTCGGTGAGCCGCGCGCGCCGTTGCTGCAATGGAAGTTCGCGCAGGTCCGCGCCATCGAGTTCCAGCAGGTCGTAGGCGAGCACGCGCACCGGCGTGTTGCGCAGGGTGGCCGCGCCGGGTTTGCGGCGCTGGATGCGGGTCTGCAGCGCGGTGAAGGCACGTGGCAGGTCCGCGGCTTCGTCCCAGGCCAGCAGCTCGCCATCCAGCACGCAGCCATCGGGAAGCGCCATCGCCGCCTGTTCGATTTCGGGGAAGCGACCATCCAGCCGCTCTTCGCCACGTGACCACAAGGCGACCTCGCCGCGCCGGCGCAGCAGCTGCACGCGGATGCCATCCCACTTCCATTCCAGCAGCCAGTCGTCGATCGCACCGAGTCGTTCGGCAGGGCTGCCCTCCAGTGGCGAGGCGAGGAAAAAGGGGTAGGGCTGCTGCCGGTCGAGCGGCAGCTCATCCGGCGACAGCAGCTGGGCCAGCAGCCCGGGCGAGGGCACCCACTCGCCCAGCATGCGCTGGGCGATGCGGGCAATATCCAGGCCGGACCACTCGGCCAGCGCCTGCTGCACCAGCCGTTGCGAGACGCCAACGCGCAGGGCTCCGGTCAGCAGCTTGTTGAACACCAGGCGTTCGCTGCTGCACAGCTGCCGCCAGCCGGCGACGACCGCCGCACGGCGCACCGCCTCGGGTTGGTTGGCCACCGCCAGCAGGTGCTGTTCGATCCATTCGGCCAGGGGGCGGTCAGGCGAGGGGTTTGGTGGGTCGTCCAGCAGCAGGGTCAGCGTTTCGGCCAGGTCACCGACCTGCGCATAGCTGTCGTCCACCAGCCACGGTGGCAACCCTGATTCCTCGGCGATCCAGGCGCGCAGTTCGCCACTGGCGGCGATCTTCCGGCGTGCGCCGCCCACCTTGCCACCACTGAGGAGGTACAGCGCCCACGCCGCATCGTGCGCGCCTGCCTGGCCGAAGTAATCGACCAGTGCCGCTCGCTTGTCCAGCGTGGCAGTGCTGCGGTCCAGGCGTTGGTAGAGCGCTGCGAAGGCTTTCATTCCTCGCTCCCGAAACCGGTACGGAAGGCTTCGGCAGCCACGCCGCGCTCACGCAGGTAGGGAATCAGCGCATCGGTATTGCCATGGGTGGCGATCACCCGCTGCGCGCCGGTCTGTTCGATCGTCGTCAGCAGTGCTGGCCAATCGGCGTGATCGGAAATGACGAAGCCACGATCGACGTTGCGTCGGCGCCGGTTACCGCGCAATTGCATCCAGCCCGAGGCGAAGCCCAGCTGGTGGCGCCCGAAGCGGCGCATCCAGGGCGTGCCCGCAGCCGAGGGCGGGGCGAGGATCAACTGGCCGGCGGCATCGGGTTGACGGCCCTGTTCGGCCACGGTGAGCGTCTCCAGCATCGGTACGCCGGCCTGCCGGTACACCGCTACGCCATTGGCGATGGCGCCATGCAGCCAGGCCGGGCGATCATCCAGCGGCCGCAGCTCGGCCAGCACCCGTTGTGCCTTGCCCAGTGCATAGCACAGCAGGATCGCCGCCTCGCCGCGCTGTTCGCATTCGCGGCGCCACGCCACGATCTCCGCAGCGACTGCCGGCGTGTCCGGCCAGCGGTAGATCGGCAGGGCGAAGGTTGCCTCGGTGATGAACGTATCGCAGGGCACCACTTCGAACGGCGCGCAGGTCGGGTCTGGCTGGCGCTTGTAGTCGCCGGAGGCCACCCAGACCTGCCGCCCGTCGTCGATGCGCACCTGCGAGGACCCCAGCACGTGGCCGGCTGGATGCAGTGATACCTGCACCCGGCCCAGGCGGAACGGGGTGCCCTCGGCATGCGCCTGCACCGGCACGTCGCCCAGGCGCCAACGCAGGATCGGCAGGCTGCCGTCGCTGCAGTGGTATTCGCCCATGCCCGGGCGAGCATGGTCACCGTGGCCATGGGTGATGACCGCGCGCGGCACCGGCCGCCAGGGATCGATGTGGAAGTCGCCCGCAGCGCAGTACAGCCCCTCCGGTCGCAACACCACCAGATCGTCATTGCTTGCCATGCCATCACTGTGGCCTGCGGCTCGTGCACGGGGTGAGAACCGGCCTGAACACGGGCTTGGCAGGTCATGCGGCACAATCGGGCCGCACACTTCTTGCCGCCAGGATGGACCGGATGAGTGGACCGAGCTTCAGCAGCAACGCGCCCTACGAAACCCATGTGGTACTGAACCAGCCGCCGCCGTTCGCGGGGCGGCAGTTGTGGACCGACGACGCGGCGCTGATGGAAGCCGTTCAGCGCGAAGGCGCTGGCAGCTTCGCGCCACGATTGGCGGTGTATGGCGCGCTGGCGGGTGATGAGCTGTACCGGGTCGGCTTCGATGCCAACCGCGATCGGCCACGCCTGCGCACGCATGATGCGCAGGGCCATCGCATCGACACGGTGGAGTTCCATCCGGCCTATCACCAGTTGATGGACACGGCCAAATCGCACGGGGTCGCAGGCTTGTCCTGGCATGAGCCGCAGCCCGGCGCGCACGTGGCACGTGCGGTGTTGAGCTACCTGCATCACCAGGCCGAGGCGGGCACCAGTTGCCCATTGACGATGACCCATGCAGCAGTAGCGGTGCTGCGCACGCAGCCGCACCTGGCCGAGTGGGCACGCAAGGCCGCAGCGCCGGTCTATGACCCGCGCGACGTGCCGGTGGCGGACAAGGCCGGCATCACCCTGGGCATGGGCATGACCGAGAAGCAGGGCGGCTCGGATGTACGTGCCAACAGTACCCGCGCCGAACCGATCGATGGCGAGCGCTATCGCCTGGTCGGCCACAAGTGGTTCTTTTCCGCGCCGATGTGCGACGGCTTCCTGGTGCTGGCGCAGGCGCCGGGAGGACTGACCTGCCTGCTGTTGCCGCGCCGCCTGGCAGACGGTGACCGCAATGCGTTCCGCCTGATGCGGTTGAAGGACAAGCTTGGGGATTGGGCCAATGCCTCCAGCGAGGTCGAGTTCTGCGGCGCGCAGGCGTGGCGGGTGGGTGAAGAGGGCCGCGGCGTGGCCACCATCATCGGCATGGTGATGATGACCCGCCTGGACTGCATGCTGGGCGCCGCAGCGGAGATGCGCATGGCGCTGGCGCAGGCGCTGCATCACGCACGGCATCGCCGCACCTTTGGCAAGCTGCTGGTCGAGCACCCGTTGATGACCAACGTGCTGGCTGATCTGGCGATGGAGTCGGAAGCGGCCACGGTGTTGGCGATCCGCATCGCACGCGCGGTGGATCGTGCCGGTGTGGATGCCAATGAAGCCGCGATGGCACGGTTGGGGACGGCACTGGGCAAGTACTGGCTGTGCAAGCGTGCGCCGGCCTTCGTCAATGAAGCGCAGGAATGCCTGGGCGGCGCGGGCTATGTGGAGGAGTCGATGCTGCCGCGCCTGTACCGGCAGGCACCGTTGAATTCGATCTGGGAAGGCAGCGGCAACATCCAGTGTCTGGATGTGCTGCGTGCATTGGCCCGTGAACCGGACGCGATGGCGGCATTGCGCGGCGAGCTGGCGGCGGTGGCCGACCGTGATGCGCGCTACGCAGCGGCATTGCAGCGCTGGGCAGCGGCACCGGCACCGGAGGAATCACAGGCGCGGCTGTTCTGCGAGCGCACTGCGCTGTTGTTGCAGGCAGCGCTGCTGCTGCGTGCGCGCAGCCCGATCGCCGAGGCGTTCGTGCGCAGCCGGCTGGAAGGAGAGCACGGGCTGGCATTCGGGACGCTGCCGGCGGGCCTGGAGCTGACCGCGATGCTGGCGCGCGCGCTGCCGTAGGCAATGGCCAACGGCGGTGCCCCTCGTGGTGGGCGCTGATACTGATGGATGGGCCGCGCGGGTAGGTCGCGCAGGGGGCGCCGTGAATACGTCCTTGTAGGCTCGGGCGCGCCATCCATGGCGCTTACGCCCCTGCGCAACCTACCCGCGCGGCCTTGGACGGTTTCCGTGCCGTCCACCACGGAATCAACAGAAAGAGCGGAGAGCGAAAAGCAGTAAAGCCGCGGCCATGCCGCGGCTTTTCCTGTAGCGCCGAGCCGGTGCTCGGCTGCCGGCAAGGCTCAGTGCTTGGCTTCTTCCTTGGCGGCGTTGGCCTTGGCGTCATTGGCGACATCGCGCGCCTTGTCGGCGACCTTCTGCGCGGCGTCGGCAGTGGCGTCGCTGGCGTGCGCGGCCGCGTCGGTGGCGGCGACCTTGGCCTGGTCAGCGGCATTGGCGGTGGCGTCGGCGGCCTTGTCCAGCGCCTGCTGGGTATCGGCGGCGGCCTGCTCGGAAGCAGCAGCGGTCTTGTCGGCGGCGTCGCGGGTTGCGGCAGCGGCCCGGTCGACGGCATCGCGGGCAGCGACGCCAGCGCTGTCGGCGGCCTGCTGCGCGTCCTGCTTGGCCTGTTCGGCCTCCGGGCCCTTGCAGGCGGCCAGGGCCAGCAGCAGGGAGCCGGCCAGCAGGGTGGTGGTGATCGGACGAATCTTCATGGCGGTCTCCGGTACTGCAATGGATGGGGACGCCAGCCTATTCATGCCGTTGTGAAGACGGGGTCGCGGAGCGCGCTCAGTCGCGATCCACGGGCGCAAAGAAAAAGCCGCTGGCGAACCAGCGGCTTTTCCGGAACAGCGTGAAGAAAGAAGTGATTACTTCTTGGCTTCTTCAGCAGCGTCCTTGGCCTGCTCAGCGGTAGCTTCGGCAGCCTTGGCGGCGTCCTTGGCTTCGCCAGCAGCGGCGTCGGTGGCAGCAGCGGCGGTGTTGGCAGCAGCGTCGGTCGCAGCGTCGGCAGCGGTGGCGGCGGTGTCAGCGGCCTGCTGGGCAGCGTCGGCGGTCTGGGCGCCAGCAGCGGCGGCCTGGTCGGCAGCAGCCTGGGCTTCGGTGGCGGCTTCGTTGGCCGAAGCAGCGGCGTCCTGGGCAGCTTCCTGCTTCGAGCAGGCGGCCAGGGCCAGAGCCAGGGACATCGCGACCAGCAGCTTGTTGATGCTCATTGTGTAAATCCTCGTCGTTAGAATTAGGCAACGCGCATGCTGCGCGCCGACAACATGATGACAAGCCAAGATTGGGTGTCAAGCGATCCCGCATTCATTTTTGCGAAATCATCGTTAAATCCATTTAAATCAATTCGATGGCGATCGCGGTTGCTTCGCCACCGCCGATGCACAGGGTGGCAATGCCGCGCTTGCCACCGCGCGTGCGCAGGGCATTGACCAGGGTCACCACCAGGCGTGCGCCGGAGGCACCGATCGGATGGCCCAGTGCACAGGCGCCGCCATTCACGTTGAGCTTGTCGTGCGGAATGCCCAGTTCGCGCATCGGCGCCATCGCCACCACAGCGAAGGCTTCATTGATTTCGAACAGATCGACCTGGTCCAGCGACCAGCCGGTCTTGTCCAGCAGCTTGCGCAGCGCGCCGATCGGAGCAGTGGTGAACCACTCCGGTTCCTGCGAATGGGTGGCGTGGCCGACGATTCGGGCCAACGGCTTGATGCCGCGCGCAGCCGCATCTTCCTCGGTCAGCAGGACCACTGCGGCAGCGCCGTCGGAAATGCTGGAAGAGCTGGCGGCGGTCACACTGCCGTCCTTCTTGAAGGCCGGGCGCAGGGTCGGGATCTTGGCGATGTCCGAACGGCCGGGCTGCTCGTCGGTGGTGATCTCGACCTCGCCCTTGCGGGTGGCGACCTTCACCGCGACGATTTCATCGGCGAACGCGCCGTTGGCCTGGGCTGCCTGCGCGCGCTTGACCGATTCGATGGCGTAGGCGTCCTGCTCTTCGCGGCTGAACTGGTACTTGTCCACGGCGCATTCGGCGAATTCACCCATCGCCTTGCCGTCATAAGCGTTGACCAGGCCGTCGTGGGCCATGTGATCGACCGCCTGGAAGTTGCCGAAGCGGTTGCCGGTGCGCGAGTTGGGCAGCATGTGCGGCGCGTTGGACATCGATTCCATGCCGCCGGCGACAACGATGCTGGCCGAACCGGCCTTGATCAGGTCATGACCGAGCATGATGGTCTTCATGCCGGAGCCGCAGACCTTGTTCAGCGTGGTGGCACCGGTCGACAGCGAAATGCCGGCAGCGATCGCCGCCTGGCGGGCGGGCGCCTGGCCGAGGTTGGCCGGCAGCACGCAGCCCATGAGGACTTCGGAAACGTCGCTGGCCGGGATGCCCGACTGCTCCAGTGCGGCGGCGATGGCGGCCGCGCCCAGGGTCGGGGTCGGCACGCCGTTGAACTGGCCGAGGAAGGAGCCGATGGCGGTGCGCTTGGCGGCGGCGATGACGATGTTGGACATGGCAATCTCGTTGATGCGTAAGCAATGTTCGGAAAGGAGACCGTGGGCCGTTGGAAGCGCCCCGGTTTCCCGGCAGACTGCGTGGGGGTCGGCCCAAGTATAGAGGGTCGGGGAGGGCCGCCGCTGGACGGCGCCGCATGCCTGCCGGGACAACGACGGGCCAATGTTCATGGGAAGGAATCGATGGAACGCACGACGACGGTGAAATCTGCCCTGGCAACCGCGCTGGCACTGGCGCTGACAGCCTGTGGCGGAGGTGGCGGGGGCGGCAACGTGCGCATTGACACACCGCCACCACCGCCGCCACCCACGACCCCGCCACCGACGCCGCCGCCGCCGGCAAAACCGCAGGAGCCGGCCTTCGACGCGCATCTGTCGGTCACCAATGCGCGTGCCGCACAGGCCGCCGGCCTGAGCGGCCAGAACGTGCGCATCGGTATCGTCGATTCGGGCGTGCAGCGCGACGCGGTGGCACTGAACGGGCGGGTGGTGGCCAACCTCAACTACATCGATCCGTCGCGCAACAACCTGCAGGTGGACGACGTGGTGGGCCACGGCACGGCGGTAGCCAGCCTGGCTGCCGGCGCGCCGGTTGGGTCCTGGCCAGGCGGCATCGCCCCTGGTGCGCAGATCGTTTCGGCGCGGATCATCGCCGACAAGCCGCCCGCCGACGATGGCAGCGGCAAGGGCAATTCCTTCAGCGGACCGCTGGGCGTGGCCCAGGTGCACCAGGACCTGATCAGCTACAACGTAAAGGTGATGAACAACTCGTGGGGCGGCCTGTACTGGACCGACCTGCCGACCACCGCGCAGGTGGCCGCCGAGTATCGCCCCTTCGTGGTCAACCACGGCGGGCTGGTGGTGTTCGCAGCGGGCAATGACGGCCGCAGTGAACCGAGCAGCCTGGCCGCGCTGCCCAGCCAGCTGGGCGTTGCCGGCTCGCTGCCGGCGGCAGATCTGGAGCGCGGCTGGCTGGTGGCGACCGCGGTGGATCCCTATGCACCGGGCACGTTGGCCAGCTACGCCAATGGCTGCGGCCAGGCCGCGCGCTACTGCCTGGCAGCGCCGGGCAGCGCGGTCTATCCCGATGCAAACGGGGGCAGCTACTACTGGAACTACGGCACGTCATTCGCGGCGCCGCTGGTGTCCGGCGCCGCTGCGCTGGTCTGGCAGCGCTATCCGTATTTCAGCAACGACCTGGTGCGGCAGACCCTGCTGGGCACTGCCAAGGACATCGGCGCCCCGGGCGTGGATCCGGTGTTCGGCTACGGCCTGCTCGACATCGGTCGTGCGATCAACGGTCCGGGTCGCTTCGACTGGGGGGATGTGGTTGCCAACGTGGATGTGGCCTCCAGCGGTTCGGCGTGGCGCAACAACATCGTCGGCAGCGGCGGCCTGGTCAAGCAGGGCGGGGGCACTCTGGTGCTGGCCGGCAACAACAGCTATACCGGTTCCACCCGCATCGAACGCGGCATCCTGGCACTGCAGGACGGTGGCGTGATCCGTTCCAACGTGACCATCCTCGGCCAGTCCGATCCGGATTCGACCGGCCTGCAGTTCAATGGCGGCGCGCCGCGCGTGATCGGCAACGTGGTCAACGGCAGCAGCGTATTCCTCACCACCGGCAACACCACCGGCACCATCGAGGGCGACTACGCCCAGCAGGCGGGCGCACAGTTGATGATCGCACTCGGCGCCAATGCGCTGCAGGTCACCGGCAAGGCCACCCTCGACGGTGGCGTGCGCGTGCATGGCTTCGTCTCCGGCTACGTGCCACAGAGCGGCACCCGGCAGGACCTGATCCATGCGGACGGCGGACTCAGTGGTGCCTTCAGTACGCCGGCCACCTCCAGCGGCCTGCAGGGACTGTCGCTGTTGCAGAGCAGCTATGGCTACGACAGCAACAACGCCTGGTTGAACCTGACCCAGGTCAGTGTCACCGGGGCAGCCAGCGGCCTGGGGGCTTCCGCCCAGGCGGCAGCACAGCGGCTGGAGGGTGCATTTGCCGCGCTCGACAAGAATGCAGGACTGCAGGGATCGGCCTTCGGTACGGCCGCCGGGGCGCTGCAGTGGACCGGCGGTGGCAGCAACGGCCTCGAGGCTAGTCTGCAGAGCCTGTCCGGGCAGGCGCACGCGCGGGCCGAAGCGGTCACCTTCGACAGCATCGACATGTCACGCCGTGCCATCGCAGAGCGCTTTGATCGCGTGCAGGCGGCGCCGCGCCTGCGCGGGGCCTGGCAGAGTGCGCTCGGCCAGGCCGGGCAGGGCAGCTTTGCCGGCAACGCCGCCGACAGCCGCGGTTGGATGGCCGGCCAGGACCTGCCGCTGGGCAGCACCGGGCTGATGGGTGTGGCCTTCGGCGAGACCCGCAGCAACGGTGGCAGCAGCTTCGGCGGCGATCGCGGGCGTGATCGCCAGGCGCAGGCACAGCTTTACGCGGGCTGGAATCTGGGCCGGGGCTATGCGCTGGCCCAGATCGGCAGCGGGCAGTTCACCCGGGCGCTGGATCGCCAACTGCTGCTGGGCGCGGGTAGTTACGGTGTTTCGGCCCGCTATGGCGGGCGCTTCAGCAGTGCCAGTGTCGAAGGCGGCTATCGCTTCGGCCGCGCGGGTGCCTCGTTGACACCGTATCTGGGCGCCAGCACCACGCGCGTGGATACCGATGCGTTCAACGAACTGGGCGGGTTCGGCTTCGGCCTGCGTGGCGATGCCAACCGCGTGCAGCGCAGCCAGATGCTGGCCGGCATCCGCGGCGAGCGTGGCTGGGGGCGCTGGAGCCTGCGCGGGCATGCCGAGTGGCAGCAGCGGCTCGAGGGTGCCGATGCGGCGTGGCAGGCCAGTTTCGTCGGCGTCGATGCCTGGGCACCACTGGCGGGCTGGAATGCGCCGCGCGGCAGTGCGCTGATCGGCATGGCGCTGGAATCGTGGTGGGGTCGCAGTGGCCGCCTGAGCCTGGGCTTCGACCAGCGCGTCGGGGGCGAGGGCGCGCGCCAGGCGGCGTTGCGCTACAGCACCGGGTTCTGAGTGACAGTCGCGCCGGGACGCCAGCCCCGGCGCGACATCGACGCGCTCAGCCGCCGCGCAGGTTGCCCAGGCGCGGGGTGCTGCGGCCCAGCGGCATCTTCAATTTGCCGATCGACAGGATGCGGCTTTCGGCGATGCGGTCGGCCGCTCGCTGCGGCGCGATGTTCTCGCGCTGCGACAGTTCGAAGATGCGGGTGAGGTTGTGATAGATGCTGCGGATCAGGCGCATCGCGCGTTCGCGGTTGTAGCCGTCGATCTCCAGCGACACGTTCATCACGCCACCAGCATTGACCGCATAGTCCGGCGCATACAGGATGCCGCGCGCATGCAGTTCGTCGCCGATTTCCAGGCTCGACAACTGGTTGTTGGCGGTGCCGCAGATGATCTTTGCCTTGATCCGCGGCAGGGTGTCGGCGTTGATCGCGCCTTCCAGCGCACACGGTGCGAACACATCGGCATTCACTTCATGGATCTCGTCCGGCTTGACCGCTTCAGCGCCGAAGTCGCTGACCGCACGGTCAACCAGCGCGCTGTCCAGGTCGGTGACATACAGCTTGGCACCGCGGTCACGCAGCAGCTTCACCAGTTCCATCCCGATGTGACCCAGGCCCTGCACCGCGATGCTGGTCTTGCCCACTTCCTCATGGCCGAACTTGAAGCGCATCGACGCCATCAACGCCTGAAGCGCGCCGTAGGCGGTGAACGGGGCCGGATCACCGGAGCCGCCATGGACCTGGTGCACGCCGGTCACGAACTGGCTCTCCAGGTAGATGTTCTCCATGTCGTTGACATCGGTGCCGACGTCCTCGGCGGTGATGTAGCGTCCGCCCAGCGAATCGACATAGCGACCGAAGGCACGGAACAGCACCTCGGTCTTGTCCGCTTTGGGGTCGCCGATGATCACCGCCTTGCCGCCACCGACGTTGAGGCCGGCCAGTGCATTCTTGTAGGTCATCGTCCGGCTCAGGCGCAGCGCATCGGCCAGCGCCTCGTCGGTGCTGGCGTAAGGACGCATGCGCACGCCGCCCAGGGCCGGGCCAAGGGTGGTGTTGTGGATGGCGATGATCGCCTTCAGGCCGGCGTCGTGGTTGTGGCAGAACACCACCTGTTCGTGGCCGGTGGTGGCGAGGGTTTCGAATAGCATGGCGTCTCCGATGGCGCGATCAGCGGCGAACTGCAGCGAACGGCCAGTGAACGGTAGGGTCCCAAAACAAAAAAAGCGACGTCGTCGGTGCAGGGGGACGGGTCGCGCGGCGCCATTCTAGTCCATTCCCCCGGCCGGTGCCGTCGACATCGCATGCCTTCCGGTTAAAGAAGATGAAAGTGCGGCCGATGCTGCGACGACGGCGGGTGGCCGGATTCGCGTGAAGAGGCAGGCGGTCAGTGACGGCAAGGGCACCAAAACGACAGGGCAGGCGGCGATGACAGCGGCCTGGTGGCGATCACTGCGCGGCTGGCTGGCGCGCTCGACCGGGGCTGCGCCGTCCCGCTTGGCGGCGGTATCGCGACAGGCAGTGGCGGCAGCGGCTGCGAGCCTGCAGGGTGAGGCCCTGCCGTCTGCGGAGATCGCCGCACATCTGCAGCGCGGCCTGCACGCGTTGGCGTTGTACCCACGACTGGCCGGTGAGCCGGCGCCTGTACAGGATCCGGCGTTGGGGGAAGCGGTGGCACGCGCGCTGCAGGACCGCGACTGGGCTACCCGGCAGTTGCCGCGCCGTCCGCAGCTGCTGCCGCAGCTGATCCAGACCGTCAACGACGATGCCGCCTCCGCGCGGGTGATGGCCGCGATCATCGGCCAGGACCCGGTGCTGACCGGCAACCTGCTGCGCATCGCCAACAGCCCCGCCTACAAGGTGCACGAGCGGCCCGTGGAAAGCCTGCAGCGGGCGGTGACCCTGGTCGGTACCGAAGGCGTTCGGCAGATCATCAGCGCGGTACTGGTACAGCCGGTGATGCAGATGCAGTGCGATGCGTTCCCGCAGTTCAGCACGATCATCTGGGAGCACGCACTGCTGGCCTCGCGCGCGGCTGCAGACCACGCACGCACGGTTACCTTCGGTGATGCTTTCGCCGCGCAGTGGCTGGGCCTGGTGCAGGGCCTGGGCGCGGCGCTGGTGATGCGCCAGCTGCTGCAGGAAGCCCAGGCACGTGGTGAAACCGTGGAGCCGGCGCTGGCACTGCAGCTGCTTCAGCAGTGGTCGTTACCGCTGGCACAACGGGTGGCGGCTGCCTGGGAGCTGCCCGAGCCGGTGCATCAGGCGCTGTTGCCGGAGGCCGAGGGCCCGCTGGCCGACAGCCTGCGCCTGGCCAGCGCCGCTGCGGCGGCCAGCCTGCTGTGCCGCCATGGGCATGCCAGCCAGAGCCGCATGCTGGCCCTGCTGGAACAGCTGCCTTCGGCACCGCCGCATGCATTGCGCTGGATCTGGCGGCGACTGCATGGGCGCAGCGTGGAAACGCTGGATGATGCCGGGCAGGAAGCCACCGATCCGGGGCGCTGAGCGTTACAGCTGCGATTCCAGCGGTAGCCAGCTGATCACCCGCGACAACCAGCGTTTGCGCGCCGTTGCCCCTGGCTCTTCCTCCGCCCAGTGCGGTGGTGGTTCGCGCTCCAGCCAGCGCAACCGGCGACGGTCGTCCAGCGCCAGCCACCAGCTGTGCCTGGGATCCGCCAGGCGCAGGTACTCGCCGCGCAGCTGTGCACCCAGCAACGGATCGTCGAACAGCACACCCATTTCAGTGTTCAGGTAGGCCGAGCGCGGATCGAGGTTGAATGAGCCGACGAAGCCGCGGCGGTCATCGACCAGGAACGCCTTGGTGTGCAGGCTGGCGCCGCTGCTGCCGAACACGCCCGCATCGCCGGACTGCCCTTGTGCCTTCAGCTCATACAGGTGGACGCCGGCTTCGAGCAACGGCACGCGGTAGCCCATGTAGCCGCCGTGCACCGCGGCGACGTCATTGGCAGCCAGTGAGTTGGTGACCACGCCGACCTGCACGCCCCGCCGGGCCATGGCCGAAAAGCCATCCAGGCCCTCGTTGCCGGGCACGAAGTAGGGCGAGATCAACAGGGCCTTGTGCCGGGCGGCCTGCAGCTCGCTGGTCAGCGTCGAAACCAGCCACGCGCCGCGATCATCGTCGCGGTGCTTCATCGGCGGGTCCGAGACGATGCGCACTGCACGGCTCCAGCGCAATGGCTCGGGACTCGGGCGCTGCCGCCTGCGCGATTCGGCCACGCGCGCAAGGTAGGGCTGGGCCACGTCACGCTGGGCCTCATGGTCCGATTCGCGTATCAGCAGGCGCAGCTGGGCATCGGTATGGAAGGCAAGCGCCGATACCGGAATGGCGGCCTCGCTGTTCCAGTAGTCGTCGAAGATCCGGCTGGCCTGCTCCACGGCAGGGCCGGCGACCAGCAGGTCCAGGTCCTGGAAGTTCACATCGGTGCGCGCGCTGAAGTATTCCTCGCCGATGTTGCGGCCGCCGACGATCGCGACGCGGCCGTCGGCAATCCAGCTCTTGTTGTGCATGCGGTGGTTCACGCTGAAGAACCGTTGCACCATCTCCACCATGCGCAGCAGGCCGGTCCGGTTGCGGAACGGGTTGTAGAGGCGGATTTCAATGTTGGGGTGCCGGTCCAGCGCCATCATCAGGGCGTCCTTGTCCTTGGCGTTCATGTCGTCGAGCAGGATGCGCACGCGCACGCCGCGTTCGGCGGCGTCGTACAACGCCTTGGCCATCAGGTGGCCGATCAGGTCGTCGTGCCAGATGTAGTACTGCAGGTCCAGGCTGCGCCCGGCGTGGGTGGTGATCATCGCGCGCGCGGCGAAGGCATCCATGCCATCGCTGAGGAAGGCCACGCCGGACTGGCCGGGATGGGCCTCCTGCAACGGAACGATCTGCCGGTCGATCCGCGTCTGTGCCGGCTGCAGCGGCAGCACGTGCGAGGGCGTGCCCCGTGCCTGCGGGGTGAGATGGTCGGCCAGCAGCAGCCCGGACAGGACCAGCAGCACCAGTGTGGCGAGGATGATTGCAGCAACGCGAAGCAGACGTCGCCACAGGGGCTTGGGCAGGCTCATGCGCCGATGGTAGATCCACGCCACGCGTGGATCAAAGGCAGACGGTGCATCGCAGAAGATCCACGCCATGCGTGGATGACAGGGACTTCCCTGTCAGAACCGCTCGTCGCTGCCCAGGTAACGCCACTGCCCCGCAGGCAGCGGTCCCAGTGCCACGCGGCCAATACGCAGCCGACGCACGGCCGTCACCTGCAGGCCGGCCGCGGTGACCGCCACGCGCAGGCCCTTGGCGGTCAGGCCCTTGCCCGCGAAGCGCAGGCGCTGCTCGCTCTGCCAGCTGACCTTGGCACCGCCGGATTCCTGCTGCAGGCGCGCCAGCAGCCATGGGCCACGCTCAGGGCCGCCTTCGGCGACCTCGATCAGGTATTCCTGCTCGGTGCGTCCCAGGTTGCGCTGAAGATGGGCCAGCGTGGCCGGGTCCTGGCTGACCACCACCAGGCCGCTGTCGCTGGCCGGAAGGGCGGCCGCCAGCTGCAGTCCGTGGAAGTGGCGCTGCAGCGGACGGATGTCGCTGGCGTCCAGCTCGCTGCGGCTGTCACTGCTGACCAGCGCGCACAGGGTTTCGGCGGCAACGCCAGCCGGTTTGTGCAGCAGCATGCTGACCCGCTCGGCCTTTTCATCGCTGGCCTGCTCGGCCACCACGATCACCGCGCTGTCATCGACCGGACGCTGCGGCTGTTCCACCACCTCGCCATTGACCGTGACCCAGCCGCCTTCGATGTAGCGCCGCGCTTCGCCGCGCGGGATGCCGAGCAGGGCGGACAGGCGTTTGTCGAGACGGATCGGTTCCATGGCAGGCAGGTCGGGCAGTGGGCGCGCAGTGTAGCTGCTGCGGCCGGTCAGCGCTGGCCGCGGTTGGCCAGCTCGGTCAGGTACAGGCGGGTATCGAATTCCAGCTGCAGGTAATCCGGCTCCATGTGCTGGCACAGCTGATAGAAGGCCTTGTTGTGGTCGGCTTCCTTCAGGTGGGCCAGCTCATGCACCACGATCATGCGCAGGAACGCTGCCGGTGCCTGGCGGAACACGGTGGCGATGCGGATCTCGCGGCTGGCCTTGAGGCGGCCGCCGTGAACGCGCGAGATGGCGGTATGGGTACCCAGCGCGTGCTTGATCACTTCCAGCGTGTTGTCGTAGCAGACCTTGTTGAGCGGCACCGACTTGCGCAGGTAGCGGTCCTTCAGCTCCTGCGTGTAGTCGTACAGCTGGCGGTCGCTGCGCACGGTGTGCGGGTCGGGGTAGCGCTGCTGCAGCCATGGGCCGAGCTTGCCCTGTGCCAGCAGGTCGCTGACCTGGGCGACCAGGGGTTCGGGATAGCCGGTGAGGTACTTCAGGACTGCCATGCAGGGGTGGCGGGGCGTCGGTAGAATGGGGACATCCAAGATTACACGCGGTACACATCGACCATGGCAAAGCCCAACGCGCTGCAGGAACAATTGCTCAAGGCCGGCCTGGCCAAGAAGTCGCAGGCCAGCGCCGCCGCGCGCGAGCAGGCCAAGGCGCGGCAAGGCAAGGCCGAATCGACGTCGGCCGAGGTCCAGCGCGAGGCTGAGCGTGCCCGCGCCGAGAAGGTCGAGCGCGACCGCGCGCTGGCCGCCGAGCGCAATGCCCAGGCCAGGCAAGCTGAACAGAAGGCGCAGGCGAAGCAGATCATCGCGGCCCATGCCGTGCCCCACAAGGGCGATGACGAGTACCGCTTCAGCGATGGCACGGCGATCCGCACCCTGCTGATCGACCCCAAGCTGCGCAAGGCGCTGTCGGCGGGCGTTCTGGTCATCGTTGCCCATGGTGACGGTTACGCCGTGTTGCCGCGTGCTGCCGCCGAAAAGGTGCGTGAACGCGCGCCCGAAGCGATCATCGTCGACCACGGCCAGCCGGGCTCGACCGCCGAGATCTCGACCGGCAACGCCGAGGACGACGCCTACTATGCGCAGTTCCAGGTACCGGACGACCTGATCTGGTAAACAAAAAGGGGACGGAGGGGATTAAGTCGCAATCGGATTGATCTAACCCGTGCGCGTTCCACTCAGCTTGCTGAAGCCCCGCCGAGCATGGCTCGGCGCTACAGGAAGGCATTCCTTTTACCGGGGTGTATCGTCCCCATATCAGGCGACACACCTGCGGAGGACGGCCATGGCCACCGGTTGGGCGGGAGACGGCGCGGTCCAGGACCAGATCGACGCCACCGTTGATGATGCGATCGCCCGCGCGCGGCGCCAGCTGCGCGAGGGACCCGGTCTGGAACACTGTGAGGAATGCGACGCGCCGATTCCGTTGGCGCGGCGCCAGGACGTGCCTGGTGTGCGGCTGTGCGTTGCGTGCCAGCAGGCGCGGGATGACGAAGAGCAGGCGCATGCCGGCTACAACCGGCGTGGCAGCAAGGACAGCCAGTTGAGGTAAAGGTTGTTGGGCAGGGCTGCACCCTGCACCCGCCGAAGCCTTCAAGCCAAGGCAGCAGCAACAGCAAAAGCTGGCATTCCGTGGGGTGGCGGGGCGGTGTCGGAGTGCGGGGACGCCGCAAGTACGTCCTTGTAGGCTTGGCAGCCGCATCCATGCGGCTGACACCCCGCACTCCGACACCGCCCCACCTCCGACAGATTTCCGCGATCGGGTACATCCCGCCGTGCGTGGATAAATTTCCATTGAAATCGAAAATTTCGATATCGGAATGATTTGACCCGAGCATGGCTCGGCTCTACAGAAGAACGGACAGCTCGCGGAAATCTGTCGAAGGCGGGGTGGGTCCGGTTGAGGGGGCGTGAGCCGCATGGATGCGGCGACCGAGCTTACATGGACGTACTTGCAGCGTCCCCCTCAACCGGACCCACCCCGCCATCCCACGGATAGCATGCTTTTGCCGTTGCCGTTGCTCCGAGCAGGTGCAGGGCGCAGCCCTGCCGAAAACCCCACCCTCAGCCGTCGCCCTGGATGCCACCAGGCGCCTGTGCCGGGTCGCGCCAGCGGCGCACGGTGCGCTGGAAGAACAGGTTGTTCGGCAACTGCAGCACCGTGCCCTCGTGGCCGTCGCCGGTTTCCTGCAGCGTGGTGTAGATCAGGTTCACATCGATCACCCGGCCCTTCAGGCCCGGCTTCTCGCCGTTCTCCAGCACCTCGATGTAGTCATGCAGGCGGAACGGGCGCGTGGTGAAGATCAGCAGCGTGCAGAAGATGTTGGAGAGCACGCTCCACGCCGCGAAAAAGGCCACCGCACCCACGGCGGCAAAGCCGGTGAACGCCGTCCACAGTACCGAAGGCGACGCGCCCAGCAGGCTGAGGATGTACAGCAGGGCGCTGAAATAGACCACGAAACTGGTGATCCGCCGGGCGCCCATCGCCATCTCCGGTGGCAGTGTGTAGTGCTCGGCGAAACGCCGGATGAGGCGCCGTGCCAGCACCCGCAGCAGCCACGCGGCCAGCAGGGTCAGCAGGATCTTCACGGCGATACCCACGTCATGCAGCCAGGGGTGGGTCCAGGCGGGGAGATGATCCTTCAGCGACAACATCATGGCGCGACAACAGGTGGCAATAACGGCCCTTGATGTTACCCGGCGCCTGCCGTGGATTCGACTGCCGGTGCCCAGGCCAGGCACACCAGTTCCTGGCGATGCTGCTGCAGGCAGGCGCGGCCACTGTCCGTGCGCAGCTGCAGGGACAGGCCCAATGCCTGCAGCACGACGCAGGCGGCGATCACCAGCACGGCGGCGCAGGCGGGGCTGGACATGACTGGACTCCCGGAGGTGTTTTCTCGAAGACCTTTCATGGATGCAGCCATCGTCGAAAAGGTTGCATGTCCCTGATCGCCGATCACCTCTAAACCTTTTTCCGGGCCGCCGCATCCAAGCGATATGCTCGACACCACCATGCCAGCGCTGCCTGCCGCCAACGACCCCGTCGACGAACCCGCCCTGGTGCGGGCGGCCGCTGCGGGAGACACTGCTGCCTACGAACTGCTGTACCGGCGTCACGCGCCGCGTGTATTCGCTGTGCTGTGGCGGTTGTGTGGCGGCCAGCAGGCACGTGCCGAGGATGCGCTGCAGGAGGCCTTCCTGCAGGCCTGGAAAGCGCTGCCGGGGTTCCGCTTCGAGAGCAGCCTGTCGACCTGGCTGCATCGGCTGGGCGTCAACGCCGCGCTCATGGAGCTGCGTGGCCGGGCGGGCGGGCAGGATCACGACAGTCTGGACGACGTCGACGGGGGCCTGCAGGAACTGGCGGTGCGTGACCGCTGCGCCGGCACCGAGCGCGACCTGGAGCGCGCGCTGTCGACACTGCCACCACGGGCGCGTGCGGTACTGGTGCTGCACGACATCGAAGGCTGGAAACACCAGGAAATCGCCGAGCAGCTGCAGATGGCCATCGGCAGTTCCAAGGCACAGCTGCATCGTGCGCGCGGCCTGTTGCGCGCACGGCTGGGAGACATGACATGAGTACGCACGAACACGATTTCGATCACGACCTGCTGGCCCGGCTGCGTGCGCTGCCGAATGAGCGCGAAGTGCCCACTGATGGTTGGGCACGCCTGTCTGCCCGGCTGCCGCCGCGTGAACCACAGGCAGCACCTGCGCCAACGGGCAGCGTGGTGGCCCTGGCAACGCGTTCGCGGCGCCGCTGGTGGTTGCCGGCCGGCGCTGCCCTGGCTGCCAGCCTGGCGATCTACGCGGTGGCCCCTTGGTGGCACGCGCAGCCGGATACACCGGTGCCGTCCACGCTGCAGTTGCAGGCGGCTGCGATGACCGAGCAGTACCAGCAGGCCGTGGCCTCGCTGCCCGATGGGCGCGCGCCGGAATGGCAGCCGGCCCTGCACGAACTGGATGAAAGCGCGGCGCAGATCCGTGCCGCACTGGCGCAGGACCCGCGCGCGCCGCACCTGCTTGGCCAGCTCAAGCGCACCTATGCGCTGCGGCTGGAACTGACCCGGCAGGCGGCCTATGCCGCCGAGTCCGGCCTGACGACCTGAGGAGACCCCCATGACCCGAACCCTGATTTCCTGCTGTGTCGCACTGCTGCTGTCCCCTGCCGTGGCGCTGGCCGACACCCGCATCGACGAGCGCCACACCTTGGCTGCGGGCGGTCGCATCGAACTGAGCAACGTGGCCGGCAAGGTGACCGTGCGTGGCTGGGACCGCAATGATGTGCAACTCACCGGCACGCTCAGCGATGGCCTGCAGCTGCGCCAGGAAAAGAGCGCCAACCGGGTGCGCTGGGAGATTGAATACCCGCGCCGCAGCAACAATGGTGGCGCGACGCTGGTGCTGAACGTGCCGCGCTCGGTGGAACTGCTGTTGAGCACGGTCAGCGCCAGCCAGGACATCAGTGGCATCGACGTGCGACGGCTGCAGGCCGACACCGTCAGCGGCAGCCTCAGCGCGGCTGGCCGCAGCGGCGACAGCAAACTCAACACGGTCAGTGGCAGTGTCAGCGCACGCCTGCAGACGCCGAAGCTGGACGTAAATACGGTCAGTGGCCGGATCGAGGCCGGCGGCGGCGTGTCCGGTGATATCGGTGCGCAGACGGTATCCGGCCGGGTTGCGGTGGAAGCCGGACGCGTGCAGCGGTTGGCGGTGGAGACCGTCTCGGGCAGCATCGATCTGGCAGCAGCCGGGTTGGCGCCCGGTGGCCGCATCAATGTCGAATCGGTCAGTGCCCCGGTCACGCTGAGCCTGCCGCGCACGGTGTCGGCACAGCTGTCGGTGAACAGCTTCAGCGGCTCGATCAACAGCGATGCCGGGCAGGTGGAGCGGCCGCGCTATGGGCCGGGCAGCCATCTCGACACGCGTCTGGGCGGCGGTGATGGAGACATCCGCATCCAGTCGCACTCGGGCAGTGTGAGGGTACGCCTGGATCGCTGAGCGCGGTCCGGCAGGCCGCGGCGGCAGCGCCGCCGCGGTCGGTGCTGGGTCAGCTGGCTTTCTTCAGCGCCCAGGTGGTGCCGAGGACTTCGATCTTGCCACCGGCCTTGCGGAACGCTGCCAGGTCCGAAGCGATCGAATCGCTGCTGACCACGGTGCTGGCGGCCGCGCCCTTGCGTTCGCTGCGGATGCTGTTGCTGGCCTTCGCGGGGGTCTTTGCCTTGCGGGGCATGGTTGCTCCTGTCAGGTGGAAGGGGAGGAAAGCGACCAGGCATCAGCCTGGCGCAGGTAGTCCTGCCGCTCGCGGCGGCAGTCATCGCCGCCCATCGAAAACTGGCGGCAGATCGCCGGGCGCTGCGAATAGATCGTGCAGCGCAGGTGATAGGGATCGATCGCCGCGCACCAGCCTTCCTCGTTGCGCGCCATCACGGCACGGCCGTGGGAGTCGCGTGACAGGAACTGGCCAGGCACGTGGTCGCCGGGCTGCAGCAGCACGGGCAGCCGACAACAGACCGCGTCACAACGGCGGCAGTCGATGGGTGCAGGTGCTGCGTCAGGTTGTAAGGCCACAGGGGCCTGGCGGGTGCCCAAAGCGGGTCTCGATGGCGGCTCAGGTGCTGCGCGGACCATGAACGAGCCAGGAAGGCATGGCCGGTAGGCCCGCAGGCGGGCCAGGCTGCACCGTGGACACACACCGGCGTGGCCAGTGGAAGGTGCAGCGGGGTTCTAGCCGACCAAGAGTAACTTAGACCGCGTAACGTTTTGTTAATCCGGGCTGGCTGCCGCCAGTGCCAGGCCCTGGACCACGCCCAGCGCGGGCTCGCCGTGGACCATGCGGGCGCCCGGGAAGGCCTCGGCCACGGCCTGGCGCAGGTAGCCGGCGCGGGACATGCCGCCGGTCAGGAACACCGCATCCGGGTCGCCGCCAATGTCGCTGCGGACCTGGGCCAGCAGCTCCCGGATCTGTTCCAGGTAGCCGTGAGCGGCAGCGGCCAGGCCGGCGGCGCTGCTGTCGGCATGCAGGTCGCGGGCAATGTAGTCCAGCGTGCTGCGGTGCTCGCTGGCGGCACTGAGGGCGATCTTCGCGCGTTCCACATCGCGGTACAGGCGGGCGGTATTGCCGGTGTCCTGCAGGGCCTGCAGGCGCGCGCGCCACGGATCGTCGACGTGATCGTATTTGTGCTGGCGGAAGTCACGCTGGCGGGTCATGTCCTGCACCGTGGCCGCTTCCACGTAGTGGTGGGCGGGCACGCGGGTGATGCCGCGGCCGAACAGCGGCATGTAGCTGGACAGGCTCAGCGCCAGGTCGATGTCGGTACCGCCGCGGGCAATACCCCACGCGCGGTGGATGCGTGGCGCAGCATCGCCGCCGACTTCGGCATGCGCGATGTCGGTGGTACCGCCACCGATGTCGACGATCACCGCCTGGTGCCGCTCGCGGCTTTCGGCGTGGTAATGCATGGCCGCCGCGGCCGGTTCCTCGAGGAAATCGATCTGGTCGAAGCCGGCCTGGGTGGCGGCCTCGCGCAGGATGTCCAGCGCCTGGTCGTTGCCGGCCGCGCCGATCGAGCTGCGGAACTGCACCGGGCGGCCGAGCAGGGCGGCACGCAGCGGCTGGCCGAGCTGGGCGCTGGCAGTCAGGCGGATGTGCTCGAGGATGTGCGCGGCGATGCCGGTGATGGTCTGCTTGGCGCGCGGGTGCAGGTTGTAGCCGAGCATCGACTTCGGGCTCTGCACCAGGTTGCCTTCGTGTTCCTCGAAATAGGCTTCCAGCGCGTCATCGCCATAGACCGCGTTCTGCAGCAGGTCGCTGGCGCTGCGTTCCTTGCCGGCGCGCGCTTCCATCCACTCCCGTCGCAGTGCGCGCAGGGCTTCGCGGCGCAGTGCCTGTGGCGTGCGTTCCTGGCCGGCGGCGCGGGCCGCGCGCGCAGCGCTGTCGATCATCTGCTGCAGCTGGTGTTCCTGCCCATCATCGAGCTGGAAGTCATCCGGGTCGGGCACCACGCCGGGGAAGTACACGCTGGTGCGGAACTGTTCGGCGTCGCCGAAGCGGATCGGCAGCAGCTTTCCCTCATGCACGATGGCGGCGGCGGAGTTGCTGGTACCGAAGTCGATGCCGAGGCGCATGGGAAGTTCCGGGGTCGATCAGGGGCCGCGCACTCTGCTGCAGTTCGCCGCCGACTGCAAGTTCCGGGGGCGTGCCGTTGTGTGTCGGGCCAGGTGCGCAGCCCGGGGCCTGCCTGGAAAAGGGGCAGGGAAGCCAGGCGGTTACAATGGCGGCTGTTGATTCACTTTGAGGTACTTGCTGATGTCTTCTGCCCCCGCCTGCCCGCAGTGCACCCTGGAAAACACCTACGCCGATGGTGCGCTCTGGATCTGCGCCGACTGCGGCTTCGAATGGACCCCCGAAGAAAGCGCGGGCTCCACCCTGGTCGTGCGTGACAGCAACGGCAATACCCTGCAGGCCGGCGACACCGTCACCGTAATCAAGGACCTGAAAGTGAAGGGCTCCTCGATCCCGCTCAAGCAGGGCACCGTGATCCGCAACATCCGCCTGGTCGAAGATGATGCCGAGCACATCGAAGGCAACTCGGACAAGATCAAGGGCCTGGTCCTGAAGACCTGCTTCCTCAAGAAGGCCTGATCGCCTTCAGCGCCTGGCCTGCTGCTGCGCGCGCCAGCGGGCCAGGCTGTCCAGCTTGGCCTGGTAGCGCGCCTGCTCCGGCGCGCCCCCCAGTTCCCGTGCACGCAGCAGTTCACGATCGGCGCGCTTGAGCTGGCCAGCCAGGAAATAGGCGCGTGCCAGCCCGAAGTGGAACTGATGCGCGGTGTCGTACAGGCGCACGGCCTGCCGGTAATGGCGGATCGCCTCGTCCAGTTGGCCGGCGCGTTCGGCCTTGGCGCCGAACATGTACTGCGCGAACGGGTCTTCGCGCTGCACCGACTTCAGCCGGCGCTCAAGTGACTGCGCCTGTGCGGTCAAGCCCAGGCTGCGGAACAGCGCAGAGGCATTGGTCAGTGCGGCATCCTGGCGGCCGTCCAGCTGCAGCGATCGGTCCAGCGCCTGCCGCGCCGCCTCGGTGTTGCCTTCGCGGTGGGCGAGTACGCCGAGGTTGTTCCACACCGGAGCGAACCCGCTGTCCTGGCCCAGGGAAGCGTCGAAGAACGCACGCGCGCCGCCGAAGTCGCCGTCGGCGAGGCGCTCCGCACCCCGGTTGTTGTAGAAATGCGCCAATGCCCGCGCACGGCTGACCGGAACCGGCCCACGGCGGTCATAGAGCACGTTGCGATCCAGATCGACGGTACCGAAACGCCCGCCGACGTCGACACCGGCGTTGACGTGGCCGACGCTGTAGACCACGCCCGCGTCCTGGTCCTGGTACCAGGACACTACCTGCCCCACTTCCTGCACGCGCGCCTGGATGCCCGCCTCCCGCGCAAGCGTCACGAACAGCAGGGTGAAGGCCAGGCAGTTGGCGCGGCGGTGCTGCCAGATATCGCTGACGGTGTAGGTCGCATTGGCGTCGTACTGCAGGTCCAGCCCGTGCTGGCCGAAGATCATCTCCACGAGCGCCTGCAACCGCTGGTCGCGGGAGTAGCTGCGCTGGATCACCTGCTTCTGGAGCATCGCACGCAGGTCTGCGGGAATGGCGAACACTTCTTCCGGGGTCGGCACGCGTACGGCTGACACGGTGATGGTCGGGGTCGTCACCACATCGGCGGGCGGTGCCTGGCCTGCGCCGAAGGCAGGAGCACAGAAGGCCAGCAGCGAAAGGGTGAGGCAATGGGCGGCAGAACGGTACATGACGGTTCCCGGCAGCGGCGGGCGCTCCCGCCTGTGGCGAGTGTATTCCCATGGATGTCAGGCTGCAGCGACCGTTGGTCGGCGCCGCGGTCATCCACAACCGATGTGGACCAGCGCTCGACAAAGCTGTGGACAACTGGCTCCGGGCCCCGCCCGGCAAGCGTTGTGAGTGCGTGGTGAAAAAACCGCCAGCTTGCCCGGCGCCGGCACAGGCGGGATGATCCGGGCATGGACTTCTCACCGCTGACGCTTGCCCCGGCGCAGTGGCAGGCGCTGCAGGACAGCTATGCAACGCCGCCACGGGCCTACCACCACTTCGGCCATGTACGCGCCGTGCTGCAGCACTGCCAGGAGGTGGCCGACGGCCCTGGCTGGACCCAGCCGGCCGAGATCTATCTGGCCGTGCTCTACCACGATGCGATCTACCACGCGGGGCGCAAGGACAACGAGGCCCGTTCTGCGCAGCTGGCCCTGCACGCGATCGCACAGGCACCGGAGCTGGCCGCAGTGGATGCCGCACGCGTCGGGCAGTTGATCCTGCTGACCGCCCGCCATGGTGAGCTGGGTCCGCAGGATGTGGATGCCGAGGCGGCGCTGTTCCTGGACTGCG
This sequence comes from Stenotrophomonas sp. YJH_SMC_37, assembly GCF_059370035.1. Lineage (NCBI taxonomy): Bacteria > Pseudomonadati > Pseudomonadota > Gammaproteobacteria > Lysobacterales > Lysobacteraceae > Stenotrophomonas > Stenotrophomonas sp. YJH_SMC_37. Next base: position 47,175 of record NZ_JCAFTG010000002.1, read on the forward strand.
ACATGGCGATCCTGGCCGCGCCGGAGCCGGTGTTTGCCGCCTATGACCGTGGCGTGGCCGACGAATACAAGGGCGTGGTGCCGGGCTTCCTGTACCGCGCCGGCCGCCGTCGGTTCCTGCAGGGCCTGCTGCGGGCGCCGCGGATTTTCCTCAGTGACTTCTTCCACCAACGGCTGGATGCGGCCGCTCGGGAGAACCTGCGCCGACAGCTGGCCCGCTGAGCCAGCCCGGTACACTGGGGCCTGCTTCCACTGATCGTCGCTTCCGACCGTGTCCGTCCCTGATCCCGATCCACGCCCGCTACCACCGGAAGAACCCGGTCCCAACGAATGCTGCGGCAGCGGCTGCCCGCTGTGCGTGCTGGACCTGTACTCCGAGGAGCTGCAGCGTTACCGCAAGGCGTTGGCCGAATGGAAGACGCGGCATCCTGAGGACGCAGCATGAGCCGTGCGCGTCCGGTGGCGGTGCTGGCACTGGTGGCGCTGCTGCTGTTCGTGGCAACCGCGCTGTGGACCCAGGTTGCGCGCAGTGATCTGGACTGGGTGCGGGCGACGTTGAGCCTGTATCTGCACGGGCCGTGGGGGCTGGCGTTGCGCGCTGCCTACTGCGTGCTGGCGCTGGCCATTGCGGCACTCGGCGTTGCGCTGTATCGCGGCAGCATCGGCCCACGGCGCAGTGCGGCCGCACCGCTGTTGTTCACGGTTTCCGCCCTGGGCCTGGCGACGGTGGCGATCGGTGACAGTTGGCTGCCTGAAGCGACCCCGTTGCTGGCGCCGTTCATCCACGGGCTGGCAGCCAACACGGCGTTCCTGTGTGCCAGCGTCGGCATGCTGCTGCAGGCGTGGTACCTGCGCCGGGAACCGGGTTGGCAGCCCGCCGCTGACCTGCTCTGGGGCTGGGCATGGCTGGCCTTCGTGCTGCTGTGGCTGCACGTGCTGTGGCGCGCTGGGCCACCGCGCGGGCTCGGACAGAAAGTGGTGATCGCAGTGATCGTCGGCTGGCTTCTGTACCTGGCGACGGCCCTGTACCGTCGCAGCCGCCAGGCCGCGGCCGACTGAATCCCCAACGGCCTGCGCCGGTACGTGCCGTGCACGCGGCGGCGGCGTATCGTGTGCGCATTCGATCGGGGATGCGACATGAAGCGTGCAGGGCTGGGCAGGGCAATGGGTGTGGTATTGGCGCTGGCCACGCTGCCGGCAACGGCGGCGGTGACCCCGCAGCAGTTCAGCCATGGGCGGTTCGAGCAGATTCCGGTGCACATGCCGGCCGGCACGCCGCAACGGGTGGTGATCTGGTTCCACGAACCCACGGCCGGCGGTGACACCAGCCGCCTGCCGATCGAGGCCCTGCGTGCCGACGGCGCGCTGGTGGCGGCAGTGGACATTGCGCATCTGCGCGGTGTGCTCAAGCGCGAGGGTGACCCGACCTGTTCGTTCGGTTCCGGTGACGTCGAGAATTTCTCGCGCTGGCTGCAGGCCTCGCTGCATCTGCCCGGCTACCACCTGCCGCTGGTCGGCGGTGATGGCGAAGGTGCCGAAATGGCCTACGCGCTGGCAGCGCAGGCCGACACCCAGGTTTTCGCCGGTGTGCTGACCACCGGCTTCTGCCCGGACCACAGCCACCAGCGCATGGTCTGCGGCGATGGCGTGAAGCGCGACAGGCTGCAGCCGGCCGAACTGAATTTTCCGTGGTTGAGTGCGGCAGGCGACAACGGCTGCAGGGCGGGCCAGGCCAGCCGGTTCGTACAGCAGGTGGCCATGGCGCGTGAGTTCAAGCGCACTGCGCGCGGTGATGCATCACCGGGCCTGGTGGCGGCGGCGCGGGTGATTGGCGCGCAGGCTGGCGTCAGCCTGGCACCGCCGCCTGCTGCACTGAAGGGCCTGCCGGTGGTGGAAATGCCGGCGGCCACCAGCGGCGATACGCTGGCGGTGTTCGTCTCCGGTGACGGTGGCTGGGCGGGCCTGGACAAGAACGTGGCGTCGTCACTCAACGCGCATGGCGTGGCGGTGGTGGGCATCGACTCGCTGCGCTACTTCTGGAGCCAGCGCACACCGAAGGGCTTTGCCGGCGACCTGCAGAAGATCATCGACCACTACCGCCAGCAGTGGCACCGAGACAAGGTGATGCTGATTGGTTTCTCGCAGGGTGCCGATGTGTTGCCTGCCACCATCAACCAGCTCGATGCCGGTACCCGTGAGGGGCTGGAGCGCATCGTGCTGCTATCGGTGGGCAGGAAGGCCGACTTCGAATTCCATGTCAGCAACTGGCTGGGCGGTGGCGGCGATGGCTTGCCGATCGCCCCGGAAGTGGCCAGGCTGCCGGCAGAAAAAACGCTGTGCGTGTTCGGCGACAAGGATGAGGACGCATTGTGCCCGGACCTGCCGGCCAATGACGGGGTGAGGAAGGTGAAGCTGCCGGGTGATCACCATTTCGGGGGGGACTACGATCGCTTGGCCGAAGTGATCCTCAAGGGCGGTATGTAGCGCTTGGCAGGCGCCGACCTTGGTCGGCGCTGGGGTTGCATGTCGACCAAGGTCGACACCTACCGAGCAGCGGGTAGCGTCGAGCCATGCCCGACGCATCGCGGCTTCAGTTCCGCCGCGGATCCAGCGAGATCAGGCGCGTGGCATCCAGCAGCGCGGCCGGCAGATGCATGCCGCCGGGCGCCGCGAGATAGCGTGGCCGCCACTGCGGATCGAACTTCGACTTGAAGCGGCGCAGGCCACTGAAGCCATAGAAGCGTTCGCCATGCCGCGCCAGCAGGCCGGCCAGGCGGTTCCAGCGACCGGCCAGCCGATGCTGGGCCAGCCCGGACAACGGCGCCATGCCCAGCGAGAACCGCGCATAGCCCTGCGCGCGGCCCCACAGGAACAATTCGATGAAGAGAAAGTCCATCGTGCCCTTCGGCGCTTCGTTGACGTGGCGCATCAGGTCCACCGACAGCTCGGCACCGGCCGGTGCCTGCCACAGGTTGGCGAATGCCACGATCTGGCCCTCGGCTTCGACCAGTGCCACCGGGAAGCGCACCAGGTAATCCGGGTCGTAGCTGCCCAGCGAAAAGCCCTTCTCATCGCCGGCCTTGTCCTCCAGCCATGCGTTGGAGATCGCATGCAGACGTGGCAGCAGGCCGGGAACCTCCTCCTCCGGTGCCACGCGGAACGACAGGCCGCCGCGCCTGCCGCGGTTCCAGGCCTGGCGCAGATCGGCGCGTTCGCGGCCTTCCAGCCCGAAATCGTGCAGCGGCACGATCGCTTCCTCGCCCAGCTTGACCAGGCCCAGGCCGAGGTCGAGATAGGTCTGCCAGTAGGTCTCGCCCACCTGGTAGAACACCGGGCGCAGGCCGAGCCGGTCGGCTTCTTCGCGGAAGCGCCAGATGAGTGCACGGGCCACGTCCGGCGGGCCGACCGGATCACCCATCGCGATCAGCGAACCGCCATAGCGCTGCATCATCACGAAGCCCTGTTTCGCATCATCGCGCAGCACCGCCTTGTCGGCGGTCAGTACCAGGCAGGCCTGGGTATCGGTGGCCCCGGCCAGCACCGGTGCCAGCGACTGCAACGTGGCCTCGTCAGCGGCCGGCAGCGGGCTGCGCGTACTGTGCAGCAGGCGGGCCAGGCCGAACATCACCAGCGCGATCGCCACCACCAGCAACGCACGCAGCGCGCGCGGTGCGTTGCCGGACAACGCGAACTGCCACCACAGCTCGTTCTGGTATTCGACATGGCTGTAGGTGAAGAACAGCAGCCAGGTGACCGCGACCAGCACCAGACCCAGATTGCGCAGCCACGGCCACGACCAGGCTTCATCCAGCAGCGCGCCCTGGCGGTAGAACTCGCGGCGTGCAGCCCACAAGGCCATCGCCACCAGCACCGCCGAGACGGCGATCAATGGTTGCCCGCCGCGCAGCCACAGCGGCAACGGGGTGACAACGCACACCGCCATCGCCAGCACCCACGCGGCGTGGCTGCGCCGGGCCAGGCCCTGGCCGATCAGCAGCAGCGCGACGCCACTGAGGCTGCCGACCAGGTGTGAGGTTTCCAGGATCGGCAGCGAGGCGTTCACCAGGTGACGGCGTGGCGTCGGCAGCGTGCCGTCGATGACCAGCGCGGCGCCGATGCTGAACACCGCCAGCGCGATGATCTGCGGCAGCCACGGGCGCAGCGCGTTCCAGCCGGCACGGGTTGCCCCTGCGCTGGCCTGCAGCGGCTGACGCAGGGCCGGCGCAAGGGCGAGCAGGGTGGCCAGCACCAGCGGCAGCACGTAGTAGGTGACGCGGTAGATCAGTGCTGCCGCCAGCACCGCTGCCGGTGCCACCTGCGGCAACAGCTTCAGCAGGCTCCACTCGAACACACCCAGGCCTGCGGGCACGGTGGAGACCAGGCCGGCCAGCACTGCCACCAGGTAGAGGCCGACGAAGCCCGGCAGGCCGGTTGGCGTGGAGTCCGGCAGCAGCACGTAGAACGCGGCACTGGCCAGCACCAGCTCGATGATGCTGAGTACGGTGACACCGATCATGGTGCGGCGATCGGGCAGCCACAAGGCGTGACCGAGCACACTGAACTGCCGTCCGTCGCGGCCGACCAGCAGCACGGTGCCGAGATAGGCGAGCAGGGCAATGATGCCGACGATGCGCACGGCATCGGGATTCAATGGCAATGCCAACGCTGCCGCGGCGGGTTCCATGCATAGGGCCACGCTGATCAACAGCCATGCACCGAATACGAAACCGAGCGTGCTCATCAGCACCACCTGGCCGATCTGCGCCAGATCCAGGCCGGCGCCGCGGTAGCCGCGCAGGCGTACCGCGCCACCGGTCAACGCGGCAAAGCCCACGGTCTGGCCCAGCGTGTGCGCAAGGAACGCGGTGATGCCGACGCGCGCGGGGTGCACGCGGATGCCGCTGCGACGCAGGCCGATGGCATCGAAGCCGATCAGGCAGGCGTAACTGGCCAGGCCGAGTACCACGGTGAGCGCGATCTGCGTGCCGCTGAGCTGCCGGAACGCCTGGCGGATCGCACGATAGCCGTGCTCGTCGAACTCATTGGCCAGGCCGTGCAGGGCCAGGGCGAGGATCAGCAGCGGGATGACGATGGTGGCAACCCGCTTCCAGGTTGGCGTGGAAGGGGCAGTGGTGGAATCGACGGGGGCGGTCATCGGCGCAAGGGTGCGGCAGGAGGGGCGAGGGCGGTGTCAACGCGGGCGTGGCGCATCGTGCGCCTGTCATCGTCATTTGACCAGTGGGACCGTCGGAGCCCGGTAATGACGTATCGCGGAGGGCACCCGTGCACCCACCGTCGACCGGTTTGGAGGACAATGCAGGCCTGATCAACCGCAGGAGCCACGCCCATGATGGAGCGTTACGACGTCGGACCGCGCATGTCCGAAATGACCGTATACAACAAGGTCGCCTACCTCTCCGGCCAGATTCCGGAAGACACCAGCCAGGACATCACCGGCCAGACCCGGCAGGTGCTGGCGGAGATCGACAAGCTGCTGGCGCTGGTCGCCAGTGACCGCCAGCACGTGCTGCGTGCGGAGATCTTCCTGGCCGACATGGCCGACTTCGACGGCATGAACAAGGCATGGGACGAATGGGTGGTTGAAGGCGCGACCCCGGCACGTGCCACGGTCGAGGCCAAGCTGGCCCACGCTGACTGGAAGGTCGAGATCGTGGTGACGGCGGCAGTACCGTAACGGCAGGCAAGGTCACCTCCCACCAGGGAGGGGGTAGAGTCGACTGTTGGCCGACTATCGCGCGCAGCGCGCGGTTTTGCGCCGCCGGAACGAAGAGCAGTCGACTAACAGTCGACTCTACCCCGCCGCTCCACTGCCGGTTGGTCCGTTGGCTACGCTGGCACCAGCTCGATGCAGTCCACCGGGCATGGCGGGATGCACAGCTCGCAGCCGGTGCACAGGTCGGCGATGACCGTGTGCATGTACTTGGCGCCGCCGACGATGGCGTCCACCGGGCAGGCCTGGATGCACTTGGTGCAGCCGATGCAGTCGGCTTCCACGATCAGCGCCACCTGCGGCGCCTTGTGCGCGCCGCGCGATCGATCGAAGGGAATGGCAGGTACTCCGAGCACCTGCGCCAGTGCGCGCGCGCCGGTATCTCCGCCCGGCGGGCAGCGGTCCACGCCTGCCTCGCCGCGCGCCATCGCCTGCGCATACGGGCGGCAACCGTCGTAGCCGCATTGCCCGCATTGGGTCTGCGGCAGCAGGCGGTCGAGGCGTTCGGTCAGGGGCGGGATCAGGCTCATGCGTGGCGAAGGCTGCGCGTTGGGGTCATTTCAGGGGTTTGCCACGGAACCAGCGCTCGTGGGCCAGGGCCAGCATCGGCTTGTCTTCGGAACTGTCACCGTAGGCATGGATGCGCACGTAGCGCGACAGATCGAACTGGCGGCGGATGTGCTCAACCTTGCGCGGGCCGCAGTCGCCACCAGCGTAACGGCCGGTCAGGCGGCCATCCTGGCTTTCCAGCCGGTTGCAGATCAGCTGCAGGCCCAGCTGCTCGCACCACGGCCGCAGGTACAGGTCCAGCGAGCCGGACACGATCACGACGGTGTGCTGCTGTTCCTTGTGCCAACGGATCTGCTCCAGCATTTCCGGGCGCACCACGTCGGGCAGGAACTCGCGCGAGAAGCCTGCGGCCAGCGTGGCGATGTCATCGCTGTGGCGGTCACTAAAGGTCAGGCGGGTGACGCGTGCACGGATGCGTTCGGCCGAGATCAGCTTCAACCTGTACGCGGCCAGCCACGGCCCGACTTTCCACCATGCCTGTGCCAGCTGTTCGGCGGTGGCCACGCGGCGCAGGAAGCGGCCATAGGTATCGCAGGTGGTCACGGTGTGGTCGAAGTCGAACAGCGCCAGTTCCATTGCGTTGCTTCCCATCGCGTTGCCTCCCGGGGCCGGAGCTGCCGGCGGGCGTGGCCGTAACCACGCCCGCTGCAGGCATCAGCGAACCGGCATGCCCGGCTGCGCGCCGCTGTCGGCGTCCAGCAGCGCCAGTCCGCCACCGTCGAAGCCGGCCGACAGGATCATGCCTTCGCTCAGGCCGAAGCGCATCTTGCGCGGGGCCAGGTTGGCGATGAACACCACGCTGCGGCCCACCAGCTTCTCCGGTTCGCCGTAGCTGCCACGGATGCCGGAGAAGATCTGGCGCTTGCCCAGCTCGCCGGCGTCCAGTTCGAAGCGCAGCAGCTTGTCCGAACCTTCCACGAACTCGCAGACCAGCACCTTGCCGATGCGCAGGTCGAGCTTGGCGAAATCGTCGATGCCGATGTAGGCCGGCGCATCGGCGCTCTTTGCTTCGTCCTTGGCCGGGGCCGGGGCCGGGGCGGCCGGCTTGGCAGAGGGGGCAGCGGCAGCCGCCGGCTGCAGGGTGTCCTTGGAGGCGTCGATCATGGCGTCAATCTTCTTCGGGTCGATACGGGTGAACAGCGGGGTGTAGTCGGCGATGCGGTGATCCAGCAGCGGCTGCGCCAGCTCGGTCCAGTCGTTCACCGGCGCGGCCAGGAAGGCCTCGGCCTGCGCGGCGGTGGCCGGCAGCACCGGCTTCAGTGCGGTGACGAGCACGCGGAACAGGTTCAGGCCTTGGCTGCACACGGCCTGCAGCTGCGCGTCGGCGCCTTCCTGCTTGGCGATGACCCATGGCTTGACGTCATCGATGTAGCGGTTGGCTTCGTCGGCCAGGGCCATGGTCAGGCGGATCGCCGCAGCCGGGTCGTTGCGCTCGTAGGCTTCACGGATCGGTGCCAGGCCGTCGACGAAGCGCTGGTACTGCGCGGCATCAGGCAGCTGCGCGGCCAGCTGGCCTTCGAAGCGCTTGCTGATGAAGCCGGCGCAGCGGCTGGCCAGGTTGACGAACTTGCCCACCAGGTCGGCGTTGACGCGGGCGATGAAGTCACCCAGGTTCAGGTCGAGATCGTCGACGCCACCGCTGGACTTGGCGGCGTAGTAGTAGCGCAGTGCCTCCGGTTCCAGGCCCGCGTCGAGGAAGGTACGGGCCATCACGAAGGTGCCGCGCGACTTGCTCATCTTGGCGCCGTCCACGGTCAGGTAGCCGTTCACGTGCAGGCGGGTCGGCGCACGATGGCCGGTACCGTGCAGCACCGCCGGCCAGAACAGGCCGTGGAAATTGACGATGTCCTTACCGATGAAATGGTGCAGCTCGGTGGCGGTGCCGGCGCGCAGGTGCGCGTCGAAGTCCTCGCCGATCCTGCCGCACAGGGTCTGGAAGCTGGACAGGTAGCCGATCGGCGCGTCCAGCCAGACGTAGAAGTACTTGCCCGGCTGGCCGGGAATCTGGAATCCGAAATACGGTGCATCGCGCGAGATGTCCCACGCGCGCAGGCCACCTTCGGCATTGAGCCACTCACCGAGCTTGGCCTTCACCCCGGGCAGGGCGACGTCGCCGGCCAGCCATTCGCGCAGGAACGCATCGAAGTGGCCCACCTCGAAGAAGAAGTGCTCCGAATCGCGCATTTCCGGCGTGGCACCGGAGATGACCGAACGCGGCTCCTTCAGGTCGGTCGGCGCATAGGTGGCGCCGCACACTTCGCAGTTGTCGCCGTACTGGTCGGGGCTGCCGCAGTTCGGGCAGATGCCCTTGACGTAGCGATCGGGCAGGAACATGCCCTTGGCCGGGTCGTAGAACTGCGCCACCGAACGGCGGCTGATGTGGCCGGCTGCCTCCAGCTTCAGGTAGAACTGCTCGGTCAGCGCCTTGTTGGCCGCCGAGTTGGTGGAGTCGTAGTGGTCGAAGGCGACGCCGAAGGCGGCGAAGTCACGTTCGTGACTGGCCTGGATGTTGGCAATGAAGGTTTCCGGGGTGACCCCGGCCTTTTCCGCGGCCAGCATGATCGGCGTGCCGTGGGTGTCGTCGGCGCACACGAACCAGGCCCTGCCGCCGCTCATTCGCCGCGCACGCACCCAGATGTCGGCCTGGATGTAGCCGACCAGGTGGCCCAGGTGCAGCGGGCCGTTGGCGTAGGGCAGAGCGGTGGTGACGAGCGCGGTACGGGTCATGGTCGCGGGGTGAAGCCGAGGGGAACCGCAGAGTATCGCATGCCCGCAACGAGGTGACCCGGCCGGGGCCGGGTCACGGGGTTCAAGCGGGGGCCAAGGCGCTTATTCGCGCTGCCAGGTCTGCGCGCGGCAGATGAAGGCGATGCAGCCGGACACGTCCAGCCGGGTGCCGCCGGGCTGCAGTTCCATCTTCGACTTGTAGGTCTTGCCATTGGCCGGATCGAGGATGGTGCCGCCGGACCACTTGTTGGCGCCGTCGGCCTTCAGGTTCCAGAGGATGGTCATGCCCTTCACCGGCTTGTTCCTGTTGGCGCCTTCACAGCCGTCACAGACCGGGTTCGGGCCCTTGTCCGAGTGCAGGATGTCGACCACCTTGCCGGTCAGGGTGCCGTTGGCGGCCTGGGTGATCTCGACGATCGACTTCACCTTGCCGGTCTTGTCGTCGATGGTCTTCCAGCGGCCTGCGGCGCCATCGGCGGCCTGCGCCGAGAGCGCGGCCAGGCACAGCGGCAGTGCCAGCAGCAGGGTCTTGAAGGTCTTGCGCATGGTCCCCTCCCAGGGTTCATTCCGGCACGGTGCCGGCATGGGTCGACTGTATACCCATTCGGCGGGGTATGGGGAAGGGGGGCTTTGCAGGGCTGCGCCCTGCACCCGCAGAGGCAACGGCAACAGCCGAAGCAAGCGCAACAGCGAGCTATCCGTGGGATGGCGGGGCGGTGTGGGTGGGCAGGACACGCCGTAAACCCATCCATGGGGGCTCGATGGCGCCATCCATGGCGCCAACGGTCCTGCCCATCCACACCGCCCCACCTCTGACAGATTCCTGCGATCTGCCGGAATGGAACGGCCTGCTCTTGGTGGGTGTCGACCTTGGTCGACACGTAGATCCATGCCATGCATGGATGAATCACGATTGAAAAACGCTCAACCGACTTCGTACAGCTCCAGCGGCAGGCCATCCGGATCGGCGAAGAAGGTGAAGCGGCGGCCGGTGTATTCGTCCACGCGGATCGGTTCGCAGGCGACGCCATGCGCGGCCAGGCGCTGGATGAAGGGTTCCAGTGCAGCCACCCGGAACGCGAGGTGGCGCAGGCCCTGGGCTTCGGGGCGGCTGGGGCGCGGTGGTGGTGAGGGGAAGGAGAACAGCTCCAGCTGGCCGCCGTCGGGCAGGGCCAGGTCCAGTTTCCAGGAATCGCGCGCAGCGCGGTGGTTCTCGGCCAGCACGCGCAGGCCGAGGATGCGCACGTAGAAGTCCTTCGAGCGTGCGTAGTCGCTGCAGATCAGTGCGGCGTGGTGGATGCCCAGCAGGGCGTCGGAACCGGTGTTCATTGCAGAGTGTCCAGCCAGCGCTGGGCGATCTTCTGCGCCAGCGGGTACGGTTCGGGATCGTTGCGGTTGGTCAGCACGATCACGGTCAGGTGCTTTTCCGGGTGGCGCACGATCACGTTGCGGAAGCCGATGCTCTCGCCGCTGTGCCATTGCACCGGGCCGTTCAGGCGCCAGCCGAAACCGTAATGCGGCACGTCCGGTTCCGATGTGGCCGTGGCCGGGCTGAACATCGCGCGGCGCGAAGCCTTCGACAGCAGCCGGTCGTCATACAGCGCGGCGTCCCAGCGGGCGAGATCGTCCAGCGAGGAATAGATGCCGCCATCGCCGAGCACGGCGCTGGTGGTGCTCTGGTCGGTGCGCTGCCAGCGGCCGTCGATCCGGCTGTAGCCATAGGCGCGCGCGGCGACCGTGTCCACGCCGTCCTGGTGGGCCACGGTATGCGCCATGCCAAGCGGGCGGAAGATGCGTTGCTGCAGGAAGGTGGCGAAATCCTGGCCGGACGCGCGGCCGACGATCAGGGCCAGCAGCGCGTAGCCGCTGTTGCTGTAGCGGTACTGCGTGCCGGGTGCGAAATTCAGGCGGTCCTCGCGCGACAGCAGGGTCAGCACGTCGGCGTCATGCACCTGCCGCGTGTCAGCCGGGTCCATCAGGTCTTCGTAATCGAGCAGGCCGCTGGTGTGCGAGAGCAGTTGGCGGATCGTGATGGCCGCTGCAGCCGGCGGCAGTTCGGGCAGCCACTGTCGTGCAGGCTGATTCAACCCCAGCCGTCCATCCTCCACCAGCAGCAGCACCGCCGCAGCGGTGAACTGCTTGCTGACCGAGGCCAGCCGGAAGTTGCTGGCGGCAGTGACCGCAGTACCGTCCTCCACCACTGCCAGGCCGTAGCCACGGCGGAACACCGGCTGCCCGTCATGCAGCACCAGCACGGCGGCGCCGGGCACCCGGCCATCGTAGGCCTGCATCAGGCCGTCGATGCCCGCATCCGGTGGGGTCAGCACCGGCGCGGCGGAGCCCGCCACTGGCAGCAGGCCCAGCACGACGGCGAACAGGGCGACGGCAGGGCGCATGGCGGCTCCGGAGGGGTCAGGGTGAAGGGGCTGGTGTGGCGCTGGCGGGCTGCGCCATCCAGCGTTCCATCTTGCGGCCCAGCACGTCCAGCGGCATGGAGCCGTCCTTCAGCAGTTCGGCGTGGAAACGGCGCAGGTCAAAGGCGGCGCCCTGGCGTTCCTTGGCCTTGTCGCGCAGAGCGACGATGGTGGTCAGGCCCGCCACGTTGGACAGCGCCTGGCCGGGCTGGGCCATGATCCGCTCGACTTCGGCGTTGGCGTCGTCGCTGCTCATGTCCACGGTCTTCTGCAGGTAGGTGACGGCCTGCTGCTTGCTCCAGCCCTGTGCGTTCACGCCGGTGTCGGCCACCACGCGGGCGGCGCGCAGCAGGCGCGAATACAGGTAGCCGATGCGGTCGTAGGGATCGGTGTAGATGCCCAGGTTCTCACCCAGCGTTTCGGCATACAGGCCCCAGCCTTCGACGAAGGCGAGATCGCCACCGAGGCGGCGGAAGCGTGGCAGCTTGGCCAGTTCCTGCTGCAGGCCCAGCTGCACGTGGTGGCCGGGAATCGCTTCATGCAGGTACTGCACCGGCACGTTCCAGCGCTTGCGGGTGGGCAGGTCGCGGGTGTTCACGTACAACACGGCCGGTTGTCCGGCCGCGGACGGCTGATAGGCCGCTGCCGCGGCGGTGAGCGCACGCTCCGGTTCCACCGCACGGACGTCCAGTGCGGACTTTGGCAGCGTATCGAGCACCTGCGGCAGGCGTGCGTTGACCTGCTGCTGCACCTGGCGGTAACGGTTGATCAATGCGTTGGCGTCACCGTACTGGAACTGGCGGTCGTTGCGCATGCTGCGCAGCAGCTTGGTCGGCGTGCCGCGCAGCTTGGCATCCTTCATCACGGTGGCAATCTGCGCCTGCAGCTCCTGCACGCGTTGCTCGCCCAGCGCGTGCAGTTGCGCGGCGTTCTGGTCGCTGGCGGTGGTCTGCACGATCAGGCTGGCGTACCAGGCCTGGCCATCGGGCAGCGCGCCCAGGCCGCTGCTGGTGCGCGTGGCCGGCAGGTATTCGGTGGCGATGAAGCCGCGCAGGGCGCGGTAGGCCGGCATGATGCGCAGCTCGATCATGCGCTTGTACTCGGCGCTGATGCGCGCCTTGTCCTCCGCCCCGATGGTGTTGGGCATGGTGCGGATCGGCGACCAGAAGATGCTCTCTTCGGCAGTCGGCTTGATCACCGCATCCAGCTGCGGCAGCACCTTCTCCATCAGGTCGCGGGGCTGCACCACGCCGGCCCTCATGCCCTGGCGCATGTTGTCGATGGCCTGGTCGAACAGCTCGGGAATGCCCAGCGAGCGGCGCGACCAGGTGTCGTAGTCCTGCACGGTGTTGAACGGCTGCGCGCCGGCACCTGAGCCGAGGATCGCCATGATGCTGCCGATGTTGTAGTACTGGCTGATCGGCATCATCCAGCTCGGGTAACGCTCGGCGGCCAGCGATGCGCGCGCGTCGCGCACGAAGATCTCGTAGCTGAGCAGGTCCTGGCCCTGCAGGCCGTCGCTGCCGAGTTTTTCGACCTTGCCCAGCCACTGCGTGGTGAAGTCGTGCGATTGCTGGCGCCAGGCGGCGGACAGGATGTTGGGCAGCTGGTCGTTGTAGCGGGCCTCGCCCTGGAAGGTTGCCTGCAGCGGATTCAACCGCATCGAGGCATCCCAGTATTCGTCGTACAGGCGCTCCAGCTGCACCTGCTTGGGCACGGCCCGGGCCGCTGCGACCGGACGCGGCGCGGCGCGGCGCGCCGAACTGCCACGGGCCGGCGCGGTGGCGCGGGCGGGCCGGGCCTTGGGCTTGGCGGCCTGGCGGGTCTGCGCGGCGGCAGGGCGGCTGGCCTTCTTCTTCGCTGCTTCGGCCGACGGCACGGCGCTGAACAGGAACAACGCGGCGATGGCGGCGGCCAGGGCGCGGGTGGGATGCGGCATCAGGAGCTTCCGTGGAACACAGACCGTGGAGCTTGCACGATCCGGCCGCGTACGGCCAGCGTGAAGGCGCAGTCAGCTTTTTGCCGCTGGGGCTTCAGTCAGCCGCAGCCGCGGCGCGCAGGGCGGCGGCCCTGTCGGCGCCCAGGTAGCGGGTGATCGCGCGCCGCATCAGGTACAGCAACGGGATCAATGCGATCGCAAAGCCCATCTTGTAGATGTAGTTGACGCTGCTGACGGCCAGGAACAGCGACGTCGGCCAGTGCTGCGGGCCGAGCACGAAGGCGATCCAGATCACCACGAAGCTGTCCACCACCTGGGAGATCGCGGTGGATCCGGTCGCACGCAGCCACACGTGGCGCTCGCCGGTGGCCTGGCGGATGCGATGGAACACGGCCACGTCGATCAGCTGGCCGAGCAGGAAGGCCACCAGCGAACCGGCGATGGTCCACATGCCCTGGCCGAACACCGCGGCGAATGCCGCCTGGTAGTCCGGCACGCCGTGGCCGTCCATCGAGGTGACCCACCAGCTGGCCGGAGCCAGCGAGATCGCTGCGAAGGCGAACAGGAAGCCATAGGCGATCAGCACCACGGCCAACCACGAGATGAAGCGCACGCCGCGCTTGCCGAAAAACTCGTTGATCGTGTCCGTCATGATGAACACCACCGGCCACAGCAGGGTACCCGCGGTGAAGCTGAGCGAGCCGGTCTGGCCAAACAGGTTCCAGTTCAGCGGATCGATGCCCAGAGTGTCTTCCAGCGCGAAGATCTTCACCCCGATCAGCTCGGCCAGCACCGCGTTGCCGCAGAAGAACGCGGCCAGCACGATGAACAGCAGGACCGCGCGGTCCTGCAGCGGGCGCTCGATCGGCGCCGGTGTCATTCGGTGCGTTCGCCAGTGCGTTCGCCGGCGCGGGTGAACGGCACGCTGGATGGTGCCACGGCACCGCCGGAGATGATGAAGCTCATGGCCTGATCGACGGTCCAGTCGGTCGGGGTCAGCAGTTCCACCGGCACGATTTCCAGATAGCCCGAGGTCGGGTTCGGCGTGGTCGGTACATACACCGCGGCCAGCTCACGGTCGGTGCCGTGTTCCTTGATCACGCGGGTTACCAGGCCGACCGATTTCATGTCGCGATGCGGGAAGTCGATCAGCACCACGCGCTGGGTGCTGCCCGGTTCGGTCTGCAGCATGTCCAGCAGCTTCTTGGCGCTGTCGTAGATGATGCTGGCCAACGGAATACGCTTGATGACCGCGCCGACCCAGCGCAGCAGGCGCTGGCCGAGCACGCGGCGGCTGGCCACGCCCACCGCCAGGATCACCAGCAGGGTGGCCAGCAGGGCGATGGTGTCCTGGATCCACTCGGCGCGGACCCAGCCCAGATAGTGCGGGAAGCTGGTTGCGATCTGTTCGGACAGCGGCACCACCAGCGGGCTGGAAATACCCGACAGCAGCACGAACACGAACTTGACCACGACCCAGGTCAGCCAGATCGGCAGCAGGGTCAGCAGGCCGGTCAGGAACAGGCGCTGCAGGGAGGGGCGGGGGACCAGGGCGGGGGCTTCGAGCGACATGCGCGCATTGTAGCGGTCACGGCCGGTCGATTACGCTGGGGAATCGACTGCGGCAACGGCACATGGAAGGGAAGCTGTGTTGAAGATTCTGCGCGGACTGGGCTGGACCCTGGCAGGCCTGCTGGTGCTGGCCATCGTGGTGTGGTGCGCCTCGCGCATGTGGCCGGTGCCCGAATCGCGCCTGCAGGCGCAGCAGCGACTGGAAGCACGCCTGCCGGTGAGCGGCCGCAATGGATATGCACTGTTGTGGACGCTGCCGTTCGACGATCTGGATGCCCAGCAGCGCGAGCAGGCGCTGGCCGAGGATGTACGGCGCTGGGAAGCCGATGCACATGGCGGAAGCAGCGGCCGGACACACCTGGTAGCCAACCATGCCGAGCTGCACTCGCGGCCCGGGGCCAGTTGCGGGCCGGCCGCCAGCGGCTGTCTCGCCCAGGTCCGCGCGGACCCGCAACGCTTCGTGGAGGCCCACGCCGGGCACCAGCAGTTGCATGCGCGGCTGGATCAGCTGGCCGACGCCGACTACTTCGCGTCGCCGTTCCCGCCGAAGGGCGAGGGCATTCTGGTCCCGTTGCCGGCCTATGGCGTAGTGATGGACGCCACCAGTGCACGCGCGCTGGCCTATGTGCAGGGTGACATTGACGGTGCCCTGCGTGGTGCCTGCCGTGGCCTGCAGCTGGGCCGGCGGCTGGTGCCCGGCAGCAGTTATCTGGTCGAGAGCATCATCGGTGCCAGCCTGGTGCAGGCCAATGCCCAGCTGCTGGCCGACATGCTGGTTGAACTGCCTGCCGACCACCCCCTGCCGGCCGAGTGCGAACAGGCCATGCAGCCGTTGCGGGCCGAGGAACAGAGCCTGTGCCGTGCTATGCAGGGCGAGTACGCGATGAGCCGGGCGGCGATCGAGTCCTCGGCCCGGGAATTTGGTGGCGTCCTGGTGCTTGACCGGCGCAGCACGTTGGCGCGCGTGGCCGGCAATCTTGGCTGGGCCTGTGGCGCAGCCGCCACGGCCGCGCTGGAGGCCGATCGGCCGCTGCCGTTACAAGCGCCGCCGCAGCGGGATTTCGGTTGCCTGTCCAATGTGATGGGGTGCGTGCTGACCGAGATTGCCGCGCCCGTCTATCCTGCGTATTCGTCACGGCCACAGGATGCCGCGGCGATGGTGCGGCTGCTGGGGGCGCAGCGTTGGCTGCGGCAGCAGACGGACGATCCGGTGCACGCCCTGCAGCGGCTGCCGGCGCAGTTCCGCTCGCCGGTGCGGTCGCCGCAGCTGTCCGCCGATGGCCACCATCTGCAGGTGCCGCGGCGCTCTCCAGCGCGCAGCGCTGATGAGAACCCGTGGCTGACGGTACCGCTGCAGGCGGAGCCAGCTTCGGCTGCGTTGGCGCGCGATTGAGGCGCGCTCAGCGTGCGTGTGGCTTCAACCGCAGGTAGACCTGCTTGCGCACCTGGGCGACCACTTCGCCGCTCTCATCGACCACGTCGTTGCTGAACCAGCGCAGCACCTTCTCACCACTGGCTGCTTCCGTGCGCAGTTCATCCAGCAGCGCGTCGTCGATGCGGAATGACGTGCGTACGGTGCCGCGGCCGGGCTTGAGGAAGTCGATGGCGCCTGCTCGGTCCCACACGTAGTAGTCGCGCCCGAGGATGTGCAGCAGGCCCAGCATCCAGAATGGATCGGTCATCGCGAACAGGCTGCCGCCAAAGTGCGTGCCGACGTAGTTGCGGTTCCATGGCCGCAGGCGCAGCTCGACATCTATCTGCCGGTAGTCCGGCGTGATGCGGGTGACATGGATGCCGGTGAACAGGAACGGTGGCCAGAGATTGATACCGAAGCGGAACAGGTGGGCGTTCATGCGGGTGCGGGGACGCAGGGCGAGGCGCCCAGTCTAGCCATTCGCATGCGTATGTTGCACCCCGGCGGCGGCGAGGGTCACGTCTTGTCGTCGATCACATACCCGTCGCGGCCGTTGGCCTTGGCCTGGTACAACGCGGCGTCGGCGCCTTCGACGAAATGATGCGGTTGCAGCGTGCCGTCAGGCACGCGGGTGAACACGCCGATGGTGAGGGTGACGGCACCGTCGCTGCCATCACCGGGGGCCGGCAGTGCACGCACGCAGGCGATCAGGTCCTCGATGACCTGGCGTGCGCCTTCGGCCGGGGTATCCGGCAGCACCAGTGCGAACTCATCGCCACCGTAGCGCGCGGCCATGTCGCGTGGGCGCCGAGCATGCGCACCGATCAGCCGTGCAACATCGCGCAGCACGCGGTCGCCGACCTGATGCCCGTGGCGGTCGTTGTGGCGCTTGAAATGGTCGACGTCGATCAGTGCCAGGCTCAAGGACCTGCCACTGCGGCGCGCGGCATCGCATTCCTGCTGCAGTGACTGCTCGAAACGCAGGCGATTGCCGAGGCCGGTCAGCGCATCACGGTTGGCCTGGCGGTGCCAGGCCGAGATCCGCCAGATCGCCCAGGACAGCAACACCAGCAGGATGCCCAGCATTGCGCTTGCCGGTGCCCACCACAGGTCACCGGCACGCAACAGCAACCAGCTCAGCAGCGGTGGAAGCGGCAGCGAGCACAGTGCGGCAAGCCATGGCAGGCGCAGGCCGAGCAGGAGCACGCACAACGCGGCCAGCACGCCGCTGATGGCGTGCTGCCAGAGGCGTGGCAGCAGATCGATCTGCTTGTGCTGCAGCAGCATCGACGCGATGTTGGCCTGGTATTCGCTGCCGCTCATCCAGTACTCGCGGGTGGTCGGGGTCAACAGCCGCGGTGCGATGCCGCTGGCCGTCATGCCCACCACGATGCGGCGGCCATGCAGCATCGCCGTGTCCACGTGACCATCAAGTACGTCGGCATAGGACACCTGCGGCAGGCGCTCGGGCGGCCCCGCATAGCGCACGCGCACGTAGTCGTCGCGTCGCCACTGATAGGGCGAACCGATCTGCGGATCGGGATCGGGCAGGCCGTGCACCGTGCCCGGCGGCAGGTCGGCCAGCGCCAGGCCCAACGCCGGCCAATGGGCCTGGCCGATGCCCGCATGCAGATACACACCGCGCGCGACGCCATCGCCGTCCACTTCCACATCGGTATGGCCGATTGCCGCAGCACTGCTCGCGATCTGCGGAATCGGCAGCATTTCCTCGGCCATGCGGTCGCCGGCGGCCGGCGCCGCCAGCACTGGCAGCACCACCCGGCCACTGCGGCGGATCGCTGTGGCCAGTTCATCGTCCTGCTGGCTGTCGCGTCGATCCGGCTCAGACAGCATCAGGTCCAGTGCGATGCGCTCGGCACCGGCGTCGGTCAGCCGGTCCAGCAGGCGCGCATGGACCGAACGGGGCCAGGGCCATTGGCCGATGCGCTGCAGGCTGCCCTCGTCGATGGCCACGATCAGCACGCTGGGGTCGGGGCGGTACTCCCAATTCCCAACCATGGCGTCATAGGCGGCTTCGTCCTGGCGCCACAGCCACTGGCCGTGGCTGGCGATCACCGTCAGCACGCCGGCCAGCAGTGCCAGCAGAATCCGCTTCGACCACGGCAGCGGCGAGCGCCTCATAACAACAGCAACAGCAGCAGGGCGCCGCCACCAGCGCCGTAGCACAGACGGCAAGGCAGCTTGATCTGCTGGGCCGGCGAGTACTCGCCCGCATGCCCGTCGTCGTCGATGTACTGCACGCGCACATGCAGGGTGCCGCTCCACGGCTGCTTGAAGCTGACCTGCGGCTCGCTTACGGTCTGGTCGACCAGGGGTGCCCGGAAGTCGCCTCGACGGTCCACCTGCACCCGGTACCGCTGGCCTTCGCTGCCGGCCTGCCAGCGGAGGGTCAGTTCGCCACGCGTGGCCTCGGGCGGCTGCAGGGCCGGGTCGACCGGTTCATTGCTCAGTTGCAAGGGCAGGGCCTGGCCATAGCGGCCCTGGTGGCCGTTGCCATCGCGCGAGGCCACCCGCCAGAAGTACTGGCCGGGCGGCAGCGGCTGCGCCAGGCGCAGGTCGGTGACCGGGGTGCTTTGTTCCTGCAGCGGTTGCTCGAAGTTCGGCTCGGCGGCAATCTGCAGCACGCTGCTGCGCGCACCGGGCGCTTGGCTCCAACGGAAGCGCGGTCGGTCGCTGTTGATGGTCTGCCCGTGCAGCGGGGCCACCGTCAGTGGCGGCGGGGGCTGGTCGCCGAGTTCGAAATCGGCGCTGGCGTCGAGGCCTTCCACACCCTGCGCATCCACGGCGCGCAACAGGATGCGCAACTGGCCGGGGGGCAGGTCGCCGATCGCCAGCCGGGTATCGGTGGTGGTGGCGGCAAACAGCAGGATTTCCGGCGTTGCCGACAGCACCACTTCAACGCGGTAGCGGGCGGCGCCGTCGACGGGGTCCCAGGCGAGGAGGGCCGGCAAGGGCGCCAGGCGCATGCCGTCGCTGCGCAGCTGCGGTGCTGGAAGAAGCGCGGAGACAGCATCCGGCGCCGTATCGGCGCTGCTGCTGAGGCTGGCCTGTCCAGGCTGGACCAGGCGCTTGCCGTGGATGTTGCCGACCTGCACCTTGCCCTGCAGCACTTCGGTGGCAGCCACGTGGCCGGCGTCACCGGCGCTGACCCGGAATACGGTACCGCGTACGCTGCTGGTCGCCGTAGGTGCATCGATGATGTAGCGCGAGGCGGGGCCACGGGCAGGCGTCACCCGGTTGCTGGCGCGGCCCTGCTGGAGGCGCACGCGGGTATCGACCATGCCGGTGTGGCCGTAACGGCTGAGCTGGTCCAGGCGCAGCCGGGAATGCTCGCGCAGCTGCAGGCGGGAAGCGTCGGCGAATTCAAGCGTGACGCTGGAGTCGCCCTCGGTCTGCACCGTGTCACCGATGCGAAGCTGTTCCCCGGCCAGTAGCGCGCGCGTGGCGCTGCCATCGGCGCCGGACAGTTCGACCTTGCCCCTTACCGACAGCACGCGGGCGGGGGCTGGTTCGATGCGCAGCCAGCTGATCGGGAAGCGCAGCAGCTGCCCCGGCGGCAGCTGGTAGGGGTTGTCGATGCGGTTGTGCTGTTGCAGCTGCTGCCAGCGTACCGAGGGCTTGAGATACAGGCCACCCAGGTCCCACAGGGTATCGCCGGGACGGACCCGATAGTTCCAGTCCTGGGCCGCGGCAATGGCCGGCAGGAAGAGAAGAGCGCAGAGCAGCGCGCCCTGGAAGCGCATGGCGAACGACAGCGAGCGGACGAAGGTCACAGTTTGCAATCCCGGCAATGCGGGGGCGCAGCTGCAAGACCCCATGGCCCCGACCTCATCCCCCCGAACGGATCGTGGCGGCCGCACGGCCGCCATCCAGTGCATTATTGCCCGCGTTCAGTGCAGGGATTCTGAACGAGGACGGCTCCCGTTCAGAACAGCAGCGAGGCCATCCGGCGACGGTACTGGCCGACCAGGTCCTCGTCGGAGATCACATTGAAGGCGTCGATCAGGGCCTTGCGCGGCAGCCCTTCCTCGAACGTGCGGTCGATCCGCAGCATTTCCAGGAACTGGGCCAACGCAGCTTCGTCATGGCCCCCGAGCAACAGTTGCACGCCGCGCAGATGGCGGGCCTTGAGGTCCTTGCCATCGGCGGCGATGCGGGCGTCCAGCACTTCAGCGGCCGGGGCATCCTTCAGCGCGGCGGCGAAGGCCAGGCGGGCGCGGGCACGCACGGCGCGGTCGTCGGTGGCCAGATTGGCGGGCAGGCCGTCGATCAGGGTGCCGGCTTCGTCCACGCCACCGATCTGCAGCAGGGCCAGGGCCAGGTCGAGCTTCAGTTCGTCCTTGTCCGGCTCGGCGGCGATCTGGGCACGCAGCACATCGACCTGCGCCTGCGGGTCCAGCGGGGCGTCATCTTCGGGCGCGGCGTCGCCGACATCGGCCGGCACGATGCCGTGCTGGGCCAGGAACTCACGCAGCTGGCCTTCCGGAATCGCGCCCGGGAAGCCGTCCACCAGCTGGCCGCCCTTGACCAGGAACACGGTCGGCACCGAGCGGATCTGGAAGGCCGCTGCGATCTGCTGTTCCTTGTCGACATCGACCTTGGCCAGTTCGAAGGCGCCGTTGTACTCGGCGGCCAGTTTTTCCAGCATTGGGCCCAGCGTCTTGCACGGCCCGCACCAGGTGGCCCAGAAGTCGACCAGCACCGGCGTCTGCAGCGACTTCTGCAGGACTTCGGCCTCGAAGGTCGCAGTGGTGGCGTCGAATACGTAGGTCGTCTCGGTCATGGGGGAGGCATCGTTTGGCGTCTGGAGTCCGATTCTATGGTGACGATCGATGCCGGTCTCAACCCGGGTTGTGGTAAATGCCTGACAATGCAGTCTTCCTCTCGCCGTACTTTCCGGAGTCTGCATGTCGTCCCTGTCACCGTTGCTGCGCCTGCCTGGCCTGGTCGCCGCGCTGCTGTTTGTACTGGCGGTGATCGGTTTCGGCGCCGGCCTGGACGGCTACGCACAAGCCCGTCATCCGGTGGCACTGCTGGGCGCGCAGGGGGTGCCGCATGCGCTGGCCTTCAATCTGCTGGGCTTCGTGCTGCCGGGCCTGCTGGCGGCGATCGTGGCCGAGTGCCTGCGCCGCGGGCTGCCGGCAACCGCCGGCTGGGCGCCACGGGTGGGCAGCCAGATGCTGCTGCTGGCCGGGTTGGCCTTCGCCGCGATGGGGTTGCTGCCGCTGGATGTGGATGACCTGCACGGGCCGGCCAGCCAACTGCATGCCAGCGCCTGGATGATCTGGGTGCTGGGTTTTGTCGCCGGAACCCTGCTGCTGGCCGTATCCGGTCTGCGCCAGGTGCATGGCCGCGCGCTGGGCGTACTGGCGCTGGGCTGCGGCATGCTGGCCGCGCTGGCCGCGTTTGCCCTGCAGGGCGTACTGCCGGCGCCGCTGGCACAACGGCTGGCGTTTGCGTGCTGGGCAGTCTGGCTGGGGGCGGCCCTGCCGCTGTCGCGCCCACGCTGAGACGCCTCCCGGGGCGTCGCGGCGCCTGCCTCCGGCGGGCAGGATTGGAGACGTTTGCCGCACTGCGGTACGCTGTACCGCTTTGCCGCCGCATCCGCGTGTTCCATGACCAGCGCTGAAACCAACGCCTACGACCCGCAGCAGGTTGAATCCGCCGCCCAGCAATACTGGGACGCTACCCGTGCCTTCGAGGTCGACGAGACTTCGGACAAGCCGAAGTACTACTGCCTGTCGATGCTTCCGTACCCGTCCGGTGCGCTGCACATGGGCCACGTGCGCAATTACACGATTGGCGACGTGATCAGCCGCTACAAGCGCATGACCGGCCACAACGTGCTGCAGCCGATGGGCTGGGACGCGTTCGGCCTGCCGGCGGAAAACGCCGCGATCAAGAACAAGACCGCGCCGGCGGCGTGGACCTACAAGAACATCGACCACATGCGCAGCCAGCTGAAGTCGCTGGGCTACGCCATCGACTGGTCGCGCGAGTTCGCCACCTGCCGCCCGGACTATTACGTCCACGAGCAGCGCATGTTCACCCGCCTGATGCGCAAGGGCCTGGCCTATCGCCGCAATGCGGTGGTGAACTGGGACCCGGTCGACCAGACCGTGCTGGCCAACGAGCAGGTCATCGACGGCCGCGGCTGGCGCTCGGGTGCCCTGGTCGAGAAGCGCGAGATCCCGCAGTGGTTCCTGCGCATCACCGACTATGCCCAGGAGCTGCTGGATGGCCTGGACGAGCTGGACGGCTGGCCGGAATCGGTCAAGACCATGCAGCGTAACTGGATCGGCCGTTCCGAAGGCCTGGAGATCCAGTTCGACGTGCGCGATGTCGACGGCAGCGCGCTGGACCCGCTGCGTGTGTTCACCACCCGCCCGGACACGGTGATGGGCGTGACCTTCGTGTCGATTGCCGCCGAACACCCGCTGGCGCTGCACGCGGCGAAGAACAATCCGGAACTGGCCGCGCTGCTGGTCGACCTGAAGCAGGGGGGGGTGTCCGAAGCCGAGCTGGAAACCCAGGAAAAGCGCGGCATGGATACCGGCCTGCGCGCGCTGCACCCGGTGACCGGCGAGCCGGTCCCGGTGTGGGTCGCCAACTTCGTGCTGATGGGCTACGGCACCGGCGCGGTGATGGCGGTGCCGGGCCATGACCAGCGCGACAATGAAGTGGCCAACAAGTACGGGCTGCCGATCAAGCAGGTCATCGCGCTGAAGGATCCGCGCACCGACGAAGAGCGCACCTGGGACGGCAGCCGTTGGCAGGACTGGTACAGCGACAAGAGCCGTGCCTTCGAGCTGGTCAACTCGGCCGAATTCGACGGCCTGGACTTCCAGGGCGCGTTCGAAGCGCTGGCCGAACGCTTCGAGCGCAAGGCCCAGGGCCAGCGCCGCGTCAACTACCGCCTGCGCGACTGGGGCGTGAGCCGCCAGCGCTACTGGGGCTGCCCGATTCCGGTGATCTACTGCGCCAAGTGCGGCGCGGTGCCGGTGCCGGAAGAACAACTGCCGGTGGTGCTGCCGGAGGACGTGGCGTTCTCGGGTACCGGTTCGCCGATCAAGACCGACCCGGAATGGCGCAAGACCACCTGCCCGGACTGCGGCGGTGCGGCCGAGCGCGAGACCGATACCTTCGACACCTTCATGGAATCGAGCTGGTATTACGCCCGCTACACCTCGCCGGGTGCCCGTGACGCTGTCGACAAGCGCGGCAACTACTGGCTGCCGGTGGACCAGTACATCGGTGGCATCGAGCACGCGATCCTGCACCTGATGTATTTCCGCTTCTACCACAAGCTGCTGCGCGACGCGCGGATGGTGGACAGCAACGAACCGGCGCGCAACCTGCTGTGCCAGGGCATGGTGATCGCCGAAACCTATTACCGCCCGAACCCGGACGGCTCGAAGGACTGGATCAATCCGGCCGATGTGGAAGTGCAGCGCGACGAGCGCGGCCGCATCACCGGCGCCACCCTGATCGCCGACGGCCAGCCGGTGGTGGTCGGTGGCACCGAGAAGATGTCCAAGTCGAAGAACAACGGCGTGGACCCGCAGGCGATGGTCGGCAAGTACGGCGCCGACACCGTGCGCCTGTTCTCGATGTTCGCCGCGCCGCCGGAGCAGTCGCTGGAGTGGAACGAGGCCGGCGTGGACGGGATGGCCCGCTTCCTGCGCCGCCTCTGGGCCCAGGTGCAGAAGCATGCCGCCGACGGCGCCGCCCCGGCGCTG
Organism: Stenotrophomonas sp. YJH_SMC_37; assembly: GCF_059370035.1. Taxonomy (NCBI): domain Bacteria; kingdom Pseudomonadati; phylum Pseudomonadota; class Gammaproteobacteria; order Lysobacterales; family Lysobacteraceae; genus Stenotrophomonas; species Stenotrophomonas sp. YJH_SMC_37. The sequence continues at coordinate 71,301 of NZ_JCAFTG010000002.1, forward strand.
GATGTTGCAGCACTGGACGCCAACCAGAAGGCGCTGCGCCGCAAGACCCACGAAACCATCGGCAAGGTCGGTGACGACTACGGCCGCCGCCACAGCTTCAACACCGCGATCGCTGCGGTGATGGAGTTGATGAACGCACTGGCCAAGTTCGAGGACGGCAGTGAGCAGGGCCGTGCGGTGCGCCAGGAAGCGTTGCAGGCCATCGTGCTGCTGCTGAACCCGATCACCCCGCATGCCAGCCACGCCCTGTGGCAGGTGCTGGGTCACGCGGAGACGCTTCTGGAAGACCAACCGTTCCCGCAGGCCGATGCCAGTGCGCTGGTGCGCGACGCGCTGACCCTGGCGGTGCAGGTCAACGGCAAGCTGCGTGGCACCATCGACGTGGCGGCCGACGCCGCGCGCGAGCAGGTAGAGGCACTGGCGCTGGCCGAGCCCAACGCGGCCAAGTTCCTGGAAGGCCTGACGGTGCGCAAGATCATCATCGTGCCGGGCAAGATCGTGAACATCGTCGCCGCCTGATGTATCCGCACCGGCGCCCGCGAGGTGGCCGGTGCCATTCCGGTGCAGGGCCAGGCGTCTGATGGCCCTGCATTCACGCGGCTTCGGGCAGGCTGTGTGTTGCCGTGATCGCCCGGCTCCGCCAGACTGTCTCCATGACCCGAATCCTGCTTGCCCTCGTTCTTGTCCTCGGCCTTGCCGGCTGCGGCTTCCATCTGCGCAACAAGCTGATGCTGCCCACCGACACCGCCCCGGTGAAGGTGGTATCCACCGCCCCGTACAGTGAACTGGTCAAGCTGCTCAACCGCAGCCTGCTGGCTTCCGGTGCCAGGCTGGCTGATGAGGACAGCAACGAACCCAGTACCCAGTTGCAGGTGCTGTCCGAGCGCTGGGGCGACCTGCCGATCGCCATCGACTCGCAGGGCCGCGCCCAGGAGTACAGCCTGCGCTATGCGGTGATCTTCATCTTCCGTCGCGAGGATGGCAGCGAACTGGTGCCGCAGCAGGTGATCGAGCTCTCGCGTGACTACGTGTCGCCACCGACCGACGCCACCGGTACCACCACCGAACGCGAGATCCTGGCCAACGAGCTGCGCCGGGAAATGTCCGCCTCGATCATCCGCCGCATCGACAGCGTGGTGCGTGCCGAGCTCGAGAAGGGCGGCAGCCTGTCGGCGCCGAAAGCCAAGCCGATTGAAGGCGCGGTACCGGCCGAGCCGGTCCCCGCAGCCAAGCACTGAGCCGCGGCCATGGAACTGCGTCCGGAGCAGCTGGCCAGCCAGGGCGCTGATACCGCGCTGGCGCCGGTCTACCTGATTGCCGGCCCGGAAACCCTGCGTGTGCTGGAGGCAGCTGACGCCATCCGCGCACGCGCACGCGCCGCCGGCATCGGCGAACGTGAAGTGTTCGACGCCGATGGCCGTGATTTCGACTGGAACCAGCTCGACGCCAGCTTCAACGCGCCCAGCCTGTTCAGTGCCCGCCGCCTGGTTGAGGTGCGCCTGCCCAGCGGCAAGCCTGGCAAGGACGGGGCCGAAGTGATCAGCCAGTTCTGTGCCAACCCGGCGCCGGACGTGGTGCTGATGATCACCGCAAGTGAATGGAGCAAGGCCCACCAGGGCAAGTGGGCCGAAGCGATCAACCGCATCGGCGTGCTGTCGGTGGCCTGGGCGGTCAAGCCGCATGAATTGCCGGACTGGATCGAGCGCCGCCTGCGTGGCAAGGGACTGCGTGCCGATCCTGCCGCCGTGCAGCGCCTGGCCGAGCGGGTGGAAGGCAATCTGCTGGCTGCTGCCCAGGAAATCGACAAGCTGGCGTTGCTGGCCGATGGCCAGCCGCTGGACGTGGAGCGCATGGAGTCGCTGGTGGCCGATGCCGCCCGCTATGACGTGTTCCGGCTGGTGGAAGCGGCCTTTTCCGGCCAACCGCCGGCGGTGCTGCGCATGCTGGCCGGACTGCGCGGCGAGGGCGAGGCGGTGGCTGCGCTGATGCCGATGGTGATCCGCGAGCTGCTGGCGGGCGCTGGCCTGGCCCGGGTGCAGGCCCGTGGCGGCAACCTGGCGGCTGAAATGAAATCGCGCGGTATCTGGGAATCGCGGCAGGCCCCGTACAAGCGCGCGCTGCAGCGGCATCCGGAAAGCAAGCGTTGGGAACGCTTCGTGGCCGAAGCCGGGCTGGTTGACCGCATCGCCAAGGGCCGCGCCGAGGGTGATGCCTGGCTGGCGCTGGAGCGCCTGCTGGTGGTGGTGGCCGAACCGCGTGCCGTGCGCCTGTTGGCGCGGGCCTGAGCAATGAGCCTGCGGATCTATTACGGGGGCACCTTCGATCCGGTGCACCTGGGGCACCTGGCGATCGCGCGTGCGGCCCGTGATGAACTGCAGGTCGCCGTGCGCCTGCTGCCGGCCGCCGATCCGCCGCACCGCGCGGTGCCCGGTGCCACCGCTGAGCAGCGCTGCACGATGTTGTCGCTGGCCATCGGCGACGAGCCGGGGCTGTTGTTGGACCGCCGCGAACTGGATCGTGCCGCCCGCTGCCCCGGTCGTCCGTCGTACACCGTCGACACCCTGCGCGAGCTGCGTGGCGAGCTGGGCCCGAGCCGGCCGCTGGCCTGGCTGGTGGGCGCCGACAGCCTGCTGGGCCTGTCCGGCTGGCACGAATGGGAGGCCCTGTTCGACCTGGCCCACTTCGTGGTGGCCGAACGGCCGGGCAGTCCGTTGCAGGCGTCGATCGATGGCGAGCTGGGGCGTGCCCTGCAAGGGCGCTGGGCCGACAATGAGCAGGCCCTGTTCGCCAGCCCGGCCGGGCGCGTCCTGCGCCTGCACCACCCGCTGCGCGAGGAATCAGCCAGCGCCGTGCGCTCGCAGATTGCCGCTGGCGGCCCCTGGCGCGCACTGCTGCCACCGGCCGTGGCCGACTATGTCGCTGCACACGGGCTGTACCGCCCGGCCACGGCGTGAATGGCGCGGCCGCGCCATCCCCGTATAATCGCCCCCACGTTTATCGAGTCGATCCACTTTGAGCAACCAGACCCAGCCCCAGACCATCAAGGTCGATCTTCCCAGCCCGCCGCCGTCCGTGCCGGAACTGCTGGCCAGCGTCCGCCAAGCCACCGAAGACCTGAAGGCCAAGGACCTGGTCGAGATCGACGTGCGCGGCCGGTCCAGCGTTGCCGATTACATGATCGTCGTTTCGGGCACCTCGACCCGCCACGTCAAGTCGATTGCCGATGAAGTCGTGCGCTTCGCCAAGAACCTGGACGTGATGCCACTGGGCGTGGAAGGCGAGCGCGAGGCCGAGTGGGTGCTGGTCGACCTGGGCGACGTGATCGTCCACGTGATGCTGCCGCGCGTGCGTGAGTTCTACGCCCTCGAGCGCCTGTGGACCGTCGGCGACCAGCCGCCGTCCAGCGACGACGAAGTGGCCTGAGCCACACGATGATGCATCCCTTCGACGGCGCCGATGGCGCCGTCGACGTTTTGGAGGACCGCTGATGAAAGCCCGCCTGATCGCCACCGGTGAACGCGCCCCCAGCTGGGTCGCGCAGGGCTTCGCCGAGTACCAGAAGCGGCTGTCGCACTGGCTGCCGTTCGAGCTGGTCGAAATCGAGCCTGGCCTGCGCGGCAAGGGCCGCGATCCGCGCCGCGCCACGGAGGATGAAGGCAGGCGGGTAATCGCTGCGCTGCCGAAGAACGCTTATGTGGTGGCGCTGGATGTGCCGGGCCGCCAGCTCAGCTCCGAACAGCTGGCACAACGCCTGGAGCATTGGCGCGGGCAGGGCAGGGACCTGGCGTTCCTGATCGGTGGCCCGGAAGGGCATTCGCCGGAAGTATCCGCGTTGGCCGATGAGAAGTGGTCGATTGGACCATTGACGCTGCCGCACATGCTGGTGCGGCTGGTGGTGGCCGAGCAGCTGTATCGGGCTGCCGCAATGATCGCCAATCACCCCTACCATCGCGCGTGAAGAATGGTTATACTAGTCGTCTGCCCGAATAGCTCAGCCGGTTAGAGCACTTGACTGTTAATCAGGGGGTCGTTGGTTCGAGTCCAACTTCGGGCGCCACCTTGAGAAACCTGCATCGCAAGATGCAGGTTTTTTTTTCGTGTTGTAGAACCGAGGCCATGCTCGGCTGCATCCTCGAAGCCGGGCATGGGCTCGGCGCTACAGCGTAATCAGGCCCTTCCAGAACGCGACCAGCGTGGCGATCGCCACCGCCAGGATCGCGCCGAACAGCACCCATTCCCAACGCGTGAATACCAGCTCGCCGCGCTGGCGCCGGGCCAGTGCGAACAGCACCACGCCGGGCACGTACAGCAACACCGACAACAGCAGGTTGTCGAGGCCGCCGGCATACACCAGCCACAGCGCGTACGCACTGGCCAGCAGCGCAACCGCGAAATCACGCCAGCGCACACTGGGCTCATCGGCGTAGGCCTGCCCGCGCCAGGCCAGCTGCACGCCGAATGCCGTGGACAGGAAGTAGGGCACCAGGCTCATCGACGCAGCGAGCAGCACCAGCCCGGTGTAGCTGCCCGAACTGACCAGCACCAGCAGCAGGAACAACTGGATCAGGCCATTGCTCAACCACAGTGCATTGGCCGGCACACCACGCGCGTTCTCGCGGCCGAGGAAGGCGGGCATGGTGCCGTCGCCCGCAGCGGCATAGAGCACTTCGGCGCACAGCAGCACCCAGGCCAGCAATGCACCGAGGACGGAGATGATCGAACCGATGATGATTACCGTCGCGCCCCATTCGCCGACGATGGCGCGCAGCACATAGGCCATCGACGGATTGGGCAGCCCGGCCAGTTCGGCCTGCGACAGCACGCCCATCGACAGCAGGCTGACCAGCACCAGCAGCAGCCAGACCCCCAGGAAACCGATCACCGTGGCGCGGCCAACGTCGGCGCGGCGCGCCGCACGCCGTGAATAGATGCTGGCGCCCTCGATGCCGATGAATACCCACACGGTCACCAGCATCATGCCGCGCAGCTGCTGGCCGAGATCGCCGAGCGCGGGCGTGCCAAGGAAATCGGCACGGAACACCTCCATGCGGAACGCACCTGCTGCCAGGATCAGGAACAGCGTGATCGGCAGCAGCTTGGCCACCGTCACCAGGCCATTGACAATGGCCGCCGTACGCAGGCCACGCAGCACCAGCAGGTGCACGGTCCACAGCAGCACTGACGACGCCGCCACGGCGGCAGGCGTGTTGCCTTCGCCGAACACTGGCAGGAAATGGCCGAGGCCGCTGAAGATCAGCACGAAGAAGCTGGCATTGCCAAGCACCGAGGCGACCCAGTAGCCCCAGGCCGCAGAGAACCCGATGTAGTTGCCGAAGCCCTCACGCGCGTATGCGTAGATGCCGGTATCAAGATCCGGCCGGCGGTTGGCCAGGGCCTGGAACACGAAGGCCAGCATCAGCATGCCGGCGCCACTGACCGCCCAGCCGATCAGCGCGGCGGCCGGCCCGGCGCTGCGCGCCACGTTCTGCGGCAATGAGAAGATGCCGGCGCCTACCATCGAGCCAACTACCAGTGCAGTCAACGCGGGCAGGCCCAGGCGTTGCGATGTCGTGGCCATGGTGATCCCCTGCGGCGGTAGTGCCGCTTGCACACGGTAGCCACGTGCCCGTGAACGTGCATGCAAGGCGTGCAACGACGAAGGCCCGGGCTGCTGCCCGGGCCTCCGAAGTTGATGCGTTGAACGGTATTACTTGAAGGTGTACTTGGCGCCGACGGTGAAGTAGCGACCGATGGCGCCGCTGAAGTGCAGCGGGTTGTAGTTCACGCCACCGTAGGTGGTCGGATCGAGCGGAGCAATGCGATCGAACACGTTCTGCACCGAGGCGTTCAGTTCGAAGGCTTCGGTGATGTTCCAGCGGCCGGACAGATCGAAGGTGGTGAACGAGGAGATCTTGGTGACGTCGGTACCGTCGGCGTAGGAGAACTGGTACGAACCGTCCGGACCACGGAAATCCTTGTTGTCCATCTTGGAGATGTAGTTGGCGACGCCGCTCACGCTCCACGGCCCCTGACGCCAGGTGGTACCGAAGTTGATCCGATCCTTTGGCGTACCGATGCAGTTGGTCACGTCGCAGTTGCCGTGGGTGCCTGCATAGTCGAAGGTCTCGTCGGAGTCGGTGCGCTCGTACTTCAGCACATGGCTCCACTGCAGGTCCATTTCCAGCTGGCCCGGGCCGATATCGAAGGTCTGGCGGATATCGGTATCGATACCGCGCACGCGCGTGGATGCCGCATTGATGTACGCGGTGTTGACCGCCAGGATGCTGCCGGTGCCAGCGATGCCGTTGATCAGGTCGATGTCACGCAGCACGTTGCCGGCGGCGATGGCATCGGCCGTGGAGCCTTGGGCGATTTCGTTGGTGCGCTTGATCTGCCAGGCATCCACGGTCATCGAAGTGGTGGAGGTCGGCTGCAGCACGATGCCCACCGAGTAGCTCTTGGACTCTTCCGGCTTCAGGTCCTTGTTGGGGCGGGTGATGATCGCGACTGGGCGCGAGCTGCAGTTGGTGCCGACATCGGCCGGCGGGCTGACGGCGCAGCGCACCGGATCGCGGGCGTTGGAGAAGGCGGCCAGGCCACCATCGCCGTTCTCGGCCGGGTTGGGGGCGCGGAAGCCTTCGGCGTAGCTGGCACGCAGGGCGATCCAGTCGGCTGGGGTCCACTTGATGCCCAGCTTCGGCGTGGCCTTGCCTTCGCCGCTTTCGTACTTGTCGTAACGCAGCGCGCTGGAAAGTTCCAGTTGCTCCAGCACCGGTGCCGACAGTTCGACGTAGCCGGCGTAGACATTCTGCGTACCGTCATAGGCCGAATAGCCCAGGCCAATGATGTCACCCTGGTCGGTGTAAGTCTGCGGGGTCAGGCTGTTGCTGGTCTTGCGCCACTCGGTACCGATTGCCAGGCCCAGCGGACCACCTTTCAGGTCCATCAGGCTGCGCGACACGGTGAAGTCGAACATGTCCAGGCTGGACTTGGCGCGTGCGCTGATGGTCGGCGAGATGTAGTCGTACAGCGCCTGCGAGTTGAGGTTGGCATTGTCGCCAATACGCCACACGCCGCCGGCACAGTTCGGGTTGCCCAGCGCGCACTGTACAGCGCTGTAGCGCAGGAACCCGGTGCGCTTGTTCACCAGATCGGTACCGGAGTGCAGGTAGGCGGTGTCGTAGCTCCAGTCACCCCAGTTGCCCTTGACGCCGACCAGGAAGCGGTTGAACTCATTGGTGTTGTTGGTCACGCGCGGGCCGACATCCCAGGCCGAGTAGCGCAGGCGCGAGGCCTGGCCCTGGATCGGATTGTCGGGATGGGTCGGCGACAGCACCACGGCGCCCGGGCCGCTGCTGGCATTGCGCGGGCCAAGGGGATAGCCCCAGCTGCCGGAGACGCCGGACGGTGTGTTGCTGAAGATCGTTTCCTTCTTCGAGTAGCCGATCTCGGTGTAGACCTCGCCGCCTTCGCCGAAGGCGAAGCTGGCGCGGCCGAACACGTTGACGTACTTCTCTTCAGGCGTGAGATCACGGAACTGCTGCGCCGGATCCCACAGGCAGCCCTGGGCCGCCACTGACGCGTCGGTCTGGCCCGGGATGGTGGTCAGGCCTTGGCAGCCGGGCAGTGGCACGAGCCTTGCGGGATTGGTCGCTGTGACATTGCGGTCGTCATACACCGAGCCATTCGGACCGACGCCTCCGCTGGTGCGGCCATTGAGGTAGGCGCCGCCGAGGAACTGGGCATTGTTGCCATAGCCCCAAGGACGGATGTCGCCGGTGCCGATCCACTTGCGGTTCTTGCGATCGCTGATCTTGATCGCGTCGGTCTTGCCGACGTCCAGGCTGAAGAAGGCATTCCAGCCGTCAGTGGCCAGGTCGCCGGTGCCGGCGGTCAGGGTCGCCTTTTTCGCGTCGCCATCGCTGTCACCGGACAGGCCATAGGAGCCACGCAGGATGGCGCCCTGGAAGTCGCTGCGCAGGATGATGTTGACCACGCCGGCGATGGCATCGGAGCCATAGATTGCCGAGGCGCCGTCCTTGAGCACTTCCACGCGCTCGACGGCATCGAGCGGAATGGTGCTCAGGTCGGTGAAGACCTTCTGGCCGTCGTCGGCCAGGCCGTAGGTGGCCATGCGGCGGCCGTTCAACAGGACCAGGGTCGAGCCCGCGCCCAGGCCGCGCAGCGAAATGCCGGCGCCACCACCGGCAAAGCCGTTGCCGAAGGTCTTGGGGATGGAGCCGGAGCCATCAGCGGTCAGGGTCTGCAGGTATTCGGCAACCGTGGTCTTGCCGGTGCGGTCGATTTCCTGGCGGGTTACTACCTGCACCGGCGACGGCGTTTCAGTGTTGGTGCGCGGAATGTTCGAACCGGTGACCGTGATGCGGTCCAGGTTGGTGGCCTTATCCTGCGCGAAGGCGGAGGTGGAAGCCGCGGCGCCAACCAGCAACAGGGTGCTGCCGGTAAGGATATGGGTGATGGACGATGCCAGAGTGCTGCGGCGGCGGCTGGCGGGCCGTTGGATCAGGTGTTTCACAGCTTCTCTCCTAACTGGAAAACCGTAGCGTTGAGGGCTGTCTCCGGAAGATTCCGGGACGGATCAATCTAGGTTTCCGGTAGGTGACGAAGTCGTGAATTTTTGCTTAATCGGTAACGGTTGATCCGGTTCCGTCCGTTGGCACGTGCAGGGAAGCGCCGGCCCGGCAGGTGGCCGGGCCGGCGATCACTTCACTCCGGCAGCGAGAACTGCACCGGCACCATGCCGATGGCCGGTACCGCCACGCCATCACGCTGGGCCGGCTCGAAGCGCCAGTGCCGGAGCACCTGCAGGCGCGCGGCCTGGTCCAGGCTGCGCGAACCGCTGCTGCGCTCGATGCTGACCCCCGTCGGCTGCCCGCGGGTGTCCACCTCTACCCGCAACAGCACAGTGCCCTGTTCGCGGTTGCGCAATGCCGCCAGCGGATAGGCCGGCGGCGGGGCGCTGCGGTACTGCAGCTGGGCGCCGGCCAGTGGTGCGGAGGCATCGATGCTCGGTGCAAGCTGGGGCGGGGCCGGTTCGGCGGCCGGCAGCGCGATGCCCTGGGCTTCTTCCACGGTTGCGGTAGGAGCTGGAAGCGGCGGCGCGGCCGGCTGCGTCTGTGGCTTCGGTACGACCCGGGCGACCTCCCTGGGCGGTTCCAGCACCGGGGGCGGCGGCGTTGGCGGGATCTTCTCGATCAGCCTGACCGTGGTCTTTTCACGCGGGGCCTGCACGGCCTGGTAGGTCGCAGGGATGAGCAGCAACAGGAAGGCCAGCAGGTGCAGGGCGATCGCCGCGCTCCAGGCGGCAACGCGGGCGGGGTCGAAGTGCAGGGATGCAACGGGATACGTACGAACCATGGTCCACCTCCATGCCAGTGACGAAGTCCTCAACGCACCAGGGCCCGTGGCGGGGTTGCCGCACGCGGCTGGCAGTGCATCAGTAGCGCGCCCGGGCGACCACTGCATAGAGGCAGGGGCACCCGTGTTGGGCTGGCCTTCAGCCACTGCCGTCGGAATGCACGAAAAAAGGGCGGGTCCCCTGGGGAACCCGCCTCTGTCGGCAATGACCAACGGCTCAGCGACCCAGTTCGAACACCACGTCCAGGTTGACCGATACGGTGGATTCACCCGGCGCGACCGGGGTGGCCTTGTCCATCGCCGCACCGGCCGCCATGGTGCGCATCATCGGCATCGGGCGGAAACCGCCATTGCTGTTCTCGGAGATGCTGACGATGCGGCGCACCTGCAGGCCCAGTGACTTGGCATAGGTCTGGGCGCGGGCCTGGGCCTTCGTCAGCGCAGCCAGGCGGGCTTCGTCATACACTGGTTCCGGCTGGTCGATCTCGAAGCTCGGGCCGTTGATCTGGTTGGCGCCCTGCGCGGCCAGCGCGTCCAGCACCTTGCCGAGCTTGGCGATGTCGCGCACCTTGAGGCTGACCGTGTTGCTGGCCTGGTAACCGGTGATCTTCGGCGCTTCGTTGTCGGCGTAGCGGTACTGCGGGTTGAGGCTGACGCCGCTGGTCTGCACGTCGCGCTCGGCGATGCCGGCGGCCTTGATCGCGGCCAGCACCTTGTCCATCTGCTGGGCGTTCTGGCGCATGGCGCTGTTGCCATCGGCAGCCTGGCTCACCACGCCGGCCGACAGCGTGGCCACGTCAGGCACGCGGGTGGCCTCGGCATTGGCCGAGATGTTCAGCAGCGTGCCCTCGGCCGGTGCGGCGATCGATGGCGAGGACGGAGCGGCATGGGCGGTCATCGAGGTTCCAAGGGCGAGGGACAGGGCGAGCAGCAGCGGGGTGGCAGTCAGGCGCATGGGATCTCCTTGTTGTGCCGTTGAGGGTGGTGTCGTAGCGATGAACGCGTTGTGAGTCCGTTCGGGGTTGAACGCGTTCCGGGACGGGTTGCCGACGATTCAGGTGGCGGCCTCAGGTTATGCTGTGCCGATGCTCTACCTAGCTTCCCGCTCCCCCCGACGCAACCAGCTGCTGGCCCGACTCGGACGCCCCTTCCAGGCATTGGATCTGGAGGTCGTCGAGCAGCGTGCGCCCGCTGAAAGCGCCGAACAGTACGTCTGCCGGGTCGCCGCCGACAAGGCGCGCGCCGGCCTGGCCCGGGTGCTGGCCAATGACCCGCAGGCGCGGGTGCTTGGTTCGGACACCGAGGTGGTGCTGCATGGCGAGGTGTTTGGAAAGCCCGCCGACGCTGCCGATGCCCGGGGGATGCTGGCGCGTCTTGCCGGGCGTACCCACCAGGTGATGACGGCCGTAGTGGTGGTCGGCGCGGACGGGCTGGACAGCGAACTGGTCATTTCCGAAGTGACATTCGCCCCGATCGACGCTGCCGACATCGCCGCCTATGTCGCCACCGGCGAACCGCTGGACAAAGCCGGTGCCTACGCCATCCAGGGCGGGGCCGAGCGCTGGATCGAGCACCTGTCCGGCAGCTACTCCGGCGTCATGGGGCTGCCGTTGCTGCACACCGATCGTTTGCTGGCGCGCTGCGGCGTGCCGGCCCCCACCGCCGATGCCGCCAGGGAGGCTGCAGATGTCTGAGGAAATCCTGGTCAACGTGACCCCGCGCGAGACCCGGGTCGCGGTGATCGAAAATGGCATGCTGCAGGAACTGCACATCGAGCGTGGCTGGCGCCGGGGTGTGGTCGGCAACATCTACAAGGGCAAGGTGCAGCGGGTCATGCCCGGCATGCAGGCCGCCTTCGTCGAAGTCGGGCTGGAGCGCGCCGCGTTCCTGCACGCCAATGACGTGGTGCGGCCGGCGCCGGTGGCCAGTGCCGATACCGAGAACACCACCCTGCCGCCGCCGGCCAGCGTGCCGATTGTCGAGCTGCTGCGTGACGGCCAGGACATCGTCGTGCAGGTGGTGAAGGACCCGATCGGCACCAAGGGCGCACGCCTGACCACGCAGATCAGCATTCCCTCGCGCTACATGGTGCTGCTGCCGCAGTCCAAGGTGGTGGGCGTGTCGGCGCGCATCGAGGACGAAGCCGAGCGCGCCCGACTGAAGGCGCTGGTGACCGAGCTGTCGGCGCAGCACGGCGGCTACGGCTACATCGTGCGCACCAACGCCGAAGGCCAGCCGGCCGAGGCCATCGCCGAGGACATCGCTTACCTGTCGCGCGTGTGGAACGTGGTCGAGCGTCGTGGCCGCGAAGCGCCCTCGTGCAGCATCATCTATGAAGACCTGAGCCTGCCGCTGCGTTCGGTGCGCGACCTGATCCGCAAGGATGTGGACAAGGTGAAGGTGGACTCGAAGGAGACCTTCGGCCAGCTGCAGGCCTTCGTCGCCAAGTACATGCCGGTGCTGGCCGAGAAGCTGGAGCTGTATTCCGGCGATCGCCCGATCTTCGACATGTTCGGGGTGGAGGACGAGATCGGCCGCGCGCTGGACAAGCAGGTGCCGTTGAAATCCGGTGGCTACCTGGTCATCGACCAGACCGAGGCGATGACCACCATCGACGTCAATACCGGTTCGTTCCTCGGCCAGCGCAACCTGGAAGAAACGGTGTTCCGCACCAACCTGGAGGCTGCGCAGGCGGTGGCGCGGCAGCTGCGGCTGCGCAACCTGGGCGGCATCATCATCATCGACTTCATCGACATGGATGATGCCGAGCACCGCCGCCAGGTGCTGCGCACGCTGGAAAAGGCGCTTGCGCGCGACCATGCCAAGACAACAGTCTATGACTTCTCGCCGCTGGGCTTGGTGGAGATGACCCGCAAGCGCACGGTGGAAAGCCTGGAGCGCCAGCTGTCGGAAACCTGCCCGCAGTGCAGCGGCCGCGGCAGCATCAAGACCACCGAGACGGTGACCTACGAGATCTTCCGCGAGATCACCCGCGCGGTGCGCCAGTTCGACGCCGCGCGCCTGCTGGTGATCGCCTCGACCAAGGTGGTCGCGCGCATCACCGACGAGGAATCGGCGGCGGTGGCCGAGCTGGAGGAATTCCTCGGCAAGAGCATCCGCTTCCAGGCGGACGAGCAATACCTGCAGGAGCAGTTCGATGTCGTTCTGCTCTGATCCTCGCCGGCTGCAGGCCGGCGGTGGCCGATGAGCGCGCCGCCGCGCCTGCGACTGCGAAGGATCCGCCGTCATCTCATTGCCGCCTGCGCGGTGGGCCTGGTCGGGCTGGCACTGCTGGTGGGCACCCTCAGCCAGCTGCTGCCGCTGGCCGAGCGCCACCCCGACAGGATTGCGGCCTGGCTGAGCGAACGTGCCGGCCAGCCGGTGCGTTTCGACCAGCTGCAGACGGCCTGGACCCGTCGTGGCCCGTTGCTGCAGCTCAAAGGCCTGCATATCGGCGCGGGCCGCGGCCTGGCCATTGGCGAGGCCGAGGTGCTGGTATCGATGTACAGCGGCCTGTTGCCTGGCCGTTCGCTGACCGAGTTGCGCCTGCGTGGGCTGGCGCTGGATCTGCAGCAGGATGCAAGCGGTCGCTGGTCGGTGCGTGGGCTGCCACAGTCCGCCGACGGTGGAGATCCGCTGGATGCGCTGCGCCGGCTGGGCGAGCTGCAGGTGATCGGGGGGCGCCTGGGCGTGCGCTCGCCGACGTTGGGCATCGACACCACGCTGCCGCGCATCGACCTGCGCCTGCGGGTCAATGGCGATCGCCTGCGCGTGGGCGTGCGCGCCTGGGCCCAGGCCGAAGCGCTGCCATTGACTGCGGTGCTGGATGTGGACCGCACGCGTGGCAACGGCGAGGCCTGGCTGGGCGCCGATCCGGTCGATTTCCATGCCTGGTCTCCGCTGTTGGCGGCCGGCGGTGTGCGCCTGCGCGAGGGCAAGGGCGAACTCAACCTGTGGTTGACCCTGCGCGATTTCGTGCCGGTGGCGGTGACCACGGATTCGGACCTGCGCGACGTGCGCATCGATGGCGCACCGATACCCGGCATGGCGGCGCCGCAGCTGCAGCTGCAGCGACTGCAGGCCCGCCTGCGCTGGCAGCGCCAGGCCGAGGGCTGGGCGCTGCAGGTACCGCGGCTGCGGCTGAAGAATGAAGACGGCGAGCAGCGCCTCGATGGCCTGCAGCTGCAGGTCGGCAAACAGCTGCGGGTGCGTTCCGGTGAAGTGCAGGCCGGCATCGCGCTGCGTGCGCTGGCCCTGAGCGATCGCCTTGAGCCGGGCCTGCGTCGCTGGCTGTTCCTGTCCAGGCCACAGCTGGACGTGCGCGCGTTGCAGCTGGCCGGCGAACGCGATGGCCCATTGTGGGCGCAGGGTGAACTGCAGTCGCTGGGCTTTGCAAGCGTCGGCAATTCACCGGGGCTGCGCGGCCTTGGCGGGCGTTTCGAAGGCGATGCCAACGGCTTCAGCCTGCAGCTGCAGCCGCAACGGCAGCTACAGTTCGATTGGCCCACCGGCTTCGGCGTGCGCCACGACCTGCAGCTGGCCGGGCAGATCGTGGGCTGGCGCGACGAGGGCGGTGGTTGGCGGATCGGGACGCCGGCGATGCGTGTGGAAGGTACCGACTATGCGGCCGACGTGCGCGGCGGTGTGTGGTTCCAGGGCGACGGTACGCGGCCGTGGCTGCAGCTGGCCGCCAAGCTGGACGACGTGCCGATGACGGCGGCCAAGCGCTTCTGGATCCACTCCAAGATGAGCAAGGGCGCCACCGACTGGCTGGACATGGCACTGGCCGGCGGCCAGGTACGTGGCGGCGTCGGCCTGGTCACCGGTGACCTGGACGACTGGCCGTTCGACAACAACGATGGCCGCTTCGAGGCCACCGGCCACATCACCAATGGCGACATCCGCTTCCAGCATGATTGGCCGCTGATGAGCCAGGTCGATGCCGATATCGCCTTCATCGGCCCCGGCTTCGACATGCATGGGCGCGGCGACCTGGCCGGCGTGGCGGTGCAGAAGTTCGAGGCGGGCATCCAGGATTTCGGGCAGCAGCCACTGTACGTGCGCGCCGATGCACAGAGCGAGGCCGGCAGACTGCTGGCCATGCTGCGGCAGAGCCCGCTGCACAAGGACTATGGCGATACCCTGGACAACCTCACCGCAGCGGGCCCGGCGCATGTGACCTTCGATCTGCTGCAACCGCTGCACCACGATGAAGGCGGTGGCCATCTGCAGGGGACGGTTGACCTGGCCGGCGTGAAGCTGGTCGACAAGCGTTTCCAGCTCGCCTTCGACAACATGCACGGGCAGGCGCGCTACAGCAATGGCGGTTTCGATGCCGAGGAACTGTCGGTGCGCCACCTCGGCCAGGACGGCCGCCTGAGCCTGCGTGCTGGTGGCTACGTGCACGACAGCAGACTGGCCTTCGAATCGAAGCTGTCGGCCACGCTTGACGCCGGCGTGCTGATCGACCGCGCACCGGAGATGGCCTGGCTCAAGCCCTACATCACCGGGACCTCGCCGTGGACCATCGCGGTCAACCTGCCCAAGGTGGCGCCAGGTGCTCCTGCGCCGCCCAGCGAGCTGCGCTTGAGCTCCGATCTGGTCGGCACCCGGCTGGATCTGCCGGCGCCGCTGGACAAACCGGCTGCCGAGCCGCTGGCGACCACCGTGGCCGCACAGCTGCCGATGGGTGCCGGCCGCATCGATGTGGCGTTCGGCCAGCGCCTGGCGCTGGCCGCGCGCAGCCACAACAACCAGACCGGCGTGCAGGTGACGCTGGGCAGCGACCATGTCGATCGCGAGCCGCCGCCCAGCGGATTGACCGTCAACGGCCGCAGCCCGACCTTGGACGCATTGGAGTGGATCGGCCTGGCGCGGGGCGGCAGCGATGACAACACGATGCCGCTGCGTGCGGTGGACGTGCAGGTCGGTCAATTGAAGCTGATCGGTGGCGTTTTCGAGCAGACCCGGTTGCAGCTGCATCCGGGCGCGCAGGCGCTGGACGTGCGCCTGGCGGGCCCGTCGCTGGCCGGGCGCCTGACTGTCCCCAATGCTGACGGCGGCACCATCAGCGGCCAGCTCGACCGTGTGCACTGGCAATCGCTGCCGGTAGCTCCGGATGCACCGGCCGCACCGGCCCGGGTCCAGGCCGGCGCCAACGATATGGACCCGGCCAAGCTGCCGCCGTTCGCGCTGGACATCGCCGACCTCAAGTTCGGCAAGGTGGTGCTGGGCCAGGCGGTGCTGCGCACACGACCGTTGGCCAATGGCCTGAACGTGGACGAGCTGCGCTTCCGCGCGCCGGACCAGGAGATCGACATCAGCGGTCGCTGGCTGGGCCGTGCCGGCGGAGCCCGCACCGAGCTGACCGCCCAGGTGCGCAGCGAGGATCTGGGCGGACTGATGCAGAACCTGGACTACGGCGGCCAGCTGCGTGGTGGCTCCGGCCAGGCCCAGCTGCAGGCCACCTGGAGCGGGGGGCCGTCGGACTTCCAGCTGGGCAACCTGCAGGGCCGCCTGGACCTGCACGCACGCAACGGCCAGCTGCTGGAGCTGGAGCCGGGTGCTGGCCGCGTGCTGGGCCTGCTCAGCGTGACCCAGCTGCCGCGGCGCCTGATGTTCGACTTCCGCGACTTCTTCTCCAAGGGCTTCGCGTTCAACCAGATCGACGGCAGCATGCAGTTCGGCCAGGGCATGGCGCGCACCGACAAGGTGCTGATCGAAGGCCCGGCAGCCAACATCACCATCCGCGGCCAGGCCGACCTGCGCAACCAGCAGTTCGACCAGACCATCGACGTCAACCCGCGTGCCGGCAATCTGCTGACCGTGGTGGGGGCAGTGGCCGGTGGCCCGGTGGGAGCGGCGTTGGGCGCGGCCACCAATGCGGTATTGTCCAAGCCGTTGGGCGAGATTGGCGCCCGTACCTACAAGGTGACCGGTCCATGGAAGGAGCCCAAGGTGGAAGTGATCGAACGCAGCCGCGACAAGGCTCCACCACCCGCGCCGGCACCGGCGCCGGCCATTCCACCGACCGTCACCGGCCTGCCGCGCCCGCGGTGAGCGCGGCCTTCCTGTTCACGGGGCTTGCCTGAGCGCCCCCGCATCCCCAGATCGAGAACCATGACTGACATCGCCCTGACGCTTGCCCAAGACCGCCTGCTGCGCCCCGGCGGCCTGGATACCGCTGGCCTGGAGCGCACCTTCGGCCAGTTGCTTGGCCCCGGTGTGGACTTCGGTGATCTTTACTTCCAGCATGCCCGCCGCGAGAGCTGGAGCGTGGAAGACGGCATCGTCAAGGATGGCGCCCATTCCATCGAACAGGGCGTGGGCGTGCGGGCAATTTCCGGCGAAAAGACCGGCTTCGCCTATTCCGATGACATCCACGCCGACGCGCTGCTGGCGGCGGCGCAGTCGGCACGTGCGATCTCACGCGAAGGCGGTGCCCAATCCGGGCGATCGCTACTGCGTGGCAACGCGCGCGCGCTGTACCCGGCGCTGGACCCGATCGATGGTATCGGCAACGAGGCCAAGGTCGAGGTGCTCAAGCGCCTGGATGGCTACCTGCGTGCCGCCGATCCGCGCGTGAAGCAGGTGATGGTGAGCCTGTCCGGCGGCGTCGACACGGTGCTGATCGCACGCAGCGACGGTGTGCTGGGTGCTGATGTGCGGCCGCTGGTGCGCCTGAACGTACAGGTGATCGTCGAGCACCACGGTCGCCGCGAGTCCGGCTATGCAGGCGGCGGTGGCCGCTACGGGTATGAAGAACTGTTTGCGGACGGGCGCCCCGAGGCCTTCGCCCGCGAGGCGCTGCGCCAGGCGCTGGTGAACCTGGACGCCGTTCCGGCTCCGGCCGGGGTGATGCCGGTGGTGCTCGGTCCGGGCTGGCCGGGCGTGCTGCTGCATGAAGCGGTTGGCCACGGGTTGGAAGGCGACTTCAACCGCAAGGGCACCAGCGTCTACGCGGGCCGCATCGGTGAGCGCGTTGCCGCCCCGGGCGTGACCATCGTCGATGACGGCACGCTGGACGGACGCCGCGGTTCGTTGAACATCGACGACGAGGGCCATCCCAGCCAGTGCACCACGCTGATCGAGGACGGCATCCTGGTCGGCTACATGCAGGACAGCCTCAATGCGCGCCTGATGGGCGTGGCGCCTACCGGCAATGGCCGCCGCGAATCATTCGCGCACATGACCATGCCGCGCATGACCAACACCTACATGCGTGCCGGCCAGCACGACCCGCAGGAGATGATCCGTTCGGTGAAGAAGGGTCTGTACGCGGTCAACTTCGGCGGCGGCCAGGTCGACATCACCAGCGGCAAGTACGTGTTCTCGGCGACCGAGGCCTACCTGATCGAGGATGGCCGCGTCACCACGCCGGTGAAGGGCGCGACCCTGATCGGGAACGGTCCGGAAACCATGCAGAAGGTGCGCATGGTCGGCAATGACCTGGCCTTGGACGAGGGCGTGGGCGTCTGCGGCAAGGACGGGCAGAGCGTGCCCGTGGGTGTCGGCCAGCCCTCGCTGCTGATCGAGGGCATCACCGTCGGCGGTACCCAGGCCTGAGCCGGGCGATGGCCAGCGCCACCGCCCCGACCGGCGCGGACTCAGTCCTCGTCGGCTTCGTCGGTCTCGACGTGGCCGGCGTCTTCGTCGCCCGCCGTCTTCAGGCCCAGCGCGGCCGGCAGCATCAGGCCGCGCAGCACCTGGAAAATCTCACGGTAGGCGCGCGGCGGCTTGTTCCTGGCCTTTTCGGCCTGCGCGTTGCGCACCAGCGTGCGCAGCTGCTGGCGATCGGCCTGCGGATAATCGTCGAGAAGGGCCGCCAGTGCCTTGTCACCCTCGGCCAGCAGGCGGTCGCGCCAGCCCTCAACGCGATGCATCATTGCCACTTCGCGGCGGCCGGTCTCGCTGTTGGCGTCCAGCGCGTCGCGGATCGCATCCAGCGTGGCCTCTTCTTCGCGCCGCATGTGCTTGGCCAGGAACGCCAGCTGGCGCTTGTGGGCGATGTGGGCGGTGATGCGCTTGCACTCGGCGATATGCGGCAGCAGGTCTTCCGGGATCGGCAGGCGCGCCAGCTGGGCCGGGGTCAACGACACCAGCTTCTCGCCCAGGGCCAGGACGTCGAGCGCGTCGCGCCGGTTCTGGCTGCGGCTCTTGTCGTGGAATTCACCGGTTTCTTCGTCGCGTCCGCGCATCGTCCATACCTGATTTCAAAAAAGTCGCCCGGCGTGATGCCGGGCCCAACCCGTACAGGATAAAGCATTGAACGTGATCGCCCCTGAAGTGGCCGTCGGCGACGACAGCGCGGCCCGGCTGGAACGGCTGGCCGACCTCTCCCAGCAGCTGCTCGACCGTGCCCGCGCGCTGGGCGCCAGCCAGGCCGAGGTCAGCTGCAGCGAGGATCGTGGCCTGGAGGTCAATGTCCGCCTTGGCGAGGTTGAGACCGTGCAGTCCACCCGTGACCGCGGTATCGCCGTCACCGTCTATTTCGGGCAACGCAAGGGCAGTGCCAGCACTGGCGACCTGAACGAGGCCAGCCTTGCCGCCACGGTCGAACAGGCCTGTGCGATCGCCCGGCATACCGAAGATGACCCGGCTGCCGGCTTGGCCGAGGCCGCGTTGATGGCCACCGACTTCCCGGATCTGGATGCCTGGCACCCGTGGGCGCTGCAGGCCGACGAGGCGGTGGACCTGGCCCTGGCCTGTGAGAACGCAGGCCGCGAGGCCGATGCGCAGATCCGCAATTCCGACGGCGCTTCGGTGTCAAGCATGCAGAGCCTGTCGGTCTATGCCAATTCGCATGGTTTCATCGGCCGTGAGCGCGGCACCCATCATTCGGTGGGCTGTGCGCTGATTGCCGGCCAGGGCGATGGCATGCAGCGCGATGGCTGGTACACCAGTGCGCTGGCCCGCGAGGATCTGGAGGAGGTGGGCCTGGTCGGTCGTCGTGCTGCCGAGCGCACCGTCGCCCGCCTGCAGCCTCGCTCGATGGCCACCGGCAGCATGCCGGTGTTGTTCGCCCCGGAAGTGGCGCGCAGCCTGGTCGGCCACCTGTTGTCGGCGGTGTCCGGCGGTGCCCTGTACCGCCAGGCCAGCTTCCTGCTGGACAGCGTCGGCCTGCAGTTGTTCCCCGGCTGGATGCAGATCGAGGAACTGCCTCACCTGCGCCGTGGCCTGCGTTCGGCCGCCTTCGATGGCGATGGCGTGGCCACCCGAGCTTCGGCGCTGGTCCGTGACGGCGTCCTGCAGCGCTACGTGCTGGGCAGCTACTCGGCACGCAAGCTGGGCCTGCAGACCACCGCCAATGCCGGTGGCGTGCACAACCTGCAGTTGGCCGCCAATGCTGGCGCGCTGCAGGACATCGCCCGGCAGATGGGCAATGGCCTGCTGGTGACCGAGCTGATGGGGCAGGGCGTTAACGGGGTGACCGGCGACTATTCGCGGGGCGCCGGTGGCTTCCGGGTCGAGAATGGCGAGATCCAGTATCCGGTGGATGGCATCACCATCGCCGGCAACCTGCGCGAGATGTTCAGCAGCATCGAAGCGGTGGGCAGTGATGTTGACCCGCGCTCGCACATCCGCACCGGCTCGATCCTGGTGGGGCGGATGACCATTGCCGGTAATGATTGATGGCGTCGATGGCGTAAGCTATGCCCGCCTGACGCAGCCAGCTTGGTGCTGGTGGGTCAAGACCACCCAATGAAAAGGAGTTTTGTCGTGAGCGAATTCGATAACGTCCCGCCGCCGCCGGCGACCACCGAGGCCCCGGCCGACCAGCGCACGATGGCGCTGGCTGCGCACCTGCTGGGCATCTTCACCGGCTTCATCGGCGCGCTGATCATCTGGCTGATCAACAAGGATGATGCGGGCAAGGCCTTTGTGACCGACCAGGCCAAGGAAGCGCTGAACTTCCAGATCACCGTGGCCATCGCCATGGTCATCTGCATGATCCTGACCATCGTCGTCATCGGCGCGATCCTGATGCCGATCGTTGGTCTGGTCAGCCTGGTGTTCTGCATCATTGCCGCCGTCAAGGCCAACAACGGCGAGGCGTATCGCTACCCGTTCGCGCTGCGCCTGATCAAGTAAGTTCGTCCGCACGCGGATACATGCAACGCCCGGCATTGCCGGGCGTTGTTGTTTGGCGCTCGTGCCGGGCCAAGCGCGGTGAGCGCAGTGCGGCAGCGTCGCCGCCAGCAATCAGTGATTGCGCTCCACCGCCAGCGTTGCCAGCGCGCGCAGCGGATCGGCTTCCTCGCCATGGCCGGCCAGGGTT
This sequence comes from Stenotrophomonas sp. YJH_SMC_37, assembly GCF_059370035.1. Classification (NCBI taxonomy): domain Bacteria; kingdom Pseudomonadati; phylum Pseudomonadota; class Gammaproteobacteria; order Lysobacterales; family Lysobacteraceae; genus Stenotrophomonas; species Stenotrophomonas sp. YJH_SMC_37. The sequence continues at coordinate 91,957 of NZ_JCAFTG010000002.1, forward strand.
GCCTGCATGCGCGCTGCCAGTTCGCGCAGCTGTGCTTTGGCGCCGTCCATGCCCAGCAGCGCCGGGAAGGTGCTCTTTTCCTGTGCCTGGTCCTTGCCGGCGGTCTTGCCCAGTTGTTCAGAACTGGCTTCCACATCCAGGATGTCATCGCGGACCTGGAAGGCCAGGCCGAGTGCATCGGCGAAACTGTCGAGCTGGGCCAGCTGCGGTTCGTGGGCCTGGCCGCACAGCGCACCCATGCGCACCGCCGCGCGGATCAGTGCGCCGGTCTTCAGTGCATGCATGCGGGTCAGTGCCGCCAGGGTCTGTTGCTGGCCGGTGGCATCGATGTCCAGCGCCTGGCCGCCGCACATGCCGGAGGCACCGGACGCGTGGGCCAGGGTCTGCAGGCAGGCCACGCGCAGCGTGGCCGTCAGCGGCGCATCGGCCAGCAGGCCAAAGGCACGGGTCTGCAGGGCGTCACCGGCGAGGATGGCGGTAGCTTCGTCGAAGGCGATGTGGGTGGTCGGCTTGCCGCGGCGCAGGGCATCGTCGTCCATCGCCGGCAGGTCGTCATGCACCAGCGAATAGGCGTGGATGAGCTCGACGGACATCGCGGCCGCGTCCAGGTGCTCCAGTTGCGCGCCGAACAGGTGGCCACTGGCGTACACCAGCAGCGGCCGCATGCGCTTGCCGCCACCCAGCACCGAGTAGCGCATCGCCTGGTGCAGGCGTTGCGGGGCCTCGGCGGGCGAGGGCAGGGCGGCGTCGAGCTGGCTCTCGATGCGGTCGCGCCAGCGCGCGAACAGGGCTTCAGCCGTCATGGCTGGGCGGATCGAACGGCTCGGATGCTTCCGGCTGCGCCGGATCGCTGAGCAGGCGCACGCGCAGTTCGGCCTGTTCCAGCGCCTGCTGGCACTGGCGATACAGACCGACGCCACGTTCGTAAGCACTGAGCGAGGCTTCCAGGCTCAGCTCGCCGGTTTCCATCTGCTCCACCAGCTGTTCCAGCGATTCAAGCGACTGCTCGAACTGGGCGACCGGGGAGGCGTTTTCGGGGGACTTCTTGGCCATGCGGCAAGTGTGGACGGGCCGCGCGCGGGGGTCAATTCACCAGCCGCCGGGATGCCAACGCAGCTGTGCCCCGTTCGCCTGCAACCAGGCCTGCAGGGGCGCGGCGATGACCACGTCGGCGGCGGCCAGCAACTGCGGGCCATCGAAGATCAACGGCAGCTGCGCGCGGCGCCACGGGGCAAGACGCTCACGTTGCAGGCAGTCCTTCAGCGCGTGCGAATGCGGGCGACCGGGTAGCAGGATGCGCTCACCGCCCGCGCGCGCACGTACCTGCAATGGGCGTTCGAAGGCCGGGGCGCCCTGCAGGCGCAGTTGTCCGCCATCGGGCAGCGCCAATGGCGCGCGTCCGTCCCATTCGGCCTGCCACGCGGGGGGGAGCGCAGGTAGCCGGGCTGGCAGCAGGTAGGCATGGTCGCGCCATTGCTGGATCGCGTGATCGTGCCAGCGCACACGTGCCTGGCGATCGTTGCCGGCCGGCAGCAGTTCGTCCAGCGCCTGTTTCAGCACCGTGGCCGGCAACGGTGCTGCAGCATGGCCCAGCACCCAGGCGCGCAGCACGCGTGCGGCGCGGCCCGGCGGCACTTGGCGCAGAAGTTCCAATGACAGCACGCGCGGTGCCACTTCCAGATGCGCGATCAGCTCGGCGTCTTCCTCGTCCAGCAGTTCGCGGGTCTGCCGGCAATGCGTCGCGCTGCCGGCCAATGCCGACGCCGCGTGCGGCCAGCGCTGGCGCAGCAACGGCAACACCTGCAGGCGCAGGAAGTTGCGATCGGCGTGGTCTTCCGCGTTGCTGGGGTCTTCGATCCATTGAAGCGCGTGCTGCCGGGCGTAGTGGAGCAGTGCGCTGCGTGGCACCGCCAGCAGCGGCCGCCATAGAGGCTGTTCGCCAAGGCGGCTGTGTGCGGACATCGCGGCAAGGCCATCGACGCCGGATCCGCGCAGGGCCCGCAGCAGGAAGGTCTCGGCCTGATCGTCCTGGTGCTGCGCCAGTGCCAGTGTTTCGCCGTCGCGCAGTTCGGCGGCGAACGCTGCACGTCGTGCCTGCCGCGCCGCGCCTTCAAGGCCGAGGCCCGCGCGCTTGTCGACCTGCACGTGATGCACGGCCAGTTCAATGCCCAGTGCCGCGCATTGCTGCTGGCAATGCAGCACCCAGGCGTCCGCATCGGCCTGCAGGCCATGGTGTACGTGCACCGCACGCAGCGCCGTGCCGGAGGCCTGTGCGCAGCGCCACAGCCAGTGCAGCAGCACGGTCGAGTCGACACCGCCGCTGTAACCCACCAGCAGCGGCGCATCCAGCGGAACGAGGGCAGGGAAGGCAGTCACGGCGGCAAGTATAGGGTGGGGTTTGCTTGGCAGGGCTGCGCCCTGCACCTGCTACGAGCCAGAGCAACAGCAACAGCTGGTCTGCTGAGGGATGGCGGGGTGGGTCCGGTTGCGGGGGACGCTGCAAGTCCCCCTCCGTGGCCCGGCCCAGCCGCTGGCGGCTGTGCGTTCGGGCGCTTGCGAAGCAGTGCTTCGCAAGCAAAGCGCCCTCACCCATGTAAGCTCGGTCGCCGCTTGCACGTGTGCGCAGTCCTGCGCACACGGCAAGACCGGGGTTGGGCGTCCTGCCCAACCCGCCCGAGGCATGCCTCGGGCCCATGCGGCTCACGCCCCCGCAACCGGACCCACCCCGCCTTCGACAGATTGCCGCGATCTGTCGGAACGGCGTCTTGCACCGCTTTGGTAGGTGTCGACCTTGGTAGACACAGTAGATCCACGCCATGCGTGGATGACTCATTCGATATCTGACAGATGTGTCGACCAAGGTCGACACCTACCAACAGCCGCCGGAAAACTGTCGAAGGCTGGGCACTGTGGGTTTGCGGGGTGTGAGCCGCATGGATGCGGCGACCAAGGCTACATGGACGTACTCGCGCCGTCCCCGCACACCCACAGTGCCCCGCCATCCCACGGAATGCACGCTGTTGCTGTTGCTTCCGGCCGTTGCCGTTGCGTCTGCAGGTGCAGGGCGCAGCCCTGCCGAAAACCCTACTTCACCCGACGGCCCGCGCGGTCGATGCGGAACCACTCTCCGCCCTCCATCGAAGTGTGGCCATCGGCATCCGGCGTACCGCGGCGGCAGCCATTGCAGACCTCGGCCACGCCATCCTGGAACGGCCACCCGAAATCGTAGGTGCCGGGCACCACCTGGCGGAACGTCAGGTCGAAGTAGCCGACGCGGTTGCCGACGCGGCCGCGCAACAGGCCTTCCTGCGGCGTCTCCGGGCCGTTGTCCCAGGTCAGCACCGGCAGGCTGCGGCCCTTGCGGTCGACGTAGTGGAAACCTTGCTCGGCGTACACCACTGCCAGGCCGTGGTCGTCGTAGTTCAGGCCCTTCAACGTCTCGGTACTGATCTTCGGCCGGTGATCGATCACCTCGCAGTTGGGCAGTGGCCACAACCCGTGTTCGTCGGTCAGCAGCCTGCATGCCGGAGCCTGTGCCGCTGCAGTGGCGCTGACCAGCACGCCAAGCAGGGCCAGCGACCGCGCGAAGCGGCCGCTGGCAGAATCAGGGCGGGCCTGACGTGCGATCACCGGGCCTCGGCCTTGCGCTCGAATGCGGTCGGTGCCGGCAGCTGCACCGGCACGCCCTTGTCATCGCAGGTGCCGGCCTGGCACAGGCGCTCGCGCAGGGCCGGGGTGGCCTGCACGATCATGTGATAGATCGCGTTCTGTTCCAGCGTGCCGCGGATCGCCTTGCTGCCCGGGCCGCGTGCCCAGATGCCGACGTCCTCGCCACCGTGCGATTCGGACTTCATCGGCACCAGCGCTTCCTGCATGTAGTCCGGATGCTCGGTGTCGACTTCGCGCAGGTTCGGGCGGCCGTCGGCCGGTTCGAAGCTGCTCGGGTTGTGCGGATAGCGCTTCGGGCCGGCCGGCTGCTGGTTGCTGCTGCCGGTGTGGCCCGGGCCATTGGCGTAGCTCAGCGTGGTGTACGGCTGGCCGGTGCCGTCCAGTGCGTAGTCCAGCTTGCCGGCGCCATCTTCGCCGCCCTTGTCCTTCACCTTGCCCAGGATCGGGTTGCCGCGCGCCGGGTAGCCGACGAAGTTCAGCGTGTGCGAGTGGTCGGCGGTAACGATGATCAGGGTGTCGTCGGCCGAGGTCAGCTCGCTGGCCACGCGCACCGCATCGGACAGCGCCACGGTTTCGGTCAGTGCACGGTAGGCGTTGCCGCTGTGGTTGGCGTGGTCGATGCGTGCGCCTTCGATCATCAGCACGTAGCCTTCCGGGTGCCTCGACAGATTCTTGATCGCCGCTGCGGTCAGTTCGGCCAGGCTCGGCTCACCGCCCGGATCCTGCGGGCGCTCGTACTCGTAGCGCATGTGGTCCGGTTCAAACAGGCCGAGGATCGCCGGTGCGTTGGCGGCGGCCAGCTGCTTGCTGTTCCACACGTAGGCGCCGTGCGGATGGGCCTGCTGCCATTCCTGCACCAGGCTGCGCCCATCCAGTCGCTGGCCGACCTTGTCGTCGTACTCCGGGTCGCGCTCTTCCACGGTGGTGAATTCCCCGCGCCCGCCGCCGAGGGCGACCAGCGGGCCGCGCCCGTAGCGCGAAGTCGACAGCAGCTGCTGGGCGATGTCCTTGCAGCCGGCCGCCTTCGCCGCTTCAGTCAGGTCGGTATCGTTTTCCCAGTTGCGCTCGGGCGAGTGCGCGTAGGTCGCGGCCGGGGTGGCATGGGTCAGGCGCGCGGTGGACACCACGCCGGTGGCCAGGCCGGCGCTGTCGGCCAGCTGAAGCCAGGTCAGCAGGCCCTTGGACAGGCTGTCGGCACAGTCGGTGCGGCTGCCGGCGCTGACGCCGATCGCACCCATGTGGGTCTTCACACCGGTGGTGATGGCGGTCATGGTGCCGGCCGAATCCGGGGTCTGCGAATCGGTGTTGTAGGTCTTGCTGAACGCCGTGGCCGGGAAGCGCTCCCAGGACAGCAGGTTCTCTTCACCGGAGCCACCCTTGCGCTGGCCCTCGTAGATGCGCGAGGCGGCCACGGTGGTCAGGCTCATGCCGTCGCCGAGGAACAGGATGACGTTCTTGGCCTTGCCGGACATCGCGCCGTTGGCGGCGGCCTGGGCAGCGCCGCTGCGGTACCACCACTGCGGGGTTTCGCCGGCCGGGTGGGCGACGGGATCGACGGCGACCTTCAGGCCAGCCGGGGCAGAGGCGGGGGTGGTGCTGGCGCAGGCGCCCAGCAGCAGGGTGGTGGCGCAGGCGGCCAACAGGGAGACGGAACGGCGCATGGACGCTGGGATCTCACAAACTGTAACGGGACATTCATTATGCCCGCCCCAGCAAGGCACGCCGATGACACACTGATTTGCCGGCCCGGCGGTCGTTCCGCAGGCCGCTTTGGACTATCGTGCCAGCATCCCTTCCTTCCCTCTGGATTGCCTATGAAGCTGGTCTCTGCCTGGCTGCGGATTCCATTCTGGCAGCGCGTGGTCGGTGGCTTCGTGCTCGGTGCGCTGGCCGGCTGGGCGCTTGGCCCGGCCGCAGAAACGTGGTTTGGCCCGCTGGGTGAGCTGTATGTCACCCTGATCAAGATGATCGCCGTGCCGCTGGTGTTCTTCGCGGTCATCAACGCTATCTCATCGCTGCACGGGCAGAAGTCGGTCGCCGCGCTCAGTGGCCGCACCTTCCTGTGGTTCGTGATCACCGCCGCGTTGGCGGTATGCGTCGGCCTGGGCGTGGGTACCGTGCTGCAGCCCGGCGCCGGTGGCCTGCAGCTGACCATGGCCAGCAACTACGTGCCGCGCGAGGTCCCCAGCGTGGTGCAGGTGCTGCTGGACGTGGTGCCGGCCAATGTCTTCTACGCGCTGTCCGGTATCGGCACCAAGGTCAACGCGGCCGGTGAGACCGTGCTGGCGGCTGGCCGGGGCTCGATCCTGCCGGTGATCTTCTTCGCCGGCCTGGTCGGCTTCGCCATCGTCAAGCTCGGCGAGAAGGTGACCGAGGCGCGCAAGCTGGTCGGCCAGATGAGCGACATCATGATCCAGGTGACCCGCTTCGTGCTGGAAGTCACCCCGATCGGCACCTTTGGCCTGATCGCCGGTCTGGTCGGCAGCTACGGGTTCGAGAAGCTGCTGCCGCTGGGGCATTTCGTGCTGGCGCTGTACGTGGCCTGCGCCCTGCACATCGTGGTGGTCTACAGCGCACTGCTGCTGGCGCATGGACTGAACCCGCTGAAGTTCTTCCGTGGTGCGGCGCCGGGCATGCAGGTTGCGTTCGTCAGCTCGTCCAGCTTCGCGGCGATGCCGGTGGCACTGCGTTCGATCACCCACAACCTGGGCGTGAACAAGGATTACGGTTCGTTTGCGGTGCCGCTGGGCGCCAGCATCAAGATGGACGGCTGCGGCGCGATCTACCCGGCGCTGTGCGCGGTGTTCATCGCGCAGTACAGCGGTGTGCCGCTGACTCCGGAGCAGTACGTGGTGGTGCTGATCGCCTCGGTGCTGGGCAGCTTCGGTACCGCCGGCGTGCCGGGTACTGCGGTGATCATGGCCACGGTGGTGCTGAGTGCGGCCAACCTGCCGCTGGAGACCATCGGCTACCTGTATGCCATTGATCGCATCCTGGACATGATGCGCACGATGACGAACGTGACGGGCCAGATGCTGGTACCGGTGATCGTGGCCAAGGAGACCGGGCTGCTTGACCAGGCGGTGTACGACAACCCGTCCAGCAACGTGGGCGTGGATGATCCCGACCCGACACCACCACGCGCCTGAGGTGGTGTGCTGAATTGAAAGGCCCGCCCTGACCGGCGGGCCTTTTGTTTGGGGATGGCCGAGGCGGTGTCGGCCAAGGCGGCCTCCGCTTGATCCACACCATGCATGGATGGAGCCGGTGGCGACCAAGGTCGGCAGCCACCCACCATTACGGGCCCAACAAAAAAGCCGCTGCAGGGCAGCGGCTTCTCGCATCAGGCGGCGCTGTAGCGCCAGCGGGTCAGAGATCCACCCGGCGGGCCTGCATGAACTTGTTGCCCCAGTAGCCACTGAGCAGGGTGTCCACGCGCACATCCTTGCCCGAGCTGGGGGCGTGCAGGAAGCGGCCGTCGCCGACATAGATGCCGACGTGGTCGACGCGGCCCTTGCGGCCGAAGAAGACCAGGTCGCCCGCCGCCAGCGCGGTGCGGTCGTTGATCAGTTCGGCGTTGTCATCGTGCGCCATCTCGCGCGAGACGCGCGGCAACTCGATGCCCAGCGCCGAACGGAACACATAGCCGACCAGGCCGCTGCAGTCGAAACCGCTGTCCGGGTTGCTGCCACCCCAACGGTACGGGGTGCCCAGCAGGGTCATCGCGCGGCGCAGCAGCGACTGCACCTTGCCGTTGTCGGCAGCGGTGCCGACGACGCTGCCATTGGCGGCGCTGCTGGTGTCGTAGTTGGCGAGCAGGCGGCTGAGGTCACCGGCCACCACGGCCGAGCGATCCATCAGCGGAATGGTGTCGTTGGCGGCCAGGTGCGGCAGCAGGGCGGCCAGCGTGGCACTGGCGGCGGCATCGACGCGGCTGCGCTGCGGAGCGGCAGCCTCGGCCTTGGCGGCCGGTCGGGCGGTGCTCTCGGCCACCGGGGCCGGGGTCACATCGGAACGGTTTGGAGCAGTCTGCGACCAGGCCGGAAGGCTGGTCAGGCACAGTGCCAGGCCAAGCAACAGCGGGCGGGCACTACGTGAAGATACGGAAGTCTGGCCTTCGCTTTTCAGGTCGTCAGTCGTCACGCGTCGGTCACAGGAAAAAAACGATGGGGCATCATGCCCTGTAAAAGCGCGGATAAGTTAAAAATTCCGTTATAAAATCGTTATTTATATAGTGACGTATGTCACAGTTTTAGACATATCGCCTGTTCAGCTTAGCGAAGGACACGTTTCGCGCCCGTGTAGTGGTCTTTCCAGTAGGGGCCACTGAGCGAGTCCAGGCGAACCGTACCGCCGGTACTCGGCGCGTGCACAAAACGCCCTTCACCTACATAGATGCCCACGTGGGTGACGCTGCCGCGGCTGCCGAAGAACACCAGGTCGCCGGTGGCCAGGCGTTGCGGATCGATCCTGGGGCCCTGTACCGCCGCCAGGTCGCGCGAGGTGCGCGGCAACCGCAGGTCCAGCATCTCGCGATAGACATAGGCGACCAGCCCGCTGCAGTCGAAGCCCGAGTCCGGGGTGTTGCCGCCATAGCGGTAGGGCGTGCCGACCAGGCTGATGGCCCGCATCAGCACCGAGTTGGCGGCCTCGGGGTTGTCCGGCACGGTCTTGGGCCAGTTCGCCGTCGGCGGGGGCGGCGCCGGGCGGGTGGCCTTGCCGCCGCCACAGGCGGTCATCAACACGGGCAGGGCCAGCAGCAGGGCCGGGGCGAGAAACCGGCGCGGGCCGGACGAAACTGGCGTGATGTGCATGATCTCCGGATAATGCGCCACCTTGGAATGGCCGTCATGATGGCGGCGTCCCCGTCGGGCGACAACCCGCCCCAACCCGCCTGCCTCCGGCAGATCCAGACAGAGTTGCGCATGAAGATCGAAAAAGACCGCGTTGTCCGCTTCCACTACACCGTTTCCGAAGTCGGCCAGGAGCCGATTGAATCGTCCAAGGACCGCGGCGAGCCGCTGGCGATCCTGATCGGCCATGGCAACATCATCCCGGGCCTGGAAAACGCCATGATGGACAAGGAAGCCGGCGCGACCTTCAGCGTCGACGTCAAGGCGGCCGATGCCTACGGCGAGCGCCGCGAGGGCCTGTCCCAGCGCGTGCCGAAGAAGCACTTCGGCAACACCAAGCTGGCCCCGGGCCAGCAGGTGGTGCTGCAGACCAACTTCGGCCCGCGTGCGGTGACCGTGCAGAAGGTCGGCATGAGCGTCGTGGACGTCGACCTGAACCACCCGATGGCCGGCAAGGACCTGCACTTCGACGTGGAAATCGTCGATGTGCGCGAAGCCGGCAAGGAAGAGCTCGACCACGGCCACGTCCACGGCGACGGTGGTCACCAGCACTGATCGCAGCGCGATCGTGATGGATGCGACGGCCCGCTTCGGCGGGCCGTTGCGTTTCTGGAACATGGCGCGGCCATCCATGGCGCGCGGGCCGGCGGCATAATGGCGGACCTGCCTGACGGACGCCCCGTGAACGCTGTCTCTCCTTCCCTGCAGCCGGTGGCTTCCGGCGAACGCATCGCCGTGCTGGACGTGCTGCGTGGTGCCGCGCTGCTGGGCATCCTGCTGATGAACATCGAGGCCTTCAGCGGTCCGCTGGACCTGGCCTTCACCGGCATTGACGTGCACTGGCGGGGCATCGATCACTGGGCCGACGCCTTCGTCTATGTGTTCGTGCAGGGCAAGTTCTTCACCCTGTTCTCGCTGCTGTTCGGTGCCGGCTTTGCGGTGATGGCGCAACGCGCCGAGGTGGCCGGGCGCGACTTCACCCCGTTCTACCTGCGCCGCAGCGCCGGCCTGCTGCTGATCGGCCTGTGCCATGCACTGCTGGTCTGGTCCGGCGACATCCTGGTGATGTATGCACTGGTCTCGTTGCCGTTGCTGGCCTGCCGCGAGGCGCCGCGCAGCTGGCTGCCGTGGATGGGCGTGATCGTCTACCTCGGCGGTGTAGCGATGATGTTGCTGGTGGGTGCGATGGTGTCGATGGCTTCGGCCGAAGACATGCAGAAGATGCTTGCCGAAGCACAGCAGGCCATCGCGCAGCAGCGCCTGGTGTACGGGCACGGCAGCTGGATGCAGGCCACCGCGCAGCGCCTGCACGAGTTCGGATCGTCGATGGGCGCGCTGCTGATTACCGGTCCGGAAGTGCTGGGCATGTTCCTGATCGGCAGCTGGTTCGCCAGCAGCGGTGCACTGGTATCACCCGAGCGCTTCCCACGGCTGTACGTGCTGTTGCGTTGGGTGGCGCTGCCGCTGGGCCTGGCGGTCACGCTGCTCGGCGTTGCCTGGAAGCCGTATCTGGCACCGGGCGCCTACGACCTGCCGGTGACCGCAGCGATGGCACTGGTGACGATCGGCGGGCTGCCGATGTGCCTGGGTTACCTGGCGTGGATCGTGCGTTGGCGCGCGCGGCTGGGATGGCTGGCGCCGGTGGGGCGCATGGCATTGACCCACTACCTGGCCCAGTCGTTGCTGTGTACCTGGCTGTTCTACCACTATGGCCTGGGCGGGTTCGAGCGGATGCCGCGCAGCGTGCAGTTGCTGTTCGCGCTGCTGGTATTCGCAGCGCAGGTGGCTGTTTCGCACGCGTGGCTGGCGCGCTTCCGCTTTGGTCCGGTGGAATGGCTATGGCGTGCAATGACCTACCGCCAGTGGCCACCGATGCGGCGTGGAGCCGGGCAGGGCTGATCGATGCAGGGCGCGCATCCTCACGTCTGGCTTGCAGCTGGGCATGGCATGCTCGGCATCAGCATGAGCGCCGGCAACGGCCAGCTGATCGCCGATCTCGTCTGCGTCCGTACGCCGGTGATCGACCCTGCCCCCTACCGACCCGAGCGATTCCGATGAGCACTGCACCCTATGACTACGACCTGATCGTCCTCGGCGGCGGCTCCGCCGGCCTGGCCGGTGCGATCCGCGCCGCGCAGCACGGCAAGCGCGTGGCGCTGCTGGAGCCGGGCGAACTGGGTGGGACCTGCGTCAACGTCGGTTGCGTGCCGAAGAAGGCCATGTGGCTGGCAGCTGACCTGCATGAGCGCATCGGCCTGGCCAGTGCGATGGGCTTCGATGTCCAAGCGCGCCCGGCGCTGTCGTGGAAGGAACTGGTGATACATCGCCAGGCCTACATCAGCAATATCCATACCAGCTACCACAAGCGCCTGGACGAAACCGGCGTGGTGCGCATTCCGGCGCGCGGCCATCTGCTCGATGCGCACACCGTGGCCTGCAGCGATGGCGTGCGCTACAGCGCCGAACACATCCTGATCGCCACCGGCGCGCACCCGCTGCGCCCGGACATTCCCGGCGCGGAACTGGGCCTGGTTTCCGATGATTTCTTCGATCTGCGCGCGGCACCGGCCGAGGTGGCGATCATCGGTGGCGGTTACATCGCGGTGGAGCTGGCTGGCCTGCTGCAGGCACTGGGCAGCAGGGTGAGCCTGCTGGTGCGCGGTCAGCGGCTGCTGGATCGCTTCGACTACGAGCTGACCGATCAGCTGGCCGAGAACCTGAAGCAGCAGGGCGTGCGCATCCATTTCGGCTATCGCCTGCGCGAACTGCAGCGCGATGGTGAGCGCGTACGTGCATTCGGCCATGATGGCCCGCTCGACAGCGTGTTCGATGCGGTGTTCTTCGCTGCCGGCCGCCGCGGCAACAGCCGTGGCCTGGGTCTGGAAGCGCTCGGCATCGACATCGGCGAGCACGAGCAGGTGCAGGTGGACGAGTGGCAGACCACCCGTGTGCCGAGCGTGCATGCGGTCGGCGACATCGCCGGCAAGGTCGGCCTGACCCCGGTGGCGGTGGCCGCGTCGCGGCGGCTGATGGACCGGCTGTTCGGGGGCCGCCCGCAGTCGAAGATGGATTACGAGAACGTGGCCAGCGTGGTGTTCTCGCATCCGCCGCTGGGCGCGGTGGGCATGAGCGAGGAGGAAGCGCGCCGGCGTTTCGACCAGGTGAGCGTCTACCACAGCCGCTTTCGCCCGATGCTGCAGGCGCTGGCCAACGGCCCCCAGCGCAGCCTGTTCAAGATGGTCTGTGCCGGCCCGGAAGAACGCGTGGTGGGCATCCACCTGCTGGGCGAAGCGGCCGACGAGATCCTGCAGGGCTTTGCTGTGGCGGTGAAGATGGGCGCGACCAAGGCCCAGTTCGACGACACTGTGGCGATCCACCCGACCTCGGCCGAAGAAGTGGTGCTGATGCGCTGAGCCGGGCCGTTGTGGCGCCGAGCCCTGCTCGGCTGCCTTTCGCCCCGGCCTGGCGAAGCCGAGCGCGGGCTCGGCTCTACAGGGCAGCGGGCGCCCCCATGCGACAATGGGCGTCCCCACGTCTTACCGGGCCGCCCTGCGCGGCCCGCCGTCCTCCTGATGTCCACTCCCGCTTCCCGCATCGCCACTGCTTCCCCGCGCATTGCGCTGGGCGGCATCGGCCTCGCCGCGATCGGCGCCATTGCCGCGTCGGGCAAGGCGATCATCGTCAAGCTCGGCCTGCGCCATGGCGTCGATGCCACCACGCTGCTCGCGTTGCGCATGCTGATGGCGCTGCCGCTGTTCGTACTGATGGCCCTGTGGGCCGCGCGCCGGGCCGAGCCGCTGTCCTGGGCTGATCGCGCCCGCGTGCTGTGGCTGGGCTTCACCGGCTATTACCTGTCCAGCCTGCTCGACTTCCAGGGCCTGCAGTACATCAGTGTGACCCTGGAGCGGCTGATCCTGTACTTGAACCCGACCCTGGTGCTGCTGATCAACGTGCTGCTGGCGCGCCAGCGGCCGGGACGCTGGCAGATCGGCGCGCTGGTGCTGAGTTACCTCGGCGTGCTGCTGGCCTTCGGGCACGACCTGCAGCGCGAGGGCGGCCAGATCATCGTCGGCAGCCTGCTGGTGCTGGGCAGTGCGCTCAGCTACGCGCTGTACCTGTTCGGCAGCGGGCAGGTGGTCGCGCGCATCGGTGCAGTGCGGCTGACCGCCTATGCCAGCTGCGTGGCCAGCGTGCTGGTGCTGCTGCATTTCGCGGTGACCCATCCGCTGCCACTGCTGTGGCAGGCACCGGCGCCGGTACAGTGGCTGTCGCTGGTCAATGCCACTGTCTGTACGGTGCTGCCGGTGCTGGCGATCATGTTGGCGGTGCAGCGCGTGGGTTCCTCGCTTGCCGCGCAGGTCGGTATGCTGGGCCCTGTTTCCACCATCGTGATGAGCCTATGGCTGCTCGACGAACCGATGGGGCCGGCGCAGATCGCCGGCACCGTACTGGTGCTGATCGGCGTTCTGCTGGTGACCCGCCTGCGACGCTGACCCCGGAGCAGGCGCGTGCGCGCATCCTGGCGGTGATCCGCGCGATCCCGGCGGGGCAGGTGATGGGCTACGGCCAGGTGGCGATGCGCGCGGGCCTGCCCGGGCGTGCACGCCTGACCGCGCGCATTCTGGGCCAGAACGACGACCCGGGCCTGCCCTGGCACCGCGTGCTGCGTTCGGATGGCCGCATCGCCATGGCAGAAGGCTCGGCCGGCTGGCGCGAGCAGTCGCAGCGCTTGCGTGCCGAGGGCGTGCAGGTGGAAAACGGCCGGGTGCGGATGCCGGCGGCCGATCCGGCGGCGGCGCTGGATGCTGCTGTGTGGGGGCCCGGCTGAGCATCGCTGGCGACTGAACAGGGCATCCCGGGGGCGCGCCAACATCACACGGTGCTGCGGCTATGATGGAGGCCGTTCCATGCCGGTGCTCCCATGTTCCCGCGACTGCCTACCGTCACCAAGGCCCTGCTGATCGCCAACGCGATCCTGTTCCTGCTGCAGCAGCCGTTCCTGCTCGGCATGCAGACCTTCGAGCCGTTCATGCTGCAACCGCTGCAGCAGGGCTTCGATGCGTTCTCGCCAGGCGGCAACTTCCAGCCCTGGCAGCTGCTGACCTATGGCTTCCTGCATGGCAGCTTCGGCCATCTGTTCTTCAACATGCTGGCGGTCTTCATGTTCGGCGCACCACTGGAGCAGACCTGGGGCGAGAAGCGCTTCCTGCTGTACTACCTGGTCTGCGTGGCCGGTGCCGGTGTCTGCCAGCTGCTGGTGGGAACGCTGCTGGAGAATCCGGCCACGGTGCTGGGCGCCTCCGGCGGCGTGTTCGGCCTGCTGCTGGCCTACGGCATGCTGTTCCCGAACCAGCGGGTGATGCTGCTGTTCCCGCCGATCCCGATGAAGGCACGCACCTTCGTGATCCTGTTCGGTGTGGGCGAACTGGTGCTGGGCATGACCGGCTGGCAGCCAGGCGTGGCCCACTTCGCGCACCTGGGCGGCATGCTGTTCGGGTGGTTGCTGATCCGCTACTGGCGCGGGCAGCCGCCGTTCAACAAGCGTCGCCCGCCCGGCCCGCCGAAGCGCCCGAACCATCTGCGCAGCGTGAAGTGAGGCGCGATGCGCCTCGCTTCACGCGGGTAGGTGCCAACCTCGGTTGGCACACCTTGGCCAGGATCATCTGACGCGGTAGGTGCCGACCGTTGGTCGGCACGGCTCTAGAGATCCTGCAGCACTACCTGTGCCGCGTTGTGCCCCGGCGCACCGGTCACGCCGCCCCCGGGATGTGTTCCCGACCCGCACAGATACAGGCCGGGCAGGGCGCCGCGATAGCCAGCCTGGCCAACCATCGGCCGTGCCGAGAACAACTGGTTGGCACTGAGCGCTCCGTGAAAGATGTCGCCGCCGATCAAGCCGAAGGTGCGCTCCAGATCCAGCGGTGACAGCACCTGTCGGCCAAGCACGCTGTCGGCGAAGCCCGGTGCATACCGGTCGACGGTCGCGATCATCAGATCGGCCACCGTGTCACGGTGATCATCCCAGTGACGTCCATCGGACAGCACCGGTGCCACGTGCTGGCAGAACAGACTGGCCACATGCCGGCCGGGCGGCGCCAGCGAAGCGTCCAGCGTGCTGGGAATCAGCATCTCCACAATCGGTTCGCGCGACCAGCCGTCGCGTCGCGCATCCAGCCAGGCGCGGTCCATGTACTCCAGGCTGGGCGCCATGATGATGCCGGCGCTGAGGTGATCGCCTGGCCCGGGCAGGGCGCGGAAGTCCGGCAGCCGCGACAGCGCCACGTTCATCCGGAACGTGCCGGAACCGCAGCGCCAGTTCGCCATGCGTTCGCGGGTCGCGTCTGGTACCTGTGCCGGGGCCAGCATCTGCTCGTACAACAGCTTCGGGTTGACGTTGGCGATCACCGCGCGTGCACGCAGGATTTCACCGTTGGCCAGTTCCACTCCCACGGCACTGCCGTGTTCAACCAGTACGCGTCGCACGCCGGCGTCCACGTGCAGTTCCGCGCCAGCCGCGCGTGCAGCGGCGGCGATGGCCTGGCTGATTGCGCCCATCCCGCCGATCGCATGGCCCCACGCACCTTTCACGCCATTGCACTGGCCGAACACATGGTGCAGCAGTACGTAGGCGCTGCCCGGTGTATACGGGCTTGCATAGTTGCCGACAATGCCATCAAAGCCGAACAGGGCCTTGATCGGCTCGCTCTCGAACCAGCGGTCCAGGTACTCGGCCGCCGACAGCGTGAACAGGTCCAGCAGTTCCTGGCGTAGCGAAGCATCCAGCGTTGCCAGTTCGCGGCCGAGGCGGCCCATCTGCCAGAGCGCGGGCAGCGCACGCCAACCGCCTGCTACACCCAGGTCCGGCGGCGCGCGCAGGGCCCATGCGCGCAGTACGTCGGCGAAGATCCCCAGGCGTGCTTCATACGCTGGCAGCGCCTGCGCATCGCGTTCGGAGAATTTCGCGACTTCGGCCTGGGCGCGGCCAGGTGCCGACAACAGGTAGCGGTCGTCGGGCAATGGCAGGAAGTTGTTGACCGGGCGCGCGACAATGCGCAGCCCATGCGCATGCAGTTGCAGGTCGTCGATCACCTTCGGTTGCAACAGCGATACCGTGTACGACGCCACAGAGTTGCGGAAGCCGGGATGGAACTCCTCGGTGACCGCAGCGCCGCCGAGCACACCGCGCCGTTCAAGGACCAGCACTTTCTTCCCGGTCTTCGCCAGATAGGCCGCGCAGACCAGGCCGTTGTGGCCACCACCGATGATGATCGCATCCCAGGACATCAGCACCTCGGGAAAAGGGGACGGAGGGAATTAAGTCGCAATTCGCATTGGGTCACAGACAATGGGGAATAACGACTTAATCCCCTCCGTCCCCTTTTTTGATTGCCGCTTCGATGGTGGCGATGTCGATCTTCTTCATCGGCATCATCGCGTTGAAGGCGCGCTTGGCCAGTGCCTTGTCCTGGCTGGTCACCGCTTCGATCAGCATGCGTGGGCTGATCTGCCAGGAAACGCCCCATCGGTCCTTGCACCAACCGCACTGGCTCTCCTGTCCACCGTTGCCGACGATCGCGTTCCACAGGCGGTCGGTCTCGGCTTGGTCCTCGGTCTGGATCTGGAAAGAAAATGCTTCGCTGTGCTTGAACGCGGTGCCGCCGTTGAGGCCGACGCAGGGAATACCGCAGACGGTGAATTCAACGGTCAGTATGTTGCCCTCCTTGCCGTCCGGGTAGTCGCCCGGGGCGTGGTGGACAGCGGTCACCGCGCTGTCGGGAAAGGTGTTGGCATAGAAGGTGGCGGCCTCCAGCGCTTCCTTGTCGTACCACACGCAGATGGTGTTCTTGTGTGCCATGGTCGGGCTCCGCAGCGGACGAAGGCGCAGCGATAGCACGCCTGGTGTTAATGCGGCATCGTGCTGCAGCGCAGGGGAAAGCAGTTCCCGTCAACGGCAGCACGAAGGACGAAGCGTGCAGCCCCTGATCCTGGATGGATTGGGGTGCTTGGTGGGCGGCTGATCCACCTGCTGACGGACCTGCCGGAGCTGGAGCTGTTGGTGGCCTGGCGTACTCTGGCGCCGGCGCTGCAGGCCGAGCGGCCCGACCCTGCAGACCAAGGGCCGTGGTCGTGGTGACGCGCCGCTGGTCGAGCGTTTCGGCGCGGTCTCGGTCGGCCTTGCGCTGGTGGTGGGTGGGGGCGCCTGCAGTTGATGCCACGATGCTGGCCGCTGCTGGGCATCGCGCTGCCACGCGCACTGCTGCCTGGCGACATCAGCTTCGAGTACGACGTGGACGGGCAGTTCGTGTTCGATGTAGAAAATCGGCGCGCCGCTGGTCAGGTGCATCGTGCCTTACCGGGGCACGCTGCAGCCTGCGTGACGGGTGACGCAGGCGAGCATGTCTGCAGTGGGTGTGTCGGAATCGGAACGACATGCTGTCGCTTTGGACGCTGCATGTTGTGCGTCAGCACTCTGGCGTGACGTATGTTGTCTGTCGTGGCGTGCGTCGTGCATCCGTACCTGTCGTTGCTTGGTCCACTGAATATCCAGGCTTTTCAAGTGCATGGATTGAACCATGGGCCGCGTCGAGGCTTGCATCGTGGCGTATTCCACCCGATTCATCGCCGGTTGCAGCACTGCCTTGCGCGGCAGACCCGTGCCTATAACTCCCCGGTAGTTCCATCAACGGAGAGGAATTCATGGCAGTTGCATCCATACATCGCGTGCTAAAGCGCAGCGCACTTTCGGCAATATTGTTTTCCATCGTTGGCAGCGTTGCCGCGCAGAGCACGACCGGCACGCTGTACGGCAATGCTAGCGGCTCCGGAGGCGCGACCGTCGTTGCGCAGAGCGACAGTGGCCTCAAGCGCAGGGCAGTCATCGACGCCCAGGGGCGCTACAGCTTCGGTGCGTTGCCGGTGGGGCGCTACAGCATCAGCCTGCAGCGCGACGGGCGCATCATCGAACAGCGCGATGATGTGCAGCTGCGCGTGGGCAGCGGTACCGAAGTGAGCTTCGCCGCACAAGGCCCGGCGACCACGCTTGATGCGGTCAATGTCACGGTCGCCCACATGCCGAAGATCGATGTGACCCACACCGTCTCTAAGTCGGTCATCACCTCCGAGCAGCTGGATGTGTTGCCGCTGGGGCGAAGCGCTGAATCCATCGCGCTGCTGGCGCCGGGCGTGGTCGCTGGTAGTGGCTCCTTCAGCAATGGCTCGCGCTCGGTGCTGTCGTTTGGCGGCGCCAGCGTCACCGAGAATGCGTACTACCTCAACGGCTTCAACGTCACCAACCCGCTCAACTATCTGGGCGGCATCAGCCTGCCGTACGGCTCCATCGACCAGCAGGAAACTTTCACCGGCGGCTACGGCGCGGCGTATGGCCGTTCCACCGGTGGTGTCATCAATCAGGTAGGCAAGCGTGGCACCAACGCGTGGCGGTTCGGTGCGCAGGTCACCTGGTCGCCGGCCGGGCTGGCCGAGTCTCCGGCATCGGTGAACTACCCGGACATGACCCTTCCTGAAGGATATGCCTTCGAGAATCCGTCCAAGCCGGGCACGTTGTACCGCTACCGGCGCGGTGACAAGGCAACCACGACGACCTACAGCGGCTATGCCAGTGGCCCGTTGATCGAAGACAGGCTGTTCATCCACCTTGCTGCCGAATCGAACCGTCGCGAAGGCGTTGCAACCGCCAACGAAGCCGCCGCGCAGCAGGTGCGCAACCACTACCGCGTTGACACGCCGAAGTTCTACGGCAAGATCGATTGGAACATCAACGACGGCAATACGCTGGAGTACACCCGCTTCCAGGACACAGATCGTACCGCTGGCTACTACCGGGAGTTCGACTACAAGACACTGTCCGAGGGGGATCGCACCGGTACGTTCCCCAACCTGGTCAAGTCCAGTACCGACGTCGATATCTTCAAGTACACCGGTTACCTCAACGATGCATTGACTTTCAGTGCCGTGTGGGGGCGCGCGCGTACCAGCAACCTTGAATTCAATCCGCTGGACTCGGGCAACCCCTATATCAGTGGTGCCGGCAACCAGGATCCCTCGTTGAACGGTGGCACGCCGATCCGCAACGATCAGCCCGATCTCTACAGCAAGGCACCTGATGCGGGCAGCACGACCCACGGGCTGCGCATGGACCTGCAATACCGCATCGGCAACCACGAGTTGACTGCCGGCGTCGACAACATGACCTACCGGGCCAACAACGAAGGGCAGTCCATGACAGGCCCCGGTCATGCCTGGATCTATTCGCGTGGCAATCCGGGCGCATCGCCCAGCCCGGGCTTCGGCATCGCCCCGCCGGGGGGCGAGGGCTATTTCGTGCAGAAGTACATTTTCTCCACTACCACCAGCATGTCGGTGAAGCAGCGGGCCTACTACCTGGAAGACCGCTGGCAGCTGACACCCGATTGGCTGCTGACGCTTGGCCTTCGCAACGACCGCTTCACCAACTTCAACAGCGACGGCCGCGCCTACGTGGAGAGCGGCGACCAGTGGGCGCCACGCCTGGGCGCCAGCTGGGATGTATTCGGCGATGCTTCGTTGAAGCTGTTTGCCAACCTGGGCCGCTACTACCTGGCGCTGCCCAACAGCGTGGCTATCCGCGGCGCCTCCGCATCGACCTACACGCGCGAATACTTCGCCTATACCGGCATCGACGCCAACGGCAACCCGACCGGCCTCACACCACTGGGGCCGGGTCCGGTGTCGGCCAACGGCGAGTACGGGCAGGCGCCCGATCCGCTGGCCGTCGCGCCGACCGACCTGAAGTCGCAGTACCAGGACGAGCTGATCCTGGGCTTCGAGAAAACCCTGGGCAGCCGTTGGAACAGCGGTGCCAAGGTCACC
Source organism: Stenotrophomonas sp. YJH_SMC_37 (assembly GCF_059370035.1). Taxonomy (NCBI): domain Bacteria; kingdom Pseudomonadati; phylum Pseudomonadota; class Gammaproteobacteria; order Lysobacterales; family Lysobacteraceae; genus Stenotrophomonas; species Stenotrophomonas sp. YJH_SMC_37. Next base: position 111,348 of record NZ_JCAFTG010000002.1, read on the forward strand.
TACCGCAAGCTGCAGTCGGCCATTGACGATACCTGCGATTCAGACCGCTTCGTCGACAGACTTGCAGGCATGGGTCTGGATGCCGACACTTTCGATCTGCCCGGTTGCGTGATCTTCAATCCGGGTGCCACCAACACTTTCCAGCTACGGCACCGTGATGGCTCCGGCTACACGCCGGTCAGCATGAGTTCGACAGACTGGGGCTACGACGGCAAGAAGGCGAAGCGCCAGTACGTGGCACTGGATCTGTTCATCGAACGTCCGATGTCCGACGGCTGGTCCGGCCGCCTGGACTACACCTGGTCGCGTAGCTTCGGCAACACCGAAGGGCAGGTGAGATCGGATATCGGCCAGAGCGATGTGTCCAAGACCCAAGACTGGGATGCGGCGGCGTTGATGGAGTACGCCGGCGGCTACCTCGCCAATGATCGCCGGCACCAGTTCAAGGCGTTCGGTGCCTACCAGATCGATGACGAATGGACAGCCTCTGCCACGGTTCGGGTGATGTCGGGCATGCCGAAAAGCTGTCTGGGCTACTACGGCAGTGATCAGACCGATCCACTCAATGGCTACGGCTCGGCCTACCACTACTGCAATGGCAAGCCTTCGCGTCCCGGCGACGCGGGCCGGCAGCCGTGGACGGCGCAGCTGGACATGGGCGTGATGTATCGCCCCGGGTTTGCTGACAACCGGCTTGGCCTGGGACTGAACATCTTCAACGTGCTCAACCAGCGGCGCCAGCTGCAGTCCACTGCCAAGTACCAGACCGGACCCGACACGGTCTCCAACATCTACGGTATGGGCAGCTACTTCACACCACCGCGGACAGTGCGCCTGAGCGCCTCATACGACTTCTGACCTGCGCGAACAGCGGTTCTCTCTCGCCGCAAGGGTTGGTTTGGCCCTGATCCGTCAGGGCCTTTTTCCCTCCGTTTCCGCAAAAGAAAGGGCGCCGGAGGCGCCCTTTCATCAATAACAAACCATCAGACCTCAGCGCCAGACCTTGATCTGGTCGGCTTCGCTGCGCTGCATCGGCTGCCCGGCCTTGCAACTGAAGGTAGCACCGAACGCCGGCAGGTTCGCCAGCGTGCCGTTGCTGCGCCACAGGCCCGGCGCGCGGATGTCGGCGGTCAGGCGGCGCGCGGCCTCGTTCGGCGACAGCTGCTGCGCCCACAACGTCGACCAGGCGCGGAAGAAGCCCTGCTGCTGTGCCGGCTTGGCCTTCGGCTCCTGCGCGGTGTATGCGGCCCAGGCCAGTTCCAGGCCGGCGATGTCGGCCAGGTTCTCTTCCTGGGTGAGCGTGCCGTTGACCTTGGCACCCTTCACGCCCGGGAAGTCGTAGGCGCTGTACTGCGCTGCCACGCGATTGCCGAGCAGGGTCCAGGCGGTCTTGTCGGCCGGAGTCCACCAGCTGCGCAGCTCACCCTTGGCATCGACCAGCGCGCCCTTGGCATCGATCGCACGGGTCAGTTCATGGCCGACCAGACCACCGAAGCTGCCGAACTTGTCGGCGGCGTCGGCCTTGGCGTTGAACACCGGGCCCTGCAGGATCGCGGCGGTGACGATCAGGCGGTTCTGCGCCAGGTCATAGGCCAGCGACGGCTGCTGCGGCAGCACGTCCCAGCGACGGTCGGCGTTGCCCTTGCCGATGCGCTTCATTTCCTCGCGATGGCGCCAGGTCGACGCGATCAGCATATTGCCACCGAACGAGCCGCGGCCCATCGGCTGCACGCTGTAGTCCAGGTCGCGCAGTGGAGTGCCGATCTCGATCTTCAGCGCAGCCAGCTTGGCCTGCGCTTCGGTCTTGGCTTCGGCACTCATCCAGCTGCTGTTCTTTACCGCCTCGATCTGTACTTCGCGCACCTTGTCGACGATCCATGCGGCCTGGCGACGATCTTCGGCCGACAGGTAGCGGGCGGCGTACTCGCGGCCGACCATCGGGCCGGCGGCCACATTGATTGCATCCAGCACGGATTCCCAGCGCTGCGGCGGCAGGGTCTGGCCACGCAGCACACGGCCACGGAATTCGAACTCGGCGTCGCGGTAGGCCTTGGACAGGTACGGCGCCATCGAGTCGCCCACGCGCCAGCGCAGGTACGCCTTCCACTGCTCCGGCTTGAGCTTGGTGACCATGCCATCGAGCTGCTTGAACAGGCCCGGGTCGGCCAGCGAGACCAGGTCATCGTCCACGCCCTGTGCCTTCAGGAAGGCATCCAGCTGCAGGTTGCGGTAGCGGCTGTTGAGCTCCTTGGTGGAGATGGGCGCGTAGTTGTTGAACGGGTTGTTGATGCCGGCCAGCGACTGCGCATTGCGTGCCAGTTCGGTTTCCAGCGCGATCACCGCCTGCGACTCGGCATCCAGCTTGGCGGCCGGGGTACCGGTCAGCGCCAGGATCTGCTTGACGTAGTTGCGGTAGCGGCCCATCAGCGCCACGGTGTCGGCGTCGGTGCGGGTATAGAACGCCGGATCCGGCAGGCCCATGCCGCCCTGCATGAAGTAGCCGATGTGACGATCCAGCGCCTTCAGGTCGACGTCCGGGCCGAAGTTGAAGGCCACCGGGATGCCGACCTGGTGCAGCGCGGCGATCGAGGCCGGCACATCCTTGGCCTTCTTGATGGCGTTGATGCGGGTCAGCAGCGGCGCAATCGGATTGGAGCCGTCTGCTTCCACGGCGGCTTCGTCCAGGCCACTGGCCCAGAAGTCGCCCAGCAGCTTCTGCACATTGCCCTGCGGCGACTTCATCGCGGCGTCGAGCAGTTCACGCTGCTGCTGGCGGCTGCGGTCAACCAGCTGTCCCAGCGCGGTGACGGCGCCGGTCTGCGGCACCGGGTTGGCCTTCAGCCAGCCTGCATTGGTGGCGTCGTAGAAGTCGCTGCACTGGGCGCTGACGGCCGGAGCGCGTGCGGCCTTCTTCTTGGCGGCGAACGCATCGTGAGTCGGGACCAGGGTCGCCAGGCAGATGCCCAGGGCGATGGCAAGCGGACGGAAGTTGGGCATGTGGAACGAATCCGTGATGGATTGAGGGCGCGCGCACTATAGCAAGCCAGGCATGGGCGCGGGATGCACGCGTCGCGGTGCATTCGCCGACCAAGGTCGGCAGCTACCGGGGAGCGCCGGGATCAGTAGATCCACGCCATGCGTGGATGAAAGACACCCCGGAAAAACAAAGGCCCGGGAATTCCCGGGCCTTTGCAGGTCTGCAACAGCGTCAGCCAGGACTTACCAGATCACCACCTGCTGCTCGCCGGTGCGGGCCATCGGCGAACCGGCCTTGCACTGGAACGCGGCCGCGAAGGTCGGCAGGTTCGACGGTGCACCCATGGCGCGGAACTGTGCCGGGGCGTGCGGGTCGGTCGCCAGGCGGACCTTGGCGTTCTCCGGGGTGTACTTGGTGCGCCACACGGTGGCCCAGTTGAAGAAGAAGCGCTGGTCGCGGGTGAAGCCGTCCACCTTCGGGTCTTCCTTGCCGGCGCTGGCCTTCTGCAGGGCATCGTAGGCGGTAGCAAGGCCGCCCAGGTCGGCGATGTTCTCACCCAGGGTCAGGTGGCCGTTCACCGCCTGGCCGTCGACCTTGTACTGGTCGAACTGCTTGACCAGCTTGCCGGTCAGGCCTTCGAAGTTCTTCTTGTCAGCGGCGGTCCACCAGTCTTCCATGTTGCCGGTCGGCCCGAAGCGCGCGCCCTGGTCGTCGTAACCATGGGTCATTTCGTGGCCGATCACCGCGCCGATGCCGCCGTAGTTCAATGCGTCGTCGGCCTTCGGGTCGAAGAACGGCGGCTGCAGGATGGCGGCCGGGAACACGATCTCGTTCTGCAGCGGGTTGTAGTAGGCATTGACCGTCTGCGGGGTCATGCCCCACTCGGTCTTGTCCACCGGCTTGCCGATCTTGGACAGGTTGAACTTGTAGTTGAACTCGTTGGCCGCGCGCACGTTGCCCAGGAAGCTGTCGCGCTGGGTCTGCAGGCCCGACCAGTCACGCCACTTGTCCGGGTAGCCGATCTTCGGGGTGAAGGTTTCCCACTTGGCGATGGCCTTGGCCTTGGTCTCCTCGCTCATCCAGCTCAAGCCCTGGATGCGCTCCTTCAGCGCGGCGGCCAGGTTCTTCACCAGTTCTTCCATCTTCGCCTTGGCTTCCGGCGAGAAGGCAACCTTCACGTACAGCTGGCCGAAGGCTTCACCCGCATCGTTTTCGATGGTGCCCAGCACGCGCTTCCAGCGCGGCTTCTGTTCCTTCTGGCCGTTGAGGGTCTTGCCGTAGAACTCGTAGTTTTCCTGCACGAAGGCATCGGCCAGGTACGGCGAGGCGCTGTCCACGGTGTGGAAGCGCAGGTAGGCGCGCCACACCGACGGGTCGGTATCGCCCAGCGCCTTGCTCACTTCCTCATGGAAGGCCGGCATGGCCAGCGAGAACTTCTCCGGCGCGGCCACGCCCTGCGATTTGAAGAACTCGGTCCAGCTGAAGTTCGGGGTCAGCTTGTCGGCATCGGCCAGGGTGACCGGGTTGTAGTACAGCTCGACGTTGCGCGACAGCTCCACGCGCGACTTGGAGGCCTTGGCCAGGCGGGTCTCGAACTTGACCACGTCCTCGGCCTGCTTGGCGGCGTCGGCAGCGGCGACACCGGACAGCTCCAGCACCTTGGCGACGTGCGCCTGGTAGGCCTTCAGCTTGTCGGCATTCTTGGCGTCGGTGTAATAGGTGCTGTCCGGCAGGCCCAGGCCGCCCTGGCTGGCGTAGGCCATGTTCACGGCCGAGTTCTTGAAGTCGGCTTCGGCACCGAAGCCGAACAGGACGTTGTCGCCCCTGGCCGCGCTGGTGCGCAGGTAATCGGCGATGGCCGCCTTGTCCTGCAGGCCGTCGATGGCGGCCAGGTCGGCCTTCAGCGGCTCGATGCCCTGGGCATTGATCTTGGCCTCGTCCATGCCGGTGGCCCACAGGTCGCCGACGATTTTCTCGATGTGGTTCGGATTCTTGACCTGCGCCACCTGTTCGGCCAGCTGGTGCTGCACGGCCACCGAGCGCTCGTCGAGGATGGTGAACGCACCCCAGCTGGTGCGGTCGCCCGGAATTTCATTGGCGGCCAGCCACTTGCTGTTCACATAGTCGCCGAAGGCGCCGCAGGCGTCCTTGGTGGTATCCAGATCGCTGGGCTGGAAAGCGTTGTAGGCCGGCAGCTTGCTTTCGTCCAGCGTGTAGTTGGTGGCTTCGGCCGCGGCCGGCGTGGAGGCGGTGGCGTCCTTGGCCGGGGTTTCAGTCTTGCCGCAGCCGACCAGCGCGGCCGAAACGGCCAGGGTCAGCAGCACGATCTTGGGAGTACGGGTCACTTTGATGGCCTCCAGGCCGAGTGAGTCAGGGAAAGGCCGTGGGACGGCCGTGGGCCGAACGATACGCCGCCGGCCAGACCTGCAAGGGTGTCGAAGGTCATGGCCGGGTGCAAGGGGGCCGCTTGGTGGCCCGGAAAAGACAGACCCGGCAAAAGCCGGGTCTGTCGGGTGTTGCGGTCAGCGGTGGATCAGAACTTGTACTTCAGGCGCACGAACGGGGTGCGACCGTAGTAGTCGTACTGGGTGGCGAACGGGTGGGTGTTGCCGTAGCGCGAAGAGTAGACGCTGCTGGAGATCAGCGGCGGCTTGGCATCGAACACGTTGGAGACGCCCACCAGAATCTGCCAATCGGCCTGCTCGTAGCTCACCGAGGCGGTGTGATACCAGCGGCTGCCAGCGGTGATGTCGCGGTAGGAATTCGGACGGCCCTGATAGGTGAACGTCTCCAGCAGGTCCGGGTCCTTGGTCGACGCGATGTACTGGGTCATCCAGTTGTAGGTCCAGTCGCCACGCTCCAGGCTCAGGCCCAGGTTGCCGACCAGGTCCGGGCGACCGAAATCACCCAGCTGGTCCGACGAGGACAGGCCGCTGGCCGCTGCGCTGTCGAACAGCTCGGCGGTGTCTTCAACCGTGTAGGTGACCTGCGAGTCCAGCGAGAACTTGCCGAAGCTGAACTCGTGTTCCCAGTTCAGGGTCAGATCCCAGCCGCGGGTGCGCTGGCGGTTGATGTTCAGGTACTGCGCATACACCTCGGTGATCATGTTCGCGTTGGTACCCGAATTCGGATTACGACGCATCAGGTCGCAGTAGCGGTTCGGATAGGTGGTCGACTCGTAGCAGCCTTCCAGGATGGACGCTGCACTCAGCGCGGTGATCTGGTCGCTGACTTCGTAGTCGAAGTAGTCGATCGCAACGCTCAGGTCAGCAAATTCCGGGGTGAACACCAGGCCGATGCTGCGTGCACGCGAGGTCTCCGGCTTCAGGTCGCCGCCAGCGCCGCCACGAGTGAAGACGGTGGCGCTGCTGTTGCCTGCGGCGGTGTAGTCGCCCGGGATACCGGCAGCGGCGCAGTTGGCAGCAGCGTTGCTGTTGTTGCCTTCAGCCCAGCGGATGCAGGGATCGATCGCGGTCTGCGCCTGGAAGCCGGTCTGATTGCCAAGGTACAGCTCATACAGGCCCGGTGCACGGTAGGAGGTACCGATGGTGCCGCGCAGGCGCAGCGACGGGATGATCTGCCAGTTGACACCGAACTTCCACACCTTGTCCGAACCGGACACCGTGTCGTACTTGAAGACGCGGGCCGAGCCGTTCAGCGACAGCGACTCGATGCCCGGAACTCCCTTGAAGACCGGCACATCCAGTTCGACGAACGCTTCCTTCACCTTCTCGTCGCCCTTGGTGCGACCGGCGGTGGTCGAACCCCAGATGTCGGCAAAATCGGCACCCGGCTGGTCGTCGATCTTGTAGTTGCGGTACTCCACACCGACTGCGGAAGCCACGGCACCGGCCGGAAGATCGAACAGCTCACCGCTGAACACGGCGTTGACCGTGGTCTGATCGTAGGTGGTCTTGCCCTTGGCCCAGACGCCGAGGATCGAGACCAGCTCGTCGACCTTCGAGCCATTCAGATAGCCCGGGTCGAAGTAGTTCGCAGCTGCAGTGCCGGTACCCGGACGGCCGATGTCGCCGCTGATCGAGTTGCGGATGCCAAGGTTGCTGTACTTGCCACTGGAGTGGCTGTAGTTGGCATTGACTTCCCAGCCCCAGGTGCTGCTGCCGAAGCCGCCATCGAACTTGTTGGCGAAGTAGTAGTAATCAACTTCGGTCTCGGAAGCAGACTTGAACGGCAGCACCGGCTGAGCGCGGGTGGTGGTGCCGGGGATCAGCACTGTCGGGAAGAACTGGCGCCACGAGAAGTTGTCCGTGGTGCGGTTGTTGTAGAGGAACTGGGTCTTCCAGTTGAACGAATCAAAGCCGAAGTCAGTGGCAAAGTAGACCGTCTTGCGCTCTTGGCGGTTGATGATCTGGGCTTGGCCGTAAGCCTGGAAGTTGTACGGCTCCTGATACGTCGCCACGGGGTTGCCGTTGGCATAGGTCTGGTTGGCGCGCGGACGATAGCCCGGGAACGGGCCAACCGTGCTGCCATCGGTGCTCGGCACGTAACGGACGGAACCGACGTCGATGACGTTGTGCAGCATGTTCTGGCAGTTGGCCAGGTTGGTGCCGGCCAGGATGGAGCGGTCGACGCGGTCGATGCGGTTGCCCTTGTCGTCCCAGACGATATCTTCGGCGCACTTGAAGAAATCGCGGTCACCGCGGGTCAGTTCGTTCTGGCGGTACCATTCCACGGCAGCGACGATGCTGCCATTGTCGAAGTTCCAGCCGTTGGCCAGCGACGCCGAGAATACTTCACCGCCGCCTTCGGTCGGAACGCGACCGCTGACGGTCAGCTCGGGACGGTCGAAGTTCTTCTTGGTGATCAGATTGACCACGCCGGCGACGGCATCGGAGCCATAGATGGAGGACGAACCGTCCTTCACGATCTCGGCACGCTGCAGGACGGCGGTGGGCAGCACGTTCAGGTCGAACGCGCCGACCGCGCCGCGGGTACCGGCCGGGCCCGGACGCTGGCCATCAAGCAGGATAAGCGTGCGATTGGCACCCAGGCCGCGTAGCGAGAACGTCTGTACGCCGGTACCACCATTGGTGGTGAAGCCGCCGAACTGATTGGTGATCTGCGTTTCGGCGGCGCCGATCGCCGACTTCTGCAGGAATTCACTGACGCTGGTCTGGCCCTGGGCGGCATTGCGCTCGGTGTCGATGGTGAACACCGGCGAGGTGGTTTCATAGTCCGCGCGACGGATCAGGGAGCCGGTGACCGTAACCTTGTCAAGATCAGTGGCCTTCTTGTCAGACGTCGAAGCACTTGACGCCGCTGCTTCCTCGCGGGTGGATTCCTGGGCCAGCACCGGGGCTGCCTGCAGGCAGGCAATCACTGCCAGGGCGAGCGGCAGGCGGCTGGGCGTAATAAGGCGGTTGGTCTTGCGCATTGTGTCGGATCCCCACTTGTTATGCTTCGGTTAACGGAGTGTATGTACGGCGTAAAGTAAATGCAACATGAACATTCCCCGTATGTAACGCGCTTTTGCTAACGGCGTATTCATGTACCGCTGGGGAGCTGCAGAGCTCCCCAGCTGCGTGGACGACGGCAGGGTGCCTCCCTGGGCGGCCTACAGGCCGCCTGGGCCGCAGTCCTTGGCCAGGAAGTCGGCCATCAGCGGCAGCGTGGCCCGGTAGTGGCTCGGGTACCACGGCATGCTGTGCGGCATGTCGGCGATCAACTCGAACTTCGCCGGAACCTTGCCTTGAACTGCGTTGTAGAACGATCGGGCGTGGAACGCCGGAGTGCGTACGTCACGATCTCCGACGTAAAGCAGTACCGGGATGGTCGCCTTGGCCGTGTTCTGTATCGGGTCCATTCCCTTGACGGTCTGCCCCTGCAGGATGCGCTGCAGGCGGTTCTCGCTCCATGACATGCCGACTCTGCCGAGATCGGTGACGGGCGCTCCGGCAATGGCACACTGGAAAGGCGAGGGGCTGCGGACCGTGGCTGCAGCGGCTGCGAAGCCGCCATAGGAGTACCCGAAGATGGCCAGGCGGTCCTTTGCGGCGATGCCCTGCTGCACCAGCCACGCAGCCGCATCGTCATTGTCGTCCTGCATGGTCAGCCCCCACTGCCTGTCACCCGCGAGCCAGTGGTCGCGTCCAAAGCCGGTTGAGCCTCGATACTGGGGGCGGATGACAGCGTAGCCACGCGAGGTGAAGTAAGGCACCCAGCCAGATGCATCCCAGCCGGCATAGTCACGAGCCCATGGGCCACCGTGCGGGTGCACGAGCGCTGGAAGTGGTTCTCCCCCTTCCTTCCAGCCCGCGGGCAGATCAAGGATGGCGGGAATCTTTCGTCCGTCGCGGGCGGTATAGGTGACCCAGCGTTGCTGGCCGATCTGCCTGCCATCGATCCAGGGTCGCTCACTGCCCAGGGTGGTCACCTGTTTGCGGTCGCTGAGTATGTGATAGGTCGTCGGCGTGTCGGCACTGTTGGTGGTAAAGAGCACGCGGGAGAGATCGTCGTTGTAGCCGGTGATGGCGACGTACTTCCCCGGATAGGCCTGTTTGAGGCCGTCGAAGAGGGCCTTCATCTGCGGGTCGACATAGATCGCTTCGCGCCGCGGCCCATCCACATAGAAGCCCAGAACCTGATTGAAGTTGCTGGGTTTGCTGCCGAGGATGAGGCCGCTGATCGGATACTGCGGGTGGGCGGCCAGCGGCTCCTTGTCGAAGGTCCGGGTTGCTGGGTCGTACAGGCGGGCCTGCACCTGCTCGGAAAATCTGTCGGTGAGGATGTAGAGCTTGCCGGTCTGGTCATCGATGCCGGCCACGTCCATCGTGTAGCGTTCGCTGAGCTTGGTTGTCAGCGCATCGTGCTTCTCGAACTTTCCGCTTGCCTTGTCCTTGATCAGGATCTGCTGTTCGTACTCGCTCGACCCGGCCGGTTCGATCTGGGTCCTTGTCAGGAGTTCGCCGCTGCGGGGATGGAACAACCCGGGCGTCGAGCGCGCGTCGCCACGGAAGAGCAGCTCGGTCTGTCCGGTCTTGAGATTGAACAGGTAGTAGCCTGCCGAGAACGTTGACTGATTGATCTGTGAAATGATGACCTTGTCAGGGTCCATTGGGAGCGAGTGAACCAGTGATGCAGTTCCCGCCAGTTCCAGGCAGCGTTGTGTCTGTTCGCTGATGCCAAGCTTGCGTGAATTGTCGGCGAATGCTTCGTCGAACTTGGTCTGGGAAGTGTCGGTCAGGTAAGCCTTCGATAGGAAAGTCTTGGTGTTTCCCACCGAGTTGCCTTCTCCACAACCGGCCAGCTGCGCGGTAAGTTCCTGGCGGCCGATGACAAGGCTGCGGCCGGCCTTCAATGCGCTGGCGGCGATGAACTTCATGCGGTCGCCGGAGGGCGTGATGGCCACCGGGCCTGCGCCGAGATTGTCCAGGTTCCAGTTGGCGAGCGCGGTGTCACCGTTGTTGCTTCCCGGGGCAGCGATGATCGCAACCAGCTGTTTGCCATCGGGGCTCATGGTGACCGATTGGATGGCGGGAATCTTGGCGAAGTCGTCGACCGGCAGCGGTGTAGCCAGCGCCTGGCCCACGGCCAGGCCCAGCAGCGTAGCAGCAGCGCCCACATGGGCGAAGAGGTGTGTGGCTTTCATGTACAGGGCATCCTTGGCAGTTTGACTGGAAGATGACCTGAAGATGAACGAGGGCGCCCGGTTCGTCAACTTGGCGTGAAATCTACAACTCTGGCCGGCCCTGGTTGCGTTCCAAAGCAGAAGGCCCCGCTGGAGCGGGGCCTTCTGCAGCACAAGTGGCGTCAGCGGATCAGCGGCCACCGAACTCGTACTTGGCCTGCACGTAGATGGCTCGCCCGTAGGCGTTGTACAGGTAATTGTTGTACGGCTGGCCACTGGTGCCGGCGAAGCTGAAGCGCTGGTTGTCCGGCATCCTGTTGAAGACGTTGTTGACCATCAGCGACAGGGTCAGGTTGTCCAGCGCGCGATAGTTCACGCTCAGGTTGTAGGTGGTGTAGGAGCCCCACTTGCCCGCCTTGTAGCCGGAGCTGTGCACATAGTCGTAGCCATTGCCCAGGTATGCCATGTAGTTCGGCGTCTTGCCGATGTAGTTGGCATACAGGGTAGTGGTCCACTTGTCCTTGGCCCAGCCGATCGAGCCGTCCGCGCGCACCTTTGCGTAAGAGTCGTACACCCACATCGCGTAGGGGTCACGCAGCAGGTCCAGGAACTCATCGCCCGGCTGCGGCTGCAGCTCGCGCTTGAGCATGTCGGTGTAGTTGCCCGAGAACTGCAACGAACCGAAGCGACCCATGTCGTGCACGTACTTGAAGCTGGCGGTCAAAGCTTCCAGGTTCTGGCGCGCAACATTCATCTTCGGGGTGTAGATCTCGTCCAGCACGCCGGATGCATCACGGGTGATCCAGTCGTTGACGTTCTGGCAGCTTGCAGAGGTGTTGTTGGCCTGGTCGTTACGGCAGTAGTACTCGGCCAGCAGCAACTGGTCCGAACTGAGGGTGTCGACCTCGTTCTTGATTTTCCAGTTGTAGTAGTCAACCGACAGCGAGAGGTTATTGATCGGAGCCCACACCACGCCCGCGTTCCACACGTCGGCGGTGATAGGCTCCAGGTCCGGGTTGCCCGAACGCGTACCGAACACCGATACGCTGTCATACGGGCAGCCAGCGGTGTTGCTCGGGGCATACCCCAACTGGCCGCAACGGTAGTAGTCGGTGGAGCCGTTGGCATAGTAGCCACTGCGGCCCTGGAAGGCATCGGACAGGGTCGGCGCGCGGAAGGCCGTCCCGTACTTGCCACGGAACAGCAGGCTCTCGATCGGGCGGAACTCGATGCCGATGCTGTAGGTGGACTTGTCGACGGTGTTGCTGCCGATCTTGAAGGCGTCGTAGCGGCCGGATCCGGTCACGGTCAGCATGTCATGCAGCGGCAGGCGCAGTTCGCCTGTCACGGCGTAATTGCTGCGGTGGCCAGCGCCGGAGACCGCCGTGGTGCCCCAGACGCTGCCATCCATCAGGCCCGGATCGGGAGTGTAGTCCCAACCTTCGCTGCCACCCTCGACCACCACCGCCAGGCCGGCGTCGCCACCGGGCAGCTTGAACAGCGACCCGTTGGTGACCTGGGCCCGGGCCAAATTCTGCCAGGTACGGCTCTGGCTGTAGCTGTAGCCGGTGAACGTCTGGAAATCACCTGCCGGCAGTGGCGCATAGAACGCTTCCCAGTTCGGGCTGTAGATGTTGTAGCCCGTGCTGGTAGTACCCAGCACCGGGCCCAGCACACGCTGCTCGAAGTAGTCGTTGATCGGATCGTTCCAGCGCACGAAGTTGCGCTCGGTCAGCTTGTACTCGCCACGGGTGAAGCTGACGCTGTAGTCCCAGTTGCCGGCCGTGCCGCGGCCGCCCAGTGTCACCTGGTAGGCCTTGTTGCGGTCGGTGTTCATGATGTCGCGGTAGCCGGCGCCGCCGATGTCTTCCGGGGCGAACACGCGCTGCAGGTTCATGTACTGGCCGCTGGCCTGGTCGTAGAAGCGACCCCAGCCGGACGAGGTGCCCCACCAGGTGTAGTTGGAGCCGGTCGCATACTTGACCTCTTCCAGGCTGTACAGCGCATCGCCAAACAGCTGCAGGTTGTCATTGAGGTCAAAGGTGGCAGAGCTGTAGATCTGTGCGCTTTCCTTGCCGTTCTTGATGGTCTTGTAGCCGGTGCCGTACACCGAGCCGCATGCCTGGCCGGTCGGGCGGGTGCCCAGCACGGTGGTACCGTCGAACTGGCCCGCCACGTTGGCGCAGAGGTTCGGGTCCATCATGGCGTAGCGGTTGTTGGCGGCCGGCAGCAGCACCAGGAAATCGTTGGAAACGTACTGCGGGCTGTAGCCGTCTGGATTGTTGACCTTGGTCAGGTCGCGCTGGTAACCCCAGATCGGGCTGGTCTTTTCGTACTGCACGTTGACCAGCGCGTGGAAGCGGTCATCGACGCCATTGAACCCGTGTGCGCCGCTCAGGCGGAAACTGTTGCCACCGCCTTCGCTGTAGGCGCCGCCACGGACGTTGAGAACGCCGCCGTCCATGCGTTCCTTGAGGATGATGTTGACCACGCCGGCAATCGCATCCGAGCCATACAGGGAGGACTGGCCACCCGGCAGGATCTCGATGCGCTCCACGATGTCGATGGGAATGCCGCTGATGTTGTTGAACGTATCGCCGCCGTTGTACAGCGCTGGATACGAAAGCATCGGGCGGCCATTGATGAGGTACTTGGTGTAGCCCGGGCTGAGGCCGAACATGCCGGCCGCTTCGGCGCCCTGGGTGAACGAGGCCGAGGTCTGGCCGCCCTGGAGGCCGCCCGTGGACAGTGAGGACTGCTGCAGTACGTCGGCCACACTGGTGAAGCCGCGGGTCTGGATGTCCTCGGCGGTGACGGTCAGGACCGGCGTGTGGTTCTCGATTTCGGTCTGTGGAATCAGCGAGCCGGTGACGGTGACGCGGTCAAGCTGGGTCGGTGCGTTGCCGCTTTGCGCCAGCGCGGTACCGGAGGCGAGCAGGGTGCCAAGCAGGGCGAGGGTCAGTGGGTGGCGCAGCGGCGTGGAGCGATGGCAAGACATGATGGATCCCCGTATGAGCGTTGTCGGCTGGCTGACGTCCTCCCTGACAGCTTTCATGATTTGTTCAGTTGCAATCCATTCAGCTGGACCGTAACACGGCGTTCACGTAGACAAAATAGTCCAGTCACAACAACAGGCTGGCTTTCTCTGAAAAAGTTCTTTTAAATCAAAAGCTAAGGCTGCTTGTTTGGGAATGTTTCAAAATGTTGCGCTGCGGAACGGTGTTGTTCACTTTTACATTCAATATATAAATCAATAGCTTACGTAACGACCGGCATGCTAATGAAATATTAACAAATGGTGTGGATGTGGATTCGTGCAACATTTGTTAAAAAAAGGCCCCGCCGAAGCGGGGCCGTTGGTCCAACAGAGGTGTGCTGCTTACTTCCCGCCGAACTCGTACCTGGCCTGCACGTAGACGGCGCGGCCGTAAGGGTTGTAGATGCTGCTGTTATAGGGAGCGCCGACGTTGCCGGCGTAACTGTGTGCCTGACCGTCGGGCATCTTGTTGAACACGTTGTTGACCATCATCGACAGCGTCAGGTTGTCCATCGCCTGATAGTTCACGCTCAGGTTGTAGGTGGTGTATGAGCCCCACTTGCCGGCCTGGTAGCCGGACGGATGCACGTAGTCGTAGCCCTTGCCCAGGTACGCCATGCGGTTTGGCGTCTTGCCGATGTAGTTGAAGTACAACGTGGTAGTCCACTTGTCCTTCGCCCAGCCCACCGCACCGTCGGCACGCACCTTGGCGTACTGGTCGTAGTTCCACATCGCGTACGGGTCGCGCAGCAGGTCCAGATACTCATCGCCCGGTTGCGGCTGCAGCTCGCGCTTGATCATGTTGGTGTAGTTGCTGGAGAACTGCAGCGCGCCGAAGCGGCCGATGTCCTGCACGTACTTGAAGCTGGCCGTTACCGCCTGCAGGTTCTGGCTGGCGATGTTCATCTTGGGCGTGTAGATCTGTTCCAGCTTGCCGGCGCCATCGCGGGTGATCCAGTCGTTTACGTTCTGGCAACTGGCCGAGGTGTTGTTGGTCTGGCCATTACGGCAGTAGTACTCGGCCAGCAGCAACTGGTCGGAGCTGAGCGTATTGACCTCGTTCTTGATCTTCCAGTTGTAGTAGTCCACCGACACCGACAGGTTGTTGATCGGCGCCCACACGATGCCGGCATTCCAGACGTCGGCGGTGATCGCTTCCAGCTCCGGGTTGCCTGACTGCTCGCCGAACACCGATTCATTGGCATAGGGACAACCCACCGTGTCGCTGGGGTTGAAGCCGAGCTGTCCACAGCGGAAGTAGTCGATCGAACCATTGGCGTAGTACCCACTGCGCCCCTGGAACGCGTCGGACAGGCTGGGCGCGCGGAAGGCGGTGCCGTACTTGCCACGGAACAGCAGGCTTTCGATCGGGCGGAACTCGATACCGATGCTGTAGGTCGATTTGTCGACGGTCTTTTCGGCGATCCTGAACGCGTCGTAACGTCCGGAGGCGGTCACGGTCAGCGACTCCAGCAGCGGCATGCGCAGCTCGCTGGTCACCGCGTAGTTGCTGCGATGGCCGGCACCGGCCACCGAGGTTGTGCCCCACACGCTACCGTCCAGCAGGCGCTGGTCAGGGGTGTACGACCAGCCTTCGCTGCCGGCTTCGGCCACCACGGCCAGTCCGGCATCACCACCAGGCAGCTTGAACAGCGAACCGTTGGTGATCTGCGCGCGGCCCAGGTTCTGCCAGGTGCGGCTCTTGTTGTAGGTGAAGCCGGTGAAGGTCTGGAAATCACCGGCCGGCAGCGGCGAATAGAACGCGCTCCAATTGGGGCTGTAGATGTTGTAGCCGTCGTCGGTGATGCCCAGTACCGGGCCCAGCACGCGGTCTTCGAAGTAGCTGTCGATCTCGTTCGCCCAGCGCGCAAAGCTGCGCTCGGTCAGCTTGTACTCACCTCGGCTGAAGCTGGCGCTGTAATCCCAGTTGCCGAAGTTGCCACGCCCTCCCAACGTGACCTGGTAGGCCTTGTTGCGATCAGTGCTCATGGTGTCACGGTAGCCGGCGGGACCGATGTCCTCCGGCGCGAACGCGCGCTGCAGGTTCATGTATTCGCCGCTGGCCTGGTCGACGAACGCACCGAAGCCGACATCACTGCCCCAGAACGCGTAGCCCGAACCGGCGTTGTACTGGACCTCCTCCAGGCTGTACAGCGCATCGGCGAACAGCTGGAAGTTGTCGTTGACATCAAAGGACATCGACGAATAGATCTGGCTGCTTTCCTTGCCGTTCTTCAGCGTCTTGTAGCCAGCGCTGAAGGGCGAGCCGCAAGATTCACCGACCGCGCGCGTGCCCAGTACGGTGGTGCCGCCGAACTGGCTGGCCACGTTGGCACAGCGGCTTGGATCCATCATCACGTAGGCGTTCTGCTGGTCCGGCAGGTAGACCAGGAAGTCGTTGGTCGGAACCTGTGGCGTGTAGCCACGGGTGTTGTTCTGCTTGGTCAGGTCGCGCTGGTAACCCCAGATCGGACTGCTCTTCTCGTACTGCACGTTGACCAGCGCATGGAAACGGTCATCGAAGGCGTTGAAGCCATGCGCGCCACTGACTCGGAAATCGTTGCCGCCACCCTCGGTGTAGGCGCCGCCACGCACGTTCAGTACGCCGCCGTCCATGTGGTCCTTGAGGATGATGTTGACCACGCCGGCGATCGCGTCCGAGCCGTACAGCGACGATTGGCCGCCCGGCAGAATCTCGATGCGCTCGACGATGTCGATCGGGATGCCGCTGAGATTGTTGAAGGTGTCGCTGCCGTTGTAGAGAGCGGGGTAGGACAGCATCGGCCGCCCGTTGATCAGGTACTTGGTGTAGCTCGGGCTGAGGCCGAACATGCCTGAGGCTTCGGCGCCCTGGGTGAACGAAGCTGAGGTCTGGCCGCCCTGCAGCCCGCCAGTGGTCAGCGAATTCTGCTGCAGTACTTCGGCCACGCTGGTGAAGCCGCGGGTCTGGATGTCCTCGGCGGTAACAGTCAGGACCGGCGTGTGGTTCTCGATCTGTGTCTGCGGGATCAGTGAGCCGGTGACGGTTACGCGTCCGAGATCGGTGGGCGTGTTTTCCTGGGCGAGCGCGATCGCGCTGCTGCCGGCCAGGATCAGGCCGCTGAGGACGGCGCGGGTGAGTGGGTGACGCGGGAAGCCATTACGAGACATGCGGTACTCCGTGTGGTCGTGAGAAACGCGTTTTCCCTTTCCTGGGAACTCATGGATGGTTCAGCAGCCTTCAAAACCAGAATGGCGGCGTTTTTCGAACGTAACACACGCTTAACCTGATTTGCGCGACTTTGTAATGTGTTGAGCTGGGGCTGACCTTGAATAATATTTTTCTTTTACAAAACAATTGGTTGCATTAATCAGTGGACTTTGCCGAATCTGGCGGAATGAATGATGAGTAAATAAATGCTGGCTGGCGGCGGAAGTCGCTGTTCCGCGCTGAATATCGATCCAAAAAAAAGGCCCCGCCGAAGCGGGGCCTGGTCCGGAATCAAACCCGGAAAACGACGGGATTACTTGCCGAAGTCGTACTTGGCCTGCACGTACACGGTGCGACCGTAGACGTTGTACAGGTAGTTGTTGAACGGCGTGCCGGAGGTGCCCTGGTAGCTGTGGGCCTGCTGTTCGGGCATCTTGTTGAACACGTTGTTGACCATCAGCGACAGGGTCAGGTCATCCTGCGCACGGTAGTTCACGCTCAGGTTGTAGGTGGTGTACGAACCCCACTTGCCTGCCTTGTAGCCCGATGCGGCGTGGGTGTACTCGTAGCCGTTCAGGCCTGCCAGGTAGTTCGGGGTGTGGCCGATGTAGTTCGCGTACAGCGTGGTGGTCCACTTGTCCAGCGACCAGGCCACCGACGCGTCGGAACGGACCTTGGCGTAGCTGTCGTAGTTCCACATCGACTTCGGGTTGCCCAGCAGGTCCTGGAAGTCCTCACCCGGCTGCGCCTGCACTTCACGCTTCAGCATGTTGGTGTAGTTGCCCGAGAACTGCAGCGAACCGAAGCGGCCGATGTCCTGCAGGTACTTGAAGCCGACGGTCACGGCCTGCAGGTTCTGCCGGGCCACGTTCATCTTCGGGGTGTACAGCGAGCTCAGGTTGCCGGCCGAATCGCGCACGACCCAGTCGGCCACGTTCTGGCAGGTGGCCGAGGAGCCATTCGGCAGGCCGTTGCGGCAGTAGTACTCGGCCAGCAGCAGCTGGTCGGTGCTGGCCGTATCGACTTCGTTCTCGATCTTCCAGTTGTAGTAGTCGGCCGAGATCGACAGGTTTGCCATCGGTGCCCAGACGATACCCGCGTTCCAGACGTCGGCGGTGATCGGCTCCAGGTCCGGGTTGCCGGCACGCTCGGAATAGACCGAGACGCTGTCGGCGTAGCGGCAGGCGTCGGTGTTGCCCGGGGTGTAGCCCAGCTCGCCGCAACGGTAGTAGTCGGTCGAGTTGGCAGCATAGTAGCCGCTGCGACCCTGGAAGGCGTCGGGCAGGGTCGGCGCGCGGAAGGCGGTGCCGTACTTGCCGCGGAACAGCAGGCTTTCGATCGGACGGAACTCCACGCCCACGCTGTAGGTGGCCTTGTCGACGGTGTTGTCGGCGATCTTGAAGGCGTCATAGCGACCGGAAGCGGTCACCGTCAGCGACTCCAGCAGCGGCATGCGCAGTTCGCTGGTCACCGCATAGTTGCTGCGATGGCCGTTGCCGGCAACAGCCGACGAGCCCCACACGTCGCCGTCCAGCAGGCGCTGGTCGGGGCTGTAGTCCCAGCCTTCGCTGCCGCCTTCGACGACCACGGCCAGGCCCGCATCGCCACCCGGCAGCGAGAACAGCGAACCGTTGGTGACCTGCGCGCGAGCCAGGTTCTGCCAGGTGCGGCTGTGGTTGGTGGTGTAACCGGTGAAGCCAGCGAAATCTTCCGGCGAGATCGGCGAGTAGAACGCGCCCCAGTTGGTGTTGTAGATGCCGAAGCCATCCTTGGTGCCCAGCTGCGGGCCGAGCACCTTGTCGGCGAAGTAGCTGTTGATGGCATTGCCGAAGCGCTGGAACTTGCTTTCATCCAGGCGATATTCGCCGCGGGTGAAGCTCAGGCTGTAGTCCCAGTTGCCCACTGCGCCCTTGCCGCCCAGGGTGACCTGATAGGCACGGCTCTTGTCGTTGTTCAGGATGCTCTTGTAGCCTTCGCCGCCGATGTCTTCCGGAGCGAAGGCGCGCTGCAGGTTGACCAGCTTGCCTGACGCCTGGTCGTAGAAGCCGCCCATGGTGCTCTTGGTGCCCCACCACAGGTAGTTCGAGCCCGAGGTGTACTCGGTCTTTTCCTTGCTGTACAGCACGTCGGCGAACAGCTGGAAGTTGTCGTTCACGTCGAAGGTCATCGACGAATAGAACTGGCCGCTGTCCTTGCCGTTCTTCAGGGTCTTGTAACCGGCGCCGAACACCGAGCCGCAGGACTGGCCGGTCGGGCGGTTGGCCAGCACGGTGGTGCCGCCGAACTGGCCGGCGACATTGGCGCAGTTGCCCGGGTCCATCATGTACAGCGCATTGGTCTTGGCGTCGATGACGGCGAAGTCGTTCGACGGCAGCTGTGCGGTATAGCCGTGGGTGTTGTTCTGCTTGGTCAGGTCACGCTGGTAGCCCCAGATCGGGTTGCTGCTTTCGATCTGCACGTTGACCAGCGCATTGAAGCGGTCGTCCAGCGCCGAGAAGCCGTGCGCGCCACTGATGCGGAAGCTGCTGCCACCGCCTTCGGTGGAGGTGCCGCCACGCACGGACAGGCTGCCGCCTTCCATGTGGTCCTTCAGGATGATGTTGACCACGCCGGCGATCGCGTCCGAACCGTACAGGGAGGACTGGCCGCCCGGCAGGACTTCGATGCGCTCGACGATGTCGATCGGAATGCCGCTGATGTTGTTGAACGCGTCGCCGCCGTTGTACAGCGCCGGGTAGGACATCATCGGGCGGCCGTTGATCAGGTACTTGGTGTACCCCGGATTCAGGCCGAACATGCCAGCGGCTTCAGCGCCTTGGGTGAACGAGGCGGAGGTCTGGCCACCCTGGATGCCGCCGGTGGTCAGCGAAGACTGCTGCAGCACTTCGGCGACGCTGTTGAAGCCGCGCGACTGGATGGCTTCAGCGCTGATGGTCATGACCGGGGTCTGGGTCTCAACCTGGGTCTGCGGGATCAGCGAACCGGTGACGGTGATCTTGTCCAGGTTGGTGGCCTTGTCCTGGGCCATTGCCGGCGAGGCGGCGACCAGGGCGGAAATCAAGGCGACGGCGAGGGTGTTGCGACGTGCGGAATTGCGAAGGTCTTTCATGTAGTTCCGTTCAAAGAGCAAATACAAATACGGCACTGCGCATGCGCCATCGTGCGTGCAATGAAACAGCGACGCAGCCCAAAACCAGTGCTTAGCGAACGTAACATGAACTTAACAACCTGTGCACGAATCTGTAGCAATCCTGAATTTCAGTCAGCTTGTGTCCAGCTTGTATGATGTTGGGTTATTCCCCCTGACCCGCCGGTGCTCGTTGTGAACAGTTCTCCCCGCCGTCCCCATGCAAGCCAGGTCCAGAAGGGACTCACGCCGCATGCCCGCATCCGCAACGTGATCGCGGTTGGTTCGGGCAAGGGCGGCGTCGGCAAGTCGACCACCGCAGTCAATCTGGCCGTGGCGCTGCAGCAGCTTGGCGCACGCGTGGGCGTGCTTGACGCGGACATCTATGGGCCGAGCGTACCGGCCATGCTGGGCCTGTCCGGTCGTCCGGAAAGCCCTGACAACAAGAGCATCGAGCCGCTGCGCGCGTTCGGCGTGGACACCATGTCGATCGGCTACCTGATCGAAGAGGATACGCCGATGATCTGGCGTGGGCCGATGGCCACCTCGGCGATGACCCAGCTGTTCAATGACACGCTGTGGGATGACCTGGATTTCCTGCTGATCGACCTGCCGCCGGGCACCGGTGACATCCAGCTGACCCTGACCCAGAAGATTCCGCTGGCCGGTGCGGTGATCGTTACCACGCCGCAGGACATCGCCACGCTGGATGCGAAGAAGGCGCTGAAGATGTTCGAGAAGGTGGAGGTGCCGGTGCTGGGCATCGTCGAGAATATGGCGGTACATACCTGCAGCAGCTGCGGGCATGTCGAGCACCTGTTCGGCGAGGGCGGCGGCGAGCGCATGGCCGCGCAGTATGGTGTGCCGTTGCTGGGTTCGCTGCCGCTGCAGATCGGCATCCGCGAGCAGGGGGATGCTGGCACTCCGATCACCGTGGCGCAGCCCGATTCGGTGCCAGCCCAGGCCTACCGCCATGCCGCCCAGCGCCTGATCGAGGAAGTGGGCAAGCGCCCGCGTGCCTCCATTCCGATTCTCTCTTCGCTGCTGTAGGTGCCAGGGCAGGGCCGCCGGCGACGCCCGGCCCCCTGCTAGAATCCACGCGCCCCCTCGTACCCAGGACAAAGCATGAGCATCAAGAGTGACCGTTGGATCCGCCGCATGTCCGAGCAGCACGGCATGATCGAGCCGTTCGAGGCCGGGCAGGTCAAGCAGGCCAATGGCGAGCGCATCGTCAGCTACGGCACCTCCAGCTACGGGTACGACGTCCGTTGCTCGCGCGAGTTCAAGGTGTTCACCAACATCAACTCGACGATTGTCGATCCCAAGCATTTCGATTCGGGCAGCTTCGTCGACATCACGGCCGATGAGTGCATCATCCCGCCGAACAGCTTCGCCCTGGCGCGTACCGTGGAGTACTTCCGCATCCCGCGCGACACCCTGGTGGTGTGCCTGGGCAAGAGCACCTACGCGCGCTGCGGCATCATCGTCAACGTGACCCCGTTGGAACCGGAGTGGGAAGGCCACGTCACCCTGGAATTCAGCAACACCACGCCGCTGCCGGCCCGCATCTATGCCAACGAAGGCGTGGCGCAGATGCTGTTCTTCCAGGCCGCGGCCGATGACATCTGCGAGACGTCGTACCGCGATCGTGGCGGCAAGTACCAGGGCCAGACCGGCGTGACCCTGCCGCGGACCTGATCGCCCGCGTCATTGCATGACGAAAGCGCCGGGCCGTGCCCGGCGTTTTCGCATGGTCCACGCGGTGCGTTCGCCGGGCACGACCCGGCGCTACGTCATTTGCCGCGACCGAACAGCATCGCAATGCCCACGCCCACCAGTGCCACCGGCCACCAGGTCAGCAGCAGCTTGGACAGGTTCAGGTGCGTCCAGCCGAGGTTGCTGGCGAGCATGAACAGGCCGATCAGGATCAGCAGGATGGCGGCAACGAGGTTGAATCGCATCGGGTCGGGCAAGGCTCAGGAACGGGCTGGATATCCTAGCCGTTCCTTCCAGTAGGCGACATGCTGGTCCAGCGCCGCAGGCTCGTAGCGGTGCGCCGGGCCGCTACCCCAGACCGGGCCGGGCCAGGCCGGATCGCCGTCATGGCGGCCGATCACATGGAAGTGCAGCTGGCGCACGATGTTGCCCAGCGCGCCGATATTGATCTTCTCCACGCCGTCGTGGCCCTTCAGGGCCTTGCAGGCGCGGTTGAGCTCGGTGCGCAGCTTGTCCTGCTGCTCGCCGTCCAGCTCGATCCACTCGGTCACCCCGGCCAGGCGTGGTACCAGCACCAGCCAGGGGAATCGTTCGTCGTTCATCAGCCGCACTTGCGACAACGGTCCTTCCGCCACCAGCACGCTATCGGTGGCCAGGCGTGAATCGAGTTCGAATTCGCTCATCCAAGATGCTCCGAGAAGAAGTCCAGGGTGCGTTGCAGCGCCAGGGCGGCGCTGTCTGGATCATACGCATGTCCGACCTCGCGGTTGAAGGCGTGGTCGGCCGGATAGACGAAAGTGGCCATCTGCGGCAGCTTGTCGCGGTGGGCCTGGACGGCCTCCGGCGGGATGCTCCTGTCCTGGGTGCCGAAGTGGAAGATCACCGGCGCCTTGGGTGTCTCATCGAGGAACTGGACGTTGCGTGCGCCGTAGTAGCTGACCGACGGCAGCCCGAGCCGCAGCGCCGACAGCATCGCCACCGTGCCGCCCCAGCAGTAGCCGACGGTGCCGACCTTGCCGTAGGGGGCCAGCCGGGTGGCCGCCGCGCGGACCACTTCCAGCGCCTTCTCCATGCCCAGCGCGCTGACCCTTTCCAGGCCCTGCTTCACGCCGTCGGCGTCGTAGGGCAGGGCATCCGGGTCGGCATCGGGTCCATCGACCAGGTCGAAGAACGAAGGAGCCAGCACCGCATAGCCCTCGGCGGCGAAGCGCTCGGCCACGCCGCGGATGTGCGGGTTGGCGCCAAAAATCTCCTGCACCACCACCAGCCCGCCTCGCGCGGTGCCCTCGGGGAGTGCCTGCCAGGCCCGTACCGCGCCGTGGTGCGTATCCAGGGTGATCCATTCGTTCATCGCGGCTGACTCGCTTTGGAAACTGAAACCCGATTATCCGGTGCGCGTCAGTGCACGTCATGTCGGCAGTTGGGCCGGATCGGTGATCTCCAGCTGCCTGGCGTCTCCAGCCATCTGCGGGCAGGGTTGGAAACCATGGCCTAGGGTGGTTAGATGGCGGGGCACCACTGCGCTTGATCGTAGTTGGCGCCGCACGTGCGTTTTTTCGTCAAATTAACGGAGTGATTGATGAAGAGCATGATCGTGATGGCAGTAATGGGCATTTCATTGCTTGCGGTGATGGGGCCTGCCAAGGCTGCGGACCCTTATCCGAGGTGCACCGCGTGCTCCAGGGGCTGGGCCGAGTGTGTAGCAAACAACGGTGCTGATCACCCGATCTGTCAGCACAAGCAACTCGTATGCGATCAGATCTGCGCATGGGAGATCCCGGTAGTGGGCATCCCATCTGCCTTGGACGCGGGCGGGCGCGAGGCTCCGACAGGCAGGCTGGAGCTTGCTGTGGCGATGGCCAAGCGATTGTCCAGCTCCTGAGGTACAAGGGGCCGAACGACGGCCCCTTCCTCGGGGCGCGTCTCAGGGCGCGGGACGACAGCGGCGAGCCATCAGGCCAGCCCGGTATCCTCACTGGGGCGGCTGGCCGTTCAGAGCGCCGCCGCCAACCCCGGTATACTGGCGCCCTTTCAGGCCCCGGCCCCCAGGACCCCCTGCCATGCCGGCAGGGGCCCAGGCCCCCAGAGTCCCGCGATTCCATGTCCCAGCTGAACCCCAAAGTCGGCTTCGTCAGCCTTGGCTGCCCGAAGGCCCTTGTCGATTCCGAGCGCATCCTCACCCAGCTCCGCTCGGAAGGCTACGACATCGTCCCGTCCTACGATTCGGCCGACGTGGTGGTGGTCAACACCTGTGGCTTCATCGATTCTGCGGTGACCGAGTCGCTGGACGCGATCGGCGAGGCGATGAACCAGAACGGCAAGGTCATCGTCACCGGCTGCCTGGGCAAGCGCCCGGAGCAGATCCGCGAGGCCTACCCGAACGTGCTGGCGGTGTCCGGCCCGCAGGACTACCAGAGCGTGATGGAAGCGGTGCATGAAGCACTGCCGCCCAAGCACGATCCGTTCGTGGACCTGGTGCCCGACTACGGTATCAAGCTGACCCCGCGGCACTACGCGTACCTGAAGATTTCCGAGGGCTGCAACCACAAATGCAGCTTCTGCATCATTCCGTCGATGCGCGGCAAGCTGGTTTCGCGCCCGGTCGACGAGGTGCTGCGTGAAGCCGAGCGCCTGGTGCGTGGCGGCGTGCGCGAGCTGCTGGTGGTTTCGCAGGACACCTCGGCCTACGGCGTGGACGTGAAGTACGCCGAAAAGATGTGGCGCGACAAGGCCTACCAGACCCGTTTGAAGGCGCTGTGCGAAGGCCTGTCGGAGCTGGATGCGTGGGTGCGCATGCACTACGTCTACCCGTATCCGCACGTGGACGAGGTGGTGCCGCTGATGGCCGAGAACCGCATCCTGCCGTACCTGGACATCCCGTTCCAGCATGCCAGCCCGCGCATCCTGCGCCTGATGAAGCGCCCCGGCGCAGTCGAAAAGACCCTGGAGCGCGTGCAGAACTGGCGCCGCATCGCGCCGGACATCACCGTGCGTTCCACCTTCATCGTCGGCTTCCCGGGCGAGACAGAGGCCGAGTTCGAAGAGCTGCTGTCGTTCCTGGACGAAGCGCAGCTGGATCGCGTGGGCGCGTTCGCCTATTCGCCGGTAGAGGGCGCCACCGCCAATGACCTGCCCGACGCTGTGCCGGAAGAAGTAAAGCAGGAACGCCTGGCCCGTTTCATGGAGAAGCAGGCGCAGATTTCCGCCGCGCGCCTGGAAGCCAAGATCGGGACCGTGCAGCAGTGCCTGGTCGATGCCATCGAAGGCGATATCGCCGTGGCCCGCTCCAGGGCCGATGCGCCGGAGATCGACGGCCTGGTGCATATCCAGAACGCCGATCAGGTGCCGCTGCGGGTGGGCGAGTTCGTCGACGTGGAAATCACCGAGAGCGACGAGCACGACCTGTACGGCGATGCGCTGCCGGCCAATGCCCGCCCGGCGTTCAACCTCAAGGTACTGTGATCGCAACGGCCGCCGCCGGTGACGGCAGCGGTGTCCGGCGCTTCGTGCCGCCGCCGCGTGCGGCGGTCGATCCGCAGGTGTTCGCGCATCCGTTGTTTGCCGGATTGCAGGATTTCCGGGATCTGCTGCTCGGCCCTCGCTGGCCGTCCATCGCTGCACTTGATGCGCGCCTGGCATTGCCCGGGAAGCGCCTGGTTGAACAGGACGCCGCGCTGCTGGCCGATGGCCTGCACTACGAAGCCCGCATCGCGCAGGGGCGCATCGCCACCCGCGCAGACAACTGGCACGACCTGTTCAATGCGCTGGTCTGGGCCTCATGCCCACAGCTGAAGCATGCGCTCAATGTGCAGCAGTGCGGGCATATCGAGGCCATGCCGCCTGGCCAGCGCAACCGCGCGCAGGCCGCGTTGACCCAGTTCGACGAAACCGGTGTGATCGTGCGCGTGCGCGATGACTCACTGCGGGCTGCCTGGGATGCACACGACTGGCCCGCGTTGTTTGACCCGGTGAACTGGCAGAGCGATGACATCGCCATCACCGCGGTATTCGGGCATGCGCTGATGGAACAGGCACTGCTGCCGGGGCGATTGCTGGTGGGCAAGTGCGTGGTGGTGCACAGCGATGCCGATGCGGCCTGCGTTGACGCGGTGGCCGTGGCCATCGCCGAGGGCAGGGCGGTGACCGATCCCTTGCAGCTGCGTCCGCTGCCGTTGGCTGGAATCCCGGGGTGGCACGAGGGACAGGATGCCGCCTTCTATCGCAATGCCGACTACTTCCGCCCGCTGCGTGCCGGCCGCGCATACCCGCCGCCATTGCACGGGGCCATGTAGAGTCGACTGTCAGTCGACTGCTCTTCGTTCCGAGGCCGTGAGCGCCTGACAGATGGCTTTGGCGAGTCACCAACCGCGATGAAGATCGCGGTGCGTTTGCCGTCCCGCTGTGGAGGTTTGTGCCGCGCTTCGCGCGGTAGTCGACTGACAGGCGACTCTACACCGTCTCGTATTCCACGCCGATCACCGCAAAGGTGAACCGCCCGCCGGGCAGCTCCACCGAAAACTCGTCATCCAGCCGCTTCTTCAGCAGCGCACGCGCCAGCGGCGAGTCGATGCTGATCCAGCCCTGGCCTGCGTCGGTCTCGTCCGGGCCGACAATGCGGTAGCGGCTGGTGTCGCCACTGTCCACGTTCTCCAGCTCCACCCACGCGCCGAAGAACACCGCCAGCGGATCGGTTGGCGTAGTGTCGACCACGCGCAGTGATTCCAGCCGCTTGGTCAGGTAGCGCACGCGGCGGTCGATCTCGCCCAGCTGCTTCTTGCGGTAGGTGTACTCGGCATTTTCCGAACGGTCGCCTTCTGCGGCGGCTGCGGCCAGTGCTTTCACCACTTCGGGCCGCCGTACCCGCCACAGGTCATCCAGTTCGGCCTTCAGCCGAGCGTGGCCGGAGGCGGTGATCAGGGCGGTGCTCTTTTCTGCAGGGGGACGCCAGCGCGACATGCAATACGACTTCTTTTCCGGAGGACGAGCGGAGGGGGGGGGCAGACTCCGCTTCCGCGGGAAGGGCTCTGACCCCAGCAGCGGCGGATCAGATCAGCGCTTGCCACCGAAGATGCCGCCCAGCAGGCCGCGCACGATCTGGTTGCCCAGCTTGGTGCCGACCGTGCGCGTGGTCTGCTTGGCCATGGTCTCGATCATGCCCTGGCGGCGCTTGGTGCCGAAAATCGCATCCTTGATCGCCTGGCCGAAACCGCCTTCCTGCGCATCGTCCTGTTCGCGGCTGCGCGCGGCTGGCGCCTGCGCCTGCTCGACGCTCTTCTGTGCGCGCTGGGCCAGCAGTTCGGCAGCCGATTCGCGGTTGATCGCGGTGTCGTAGCGACTGCCGACCGGGCTGCCGGCACGCACCTGGGCGCGCTCGGCTTCGGTGATCGGCCCCATCCGGCAGCGTGGCGGCGCGATCATCGTCTGCTGCACCGGCATCGGCACGCCCTTGTCCTGCAGCGTGGAAACCAAGGCCTCACCGGTGCCGAGCTGGCTCAGTACCTTGGCCACGTCCAGCTTCGGGTTCGGCACGAACGTCTCGGCCGCGGTCTTCACCGCTTTCTGGTCGCGCGGGGTGAACGCCCGCAGCGCGTGCTGCACGCGGTTGCCGAGCTGGCCGAGGATGTTGCCCGGCACGTCGTCGGGGAACTGCGAGCAGAAGTACACGCCCACGCCCTTGGAGCGGATCAGGCGCACCACCTGCTCGATGCGCTGCACCAGCGACGGCGGTGCGTCGTCGAACAGCAGGTGGGCCTCGTCGAAGATGAAGACCAGCTTCGGCTTGTCCAGGTCGCCCACCTCCGGCAGTTGTTCGAACAGCTCCGACAGCAGCCACAGCAGGAAGGTGGAATAGAGCTTGGGCTTGAGCACGAGCTGGTCGGCGGCAAGGATGCCGATCATGCCGCGGCCGTCGTGATTGACCCGCATGATGTCGGCCAGTTCCAGGGCCGGCTCACCGAAGAAGTTCTCGCCGCCATCCTGCGCCAGGCGCAGCACCGACCGCTGGATCGCAGCGATGGACTGCGCGCTGACCAGGCCGTACTCGGTGGAGATGTCCTTGCGCTCCTCGGCCACCAGGCCAAGCAGGGCGCGCAGGTCGTCCATGTCCAGCAGCAGCAGGCCACGGTCGTCGGCCAGCTTGAACACGATGTCGAGCACGCCGGACTGGGTGTCGTTCAACTCGAGGATGCGCGCCAGCAGGGTCGGGCCCATCTCGCTGACCGTGGTGCGCACCGGATGCCCGAGCTTGCCGTACAGGTCCCAGAAAATGGTCGGGCTGGCGGCCGGTGCGTAGTCGGCCACGCCGATCTCGGCGGCGCGCTTGAGCAGTTTCTCCGCGCCGGTGCCCGGCACGGCCAGGCCGGACACGTCGCCCTTCACGTCGGCGAGGAATACGGGTACGCCCAGTCGCGAAAAGCCTTCGGCCAGGGTCATCAGGGTCACGGTCTTGCCGGTGCCGGTGGCGCCGGCCACCAGGCCGTGGCGGTTGCCGAGTTTCGGCAGCAGGGTGACGGCCACATCGTCGGTGATGCCTTTGCCGAGCAGAATCGGATCCATGGTCCAGCCCTTGTGGTGAATAGCCCAATGTTAACCGCCGGCAGTGGCAGTCCGAAGGTCGGCTTGCCCCGACCTTGGCGGCGCCGCTACTCTGCCTGCCTGTTTCGCACACAGTGCCATCAATGCCCGTTTCTGTCCTGATTTCCCGCGGTTGGCCGCTGCTGGCCCTGGCCGGCCTGGTTTCCCTGGCGCCCGACGCCCATGCGCAGCGGGTCTCGGCCCGGGACAAGGCGAAGGTGGATGCGCTGCAGCAGCGCATGACCGTCGCCGAGAAGCGCTACAGCGATGCGCTGCTGCTGGTCGCCAATGCCGACCCCAAGGGCAGCAACGAGGCCGACGCCGCGCTGGAGGACATGGAAGACGTTCTCAACGACTGCGTGAAGCAGAAGGGCTGCCAGATGGGCACGCTGCTGGCCAGCTACAAGCGCCTGCTCAAGCACGACGCCGATGCGGCGGGCAGCGATGAGGTGGCCGACGAGGGCGGTGACCGGCTGGAAGCCGACCCCGACCATATCGGCCCGCTTACCGCCGACGTGCCGGAGGCGGCCCGCGCCGCTGCGCTGCTCAACGACAAGCGGCACGCCTTCGACAGCATGGTCGAATACAACCCGGCCGTGCAGGCGGGCATCCGCCGCTGGCTGACCGACATGCGCCCGGCGCTGCTGACCAGCTACGAGAACTACCAGAACCTGCGTGCGGTGATGTGGCCGGAGTGGGAAAAGCGCGGCCTGCCCGAGGCGCTGCTGTTCGGCATCATGGCCAAGGAGTCCAACGGCCGCGTGCATGCCTCCTCGCGCGCCGGCGCCGCCGGCCTGATGCAGTTCATGCCGGCTACCGGCCGCCGCTTCGGCCTTGGCCCGGATGGCACCGGCTTCGACACCCGCTTTGACGCGCGCAGCGCCGCCGAGGCCAGCGCCAGCTATCTCAACGAGCGCCTGCGCGAACTGAACAACAACGTGGAAATGTCGGTGGCCGCCTACAACGGTGGTGAAGGCCGTGCCGCGCGCGTGTTCAAGCAGAGTGCGGGCCAGAGCTTCTGGACCGACAGTGTCTACAACCAGTTCCCCGGCGAGACCAAGGACTATGTGCCGATGGTGATCGCGGCGGCCTGGATCTTCCTGCACCCGCAGCAGTACGGCGTGGAATTCCCGAAGATCAGCGCGCAGCCGGCCACGCTGCGCCTGGCCAAGTCCACCACCATCTACGAACTGACCATCTGCCTGGGCAGCCACGGCACCCGCGATGGCTACATGCGCGCGCTGCGCAACCTCAACCCGCGCTATGAAGCCGACGGCTGGATTCCGGCCGGCACGCTGATCAACGCTACCACCCGCATCGCCGGCCTGTACCAGCGCAACTGCGTCAGCGGCCCGCGTGCCGACCTGGCCCGTACCCTGATCACCGCCGACCTGAACGCGGCGATCAAGCGCCCGGCCGCCGCCGGCTACACCGGCAGCGTGGCCGTGGGCGGCGTGGTGCCGGTGGCCGACGCCGCAGCCTCCACCAGCGTGCCGACCACCCCGGTCGCTCCGGTGGCCGCGCCGCGCCCGGCCGCACGGCCAAAGCCGCCGCGCAGCCACAAGGTGGGCCGGGGTGAAACCCTGGGCGCCATTGCCGCGAAGTTCCAGTGCGATGTGCCGACCCTGGCCCGCGCCAACGGCCTGAAGGCCCCGGCCTACAGCCTGCGCCAGGGCCAGACGCTGAAGCTGCAGGGCTGCGACAAGTAATTCCCACGACCGCTGGAATCTGCAATGGACCTCGAAGACACCCGCAACCTGTTCGCCAACCTCCGCGAAAACACCGACTGGGACATCAAGGGCCCGTTGCTGTGGGGGTACTTCTTCGTGCACTCCACCGCTGAGCCGCTGCAGGCGCTGGCAGAGCACCTGCAGGCGGAGGGCTATACCTTCGTGGAATTGTTCGAGCAGGAGCCGGAAGAGGGCGACGCGCCGTTCCACGTGCTGCATGTAGAGCGCGTGGAGATCCACGACGAAGCCTCGCTGGACCGCCGCAACCAGGAATTCGCAGCGCTGGCCGCAGAGAATGGCGTGGAAGACTACGACGGCATGGACGTCGGTCCGGCCCCGGTCCTGCAGTAACGCGCTTCTGGCTGTAGAGCCGAGCCCATGCTCGGCTTCCTTTGCCCACAGAAATGCATGGCCGGTTGCAGCCAGTAGCCGAGCATGGGCTCGGCTCTACATGTACCTCAGCGCAGCTTCGCCAGCGCCTGGCCCAGCTGCACCGGGCTTTCAGCGGCCAGCTGCGGGGCGAACTCAGCCACGCCCGGCGGCAGCAGCACGATCACGGTCGAACCGTAGTTGAAGCGCGCCATCTCGGCGAAGCGCTCCAGCCTGATGCCCTGGCCGCGGTAGTCCTTGCGCGTGATGCGGTCGCCATAATGCGGAATTTCCTCGCCGCTCCACACGGTTTCGACGCCCGATACCAGCAACGCACCCACCATCACGCTGACCATCGGGCCGAAGCTGGTGTCGAAGTGGCAGACCAGGCGCTCGTTGCGGGCGAACAGGCGCGGCACGCCGTTCACTGCGGCCGGGCCGACGCTGAACAGGCGGCCCGGCACGTGCACGGTCTCGCGCAGGGTGCCGGTCCACGGCATGTGCACGCGGTGGTAGTCGCGCGGCGACAGGTACACGGTCGCGTACAGGCCGTCGTTGTACGGTTTGGCGTCCTCGTCACTGCCCAGCAGTTCGGCGGCGGTGAACGATTGGCCCTTGGCCTGGAAGATGCGGCCGGCCTCGATCCTGCCGAGCTGGCTGATGCGGCCGTCGGCCGGCATCACCAGGCTGCGCGGATCGGCGTCGGCCACGCGCGCGCCCGGCTTCAGCGCGCGGGTGAAGAACTGGTTGAAGGTCGCATAGCTGCGCGGGTCCGGGTTGGCCGCTTCGTCCAGGTTCACGTTGAACTTGCGGGTGACCGTGTCGATCAGCCAGCGCGACACGCGCGGATCGTCCGAGTACGCCAGCGAACGCGCCATCGAAGACAGCAGGCGGTGGGGCAGGGCGTACGTCAGGGCGGTGGTGAGGCTCATGGGGCGGTTTTCTCGGTCAGCTTCTGCAGGTCGCGGGCGATCGCCGGCGCGTTGAACGGGGGGCGTACCAGGCCGGCAAGGCGGCCCTGCGGGTCGAGCACGGCCAGGCTGGCCGAATGCTCGACGGTGTAATCCTCGGGGTTCTCGTCGAAGTGCTTGCCCGGCACCTTCTGGAACACGAAACCGAGCGAGGTGGCGAAGCGCTCCAGCGACGGGATATCGGCGGTGGCGGCCAGGGTGTCCTTGTGGAAGCCGTGCGCGTATTCGCCGAGCCGGGTGGCGCTGTCACGATCCGGGTCGACCGAGATGAACAGCACGCGCGGGCGCAGGCTGTCGGGCAGGGCCTCCCACTGGTTCTGCGCGCCAGCCAGCTCGGCCAGGGTGGTCGGGCAGACGTCCGGGCAGAAGGTGAAGCCCAGGAACACCAGCGTCCAGTGGCCCTTCAGCTCGCCCGGTATCAGGCGGGTGCCGTCGGACTGGGCCAGATTGAAGTCGGGCAGTTCGCGCGGCTGCGGGTACAGCGTGATCGCTTCGGTGGCCGGGGCATTGGCCGGCGGCTTCGGCGCAAACACCTGCTGGGCGGCCAGCAGGCCCAGGCCCGCCGCCAGGGCGATCAGCAGGATGATGCCGGCATTGCGATTGAACATGGGTGCCCCCGCGCGAAGTGGGCTCCATCATACCGGGTGAGGCCGGATCGTTTCCGCCGCAACGGATGCTGCCGCGGGCGCCAGCCCCTATAATCGGGGCCCACTTTGCCCGCAGTACCGCCATGACCGCTGAAACGGCCGCCGAACTCCACACGATCATCGATCTGATCCGCTACGGCACCAGCCGTTTCAACGAAGCCGGGCTGACCTTCGGTCACAGCTACGACAATGCGCTGGACGAGGCCACCCAGCTGGTGCTGCACAGCCTGCACCTGCCGCACGATCTGGGCCCGGCCTATGGCCAGGCGCGCCTGCTGCAGGCCGAAAAGCTGCGCGTGCTGGAACTGTTCCAGCGTCGCATCGATGAACGCATCCCGGCCGCCTACCTGACCGGTGAGGCCTGGTTCGCCGGCCTGAGCTTCAAGAGCGACAAGCGCGCGCTGGTGCCGCGTTCGCCGATCGCCGAACTGATCGAATGCGGCTTCGAGCCGTGGCTGGCCGGCCGCGATGTCAGCCGTGCGCTGGACCTGTGCACCGGTTCGGGTTGCATCGCCATCGCCATGGGCCACTACTACCCGAACTGGGAAGTGGATGGCGTCGACCTCAGTGACGAAGCACTGTCGCTGGCCGAGGAAAACAAGGAACGCCTGCAGGCGCACAACGTCACCCTGATCAAGTCGGACCTGTTCAACGGCCTGACCGGCCGCCACTACGACCTGATCGTCACCAACCCCCCGTACGTCACCAACGACGAGACCGACGCCCTGCCGCAGGAATACTCCTACGAGCCGGAGATGGGCCTGCGTGCCGGCGACGACGGCCTGGACCTGGTGCTGAAGATCCTGCGTGACGCGCCGCTGCACCTGAGCGAGGACGGCCTGCTGATCTGCGAAGTGGGCGAATCCGAGCAGCACCTGATCAAGCTGCTGCCGGAAGTCGATTTTTCCTGGATCGAGTTCAAGGTCGGCCAGATGGGTATCTTCGCGGTCGAATGCCGCGAGCTGATCGCCCACAGCGCACGCATCACCGAACTGGCGGCGCAGCGCCCGTGAGCTCCAATTCGTTCGGCAAGCTGTTCACCGTCACCACGTTCGGCGAGTCGCACGGGCCGGCCATCGGCTGCGTGATCGATGGCTGCCCTCCGGGGCTGGCACTGGACGCGGCCGAATTCGCCCACGACCTGCAGCGCCGTGCCACCGGCAAGAGCCGGCACACTTCCGCGCGGCGCGAGGCCGACGAGGTCGAGATCCTCTCTGGCGTGTACGAGGGCCTGACCACCGGCACCCCGATCGCGCTGCTGATCCGCAACACCGACCAGCGCAGCAAGGACTACGCCAACATCGGCCAGCAGTTCCGGCCGGGCCATGCCGACTACAGCTACTGGCACAAGTACGGCATCCGTGACCCGCGCGGTGGCGGCCGTTCCTCGGCGCGCGAAACCACCATGCGCGTAGCCGCCGGGGTGGTCGCCAAGAAGTGGCTGGCCGAGCGCTTCGGCGTGACCGTGCGCGGCTACCTGTCGCAGCTGGGCGACATCACCCCGGCCGGTTTCGACTGGTCGGCGGTGGAAGACAACCCGTTCTTCTGGCCGCACGCCGCACAGGTGCCCGAACTGGAGGCGTACATGGACGCGCTGCGCAAGTCCGGAGATTCGGTCGGTGCGCGCGTGGACGTGGTCGCCGACAACGTGCCGCCGGGCTGGGGTGAGCCGATCTACGGCAAACTCGACGGTGAACTGGCTGCCGCGCTGATGAGCATCAACGCGGTGAAGGGCGTGGAGATCGGCGACGGTTTCGCCAGCGCCGCGCAGAAGGGCACCGAACACCGCGACCTGCTGACCCCGCAGGGCTTCGCCAGCAATCACGCGGGTGGCATCCTCGGTGGCATTTCCACCGGCCAGCCGGTGGTCGCCTCGATCGCGTTGAAGCCGACCTCCAGCCTGCGCCTGCCGGGCCCGTCGCTGGATACGTCCGGCAACGTGGTCGAGGTGGTCACCACCGGCCGCCACGACCCCTGCGTCGGCATCCGCGCCACCCCGATCGCCGAGGCGATGGTAGCGATGGTGCTGATGGACCAGGCGCTGCGCCACCGCGCGCAGTGCGGCGATGTCGGCACGGTCACCCCGCGCATTCCCGGGCAGATCGATGGCTGACACGCGGCCGATCGTGTGGGTGAGCCAGCCGCTGATCGACGCGGCCATCGCGCCGCTGCGCGATCGCGTGCAGCTGCGCAGCACCGACACCGTCACCGCCTGGGCGCCGGACCAGATCGCCGAACAACTGGCCAGCGCCGACGGCGCGATCATCACGCTCAACGAGCGCATCGGCGCGGCCCAGGTGGCCGGCGCCGCGCAGCTGCAGGTGATCGCCAATGTCGGGGTGGGCTACAACAACCTGGATGTGGACGCGCTCAGCGCGACCGGCATCCTGGCCAGCAACACGCCGGACGTCCTGACCGAAACCACCGCCGATCTCGGTTTCGCCCTGCTGATGGCCACCGCGCGCCGCATTACCGAGTCCGAGCGCTGGCTGCGCGAAGGGCAGTGGCAGCAGTGGTCGTTCCAGACCATGCTCGGTGCCGATATCCACGGCAGCACGTTGGGCATCCTTGGCATGGGCCGCATCGGCCAGGGCATCGCCCGTCGCGGCGCGCACGGTTTCGGCATGAAGGTGCTGTACCACAACCGTTCGCAGCTGCCGGCGGCGACCGAGGCGGAATTGGGCGCGACCTATGTGGATCTGGATACGCTGCTGGCACAGTCCGACCACCTGCTGCTGGTGCTGCCGTACACACCGGCTTCGCATCATCTGATCGATGCCGCCGCACTGGCGAAGATGAAGCCGTCGGCGACGCTGGTGAATATCGCCCGCGGTGGCCTGGTCGATGAGATCGCGCTGGCCGACGCGCTGGCCAACGGTCGCCTGGCTGCGGCGGGCCTGGATGTGTACGAAGGCGAGCCAACGGTACGCCCGGAACTGCTGGCGCTGCGCAACGTCGTGCTCACTCCGCATATCGGCAGCGCCTCGCTGGCCACGCGCACGGCGATGGTACAGCTGGCCGTGGATAACCTGGTTGCTGGGCTCGGCCTGGACGGCGGCCCGTCGCGCATGCCGAGCGCGATCAACGCTGATGCGGCGATGGCCGCGCGCGTGACGCTGGGCAAAAAAACCGGGAAACGATAGGGAACCTCCGCGCGCCCCGCTTGAGGAGGTTCCCCGAACCCAGCTGTCGTGCGTGTTTTTCCCCATTCCCGTTTTCGTGAGAGTTCCTCCATGAGCAATGCACAGCGCAGTTTCCACGTCGCCGTCGTCGGTGCCACCGGCGCCGTCGGCGAGACCATGTTGTCGATCCTGGCCGAGCGTGATTTCCCGGTCGGCAGCCTGAGCGTTCTCGCCTCCGAGCGTTCGGCCGGCGGCGAGATCGAGTTCAATGGCCAGAAGGTCAAGGTCCAGGACCTGGCCACCTTCGATCCCACCGGCGTCGAGATCGCCCTGTTCTCGGCCGGTGGCAGCGTGTCCAAGGAATACGCACCGAAGTTCGCCGCAGCAGGCGCGGTGGTGATCGACAACTCCTCGGCCTTCCGTTACGACGATGACGTGCCGCTGGTGGTGTCCGAGGTCAACCCGGAACAGGTCGCCAACCGTCCGCGCGGCATCATCGCCAACCCGAACTGCTCGACCATGCAGATGCTGGTGGCGCTGGCACCGCTGCACCGCAAGTACGGCATCGAGCGCATCAATGTGTCCACCTACCAGTCGGTGTCCGGCGGCGGCCGCTCGGCGATGGAGGAACTGGGCAAGCAGACCGGCCAGCTGCTCAGCTTCCAGGAGATCGATCCGCAGCGTTTCCCGGTGCAGATCGCCTTCAACCTGATCCCGCACATCGATGACTTCCAGGACAACGGCTTCACCAAGGAAGAAATGAAGCTGATCTGGGAGACCCGCAAGATCCTCGGCGATGACAGCATCCTGGTGAACCCGACCGCGGTGCGCGTGCCGGTGTTCTACGGCCACTCCGAGTCGGTGGCGATCGAGACCCGAGACAAGGTCACGGTCGCCGAAGCGCGCGCGCTGCTGGAGCAGTCGCCGGGCATCGAAGTGGTGGATCGCCACGAGGCCGGTGGTTACCCGACCCCGGTCACCCACGCCTCAGGCACCGACGCGGTGTACGTCGGCCGCATCCGCGAGGACCTCTCGCACCCGCGTGGCCTGAACCTGTGGATCGTGTCGGACAACGTGCGCAAGGGCGCAGCCCTGAATGCCGTACAGCTGGCCGAGCTGGTTGCCGCCGAGCAGCGTTGATGGAGAGGCCGGGCAATGCCCGGCCTTTTCTGTAGAGCCGAGCCTACGCTCGGCTCAGGCCATGCAGCCGAGCATGGGCTCGGCTCTACATGGGTGCGGACCTTGGTCCGCACGCTTTATAGTGTCGCCCATGAATAAACGGGCCAGGGGCGCAAAGCGCCCGCTCACCTATCTGTCCGCAGCGCTGCTCGCCTTGGCCAGCAGTTCGGCGCTCGCCCTGGGGTTGGGCGACATCCGCGTCCTGTCCAGGCCGGGCCAGCCCCTGCTGGCAGAAATCCCGGTCGTTTCGGCCGATCCGTCCGAGCTGGAAAACCTGCGGGTGGCCTTGGCCTCGCCGGTCACTTTCGAGCGTGTCGGCCTGCAGCGGCCGACCGGACTGGTCAGCGAACTGCAGTTCGAGCTGACCCGCGACACGCAGGGCAGAGCGGTGGTGCGGGTGACCTCGCAGGCACCGGTGGAGACGCCGTCGCTGAGCTTCCTGATCGAAGCCGACTGGGGCCAGGGCCGCCTGGTGCGCGAGTACTCGGCGCTGGTCGATGCGCCGCCCAGTGCGCTGGCCGTGGCCGAGCCGGAAATCGTCGCGCCGGCAGGCACGCTCTCCAATACGATCGTGCGCGAATCTGCACCGGCTTTGGCAACGGTGCCAGCCGCAGAGGCGCCCGCTGCGCCGCCATCTGCGGTGGCGCCTGCAGCGGCACGCCCGCGTGCGGCCTCCGCGCCGGTCGCTGCACCGGCGGCCGATGGCAGCGTCACCGTACAGCGCGGTCAGACCCTGTCGCAGATCGCCAGGGTGGTGGCGCGTGGCAACCAGGTCAGTCGCGACCGCGCGATGATCGCCCTGCTGCGTGCCAATCCCGAAGCCTTCATCCGTGGCAACGTCAACCTGCTCAAGCAGGGCGCGGTGCTGCGCATGCCGGGCAGCGATGCGCTTGCGGCGGTCGACGCCGCCGAAGCGGCGACGCTGGTGCGCGAGCACGCCGCGCAATGGCGTCAGGCGCGTACCGTGCCGCAACCGGCGGGCATGCTCGCACCAGTTGCCAGGGCGGCAGCCACGAACGCTTCTTCCCCGGCTGCGGCCAACGGGCCACGGCTTGAGATCGCTCCGGCGCTGGCGTCAGACGCCGCGCACGCGGGCACAACCACCGGCACAGCTGCCGGCAGCGAGGGCGACATGCTGGGCAACGAACAACTGCGCCAGGCGCGTGAGGACATCGCCACCCGTGATGCCGAGATCGGCGAGCTGAAGCAGCGCGTGGCCGACCTGGAGAAACTCAGGGAACAGCAGCAGTCGCTGATCGCGATGAAGGACAACGACCTGGCCGCTGCGCAGCAGCGCCTGGCGCAGGCGCCGGGTGCTCGTGATGCGGCGACACCGTGGTACTGGCTGGGGCTGCCGGTACTGCTGCTGGTGGCGGGGGCGGCCTGGCTGCTGCGTCGCCGCAAGCCGTCGCCGTTGCCTCCGCTGCGTGAGGAAGACGATGCCGCCGGCCTGGCCGCAGCGGTGCCGGCAGGTGCCGCGCTGGATGCGCTGGCCGAGCAGTCCTCGTGGTCGTCGCCTGATGCCGGCAACGGCCGCCAGGAACCGGCGATGCCTGCGTGGGCGACCGGAACCGAAGTGCACGACGTGGTGGTCGCCGAACCCACCGCTGAGCACGCGGTGCGGGCCGACCAGGAGGCCGACACGCTGCGCGACCAGGACGCGGTGGCATTGCCCGAAGCGGTGACCGATCTGCCGCGCTGGGACGATCCCGCAACCACCGGCGACGAGGTGGTCCCGGCCGAGCCGCTGCAGGACGATCGCGTTGTACCGCAGGTGCCGGCCGAAGTGGTGGTGCCCGACTACGCACTGCATGCCGAACGGCAGCCGCAGTTCCGCGGTGTGTTCGATCTGCCGGCCGACGCGCATGAGAACCCGTCTCCGGCGGATGCCGCAGGTCCCGAAGCCATCGACGGCATCGACCGTGTCAGCACCGAGGCTGCTCATTCCGACGACACCGCGTCGAGCGCACCCGCGCCTGCCGATGACGCGGGCTGGTCGCCACGTGCCGGCCAGGAGCGCCTGGAACTGGCCATTGCCTACCTCGATCTGGGTGACGCGCAGACGGCGCGCACCTTGTTGCTGGAAGTGGCCGAGGGCGGTGACCTGCACAGCCAGACGCAGGCCCGCGAACTGCTTGCCCGCCTGCCGTGACCGAACCCGCCGACAAGGACCCTGCCATGAGCCGCGAGCGCCGTATCGACTACGTTGAATTCGCCTCCAGCGACCCGGCCGCCAGCCGTGCCTTTTTCGAAACGGCGTTCGGCTGGTCATTCGTCGACTACGGCAGCGACTACACGGCTTTCGACGATGGCCGCCTGCAGGGCGGCTTCTTCCGTGGCCAGCCGCAGCGGGCCGACGACAGCGGTGCACCGCTGCTGGTGCTGTATGCCGACGATCTGGCTCCGGTCGAGGCCGCCGTGCACGACGCCGGCGGCCAGATCGTACGCCCGGTGTTTTCCTTCCCCGGTGGCAGCCGCTTCCAGTTCGTCGAGCCCGGTGGCAACGAACTGGCGGTCTGGTCCGAACGCGATCCGGCCTGAGCGCCGCCCCACCCGCAACATCGAGGTAGCACATGCGTTATGCGCTTGGCGTCGAGTACGACGGCAGCGATTTCAGGGGCTGGCAGAACCTGGGCGAGGGTGGTCCCAGCGTGCAGGCCAGCCTCGAGCAGGCCTTGTCATCGGTGGCGGATGCGCCGCTGCAGGTGGTCTGCGCCGGCCGCACCGATGCCGGTGTGCACGGCCAGTGCCAGGTCGTGCATTTCGACACTGACGTGGTGCGTGACCCGCGCGCCTGGATGCTCGGCACCACCACCCGCCTGCCGCGTTCGATCGCGGTGCGCTGGTGCGTGCCGGTGACCGATGATTTTCATGCGCGCTTCTCGGCACGTGCGCGCCGCTACCGCTATCGGCTGCTCAACCGCGAGGTGCGGCCCGCGCTGGACCGGCAGACCCTGAGCTGGGAGCGCCGCGCGCTGGACGAGACCCTGATGCACGCCGCCGGCCAGGCCCTGCTCGGCGAGAACGATTTCAGCGCGTTCCGTTCGGTGCAGTGCCAGGCGCTGCATGCCCGGCGTGAGCTGCAGTCATTGCAGGTCAGCCGCCAGGGCGAAGTGATCGAAGTCGCAGTGCGTGGCAATGCATTTCTTCATCACATGGTCCGCAATATCGTCGGATCGTTGATCCTGGTGGGCAGCGGCGAAAAACCGGTGGAATGGATCGCCGAACTGCTGGCTGGGCGCGACCGCACCGTAGCTGGTCCCACCGCACCGCCGCAGGGCCTGGTGTTCCTTGGGCCCCTGTACCCCGACAACTGGCATCTGCCCGCCGAGGTCACGCTATGAGCCGTTCCTACTACCGTACACGCATCAAGTTCTGTGGAATGACCCGCGCCGGCGATGTCCGTCTGGCCGGTGAGCTGGGCGTGGACGCAGTGGGTTTCATCTTTGCCCGCGAGAGCAGCCGCCGGGTCGCGCCTGCCGAGGCGCGCGCGATGCGCCAGGCAATCGCGCCGATGGTCGACGTGGTTGCGCTGTTCCGCAACAACAGCAAGGAAGAAGTGCGCGAGGTGCTGCGCACGGTACGACCGACGCTGCTGCAGTTCCATGGCGAGGAGGACGAGAGCTTCTGCCGCAGCTTCAACATGCCGTACCTGAAGGCGATTGCCATGGGGGGGCGCGAAGAGGTCAATGCCCGCACCCTGCAACTGCGTTATCCCAGCGCTGCCGGCTTCCTGTTCGACAGCCACGCGCCGGGTGGTGGTGGCGGCACCGGCGTGGCGTTCGACTGGGGCCGCGTCCCGACCGGATTGCATCGGCCGTTCCTGCTGGCCGGTGGCCTGAACCCGGAAAACGTCTACGACGCCGTGCTGGCGACGCTGCCGTGGGGCGTGGACGTCTCCAGCGGTATCGAACTGGAGCCGGGCATCAAGGACGGTTACAAGATGCGCACCTTCGTCGAGGAAGTGCGGCGCGCCGATTGCACCGTCCTGGAGTGATCCGCGTCACCTGAGGGGCGCCGGGATGTCATCGTCGACGGTGAGCCTTGCAGCAGACCCTCAACCAGGGACTGTCCGCCGACGGCATCGTCGGTCGCCACACCGCTGCCGCCCTGGCGGCGTGGCGTGTGCAGGGTCATGAACCCGCAGCGGCTGTGCCCAAAGGGCCGTCGCTCAACGATGCATCGCATCCGGACCACGCACTGCACAACGCTGGCCGCAGCAAGCTTCCCAGCGTGTTTTCCGAAGAGGCTGCGGCCAATATCACCCTGCATGCAAAGCAGAACGGTATCGACGCGGCCCACAAGCTGCAGAGCATCACGGTGCAGGATGGCAAGCCGTTCGTGATGGGCACGACGCCTGGCTTCCGCACCGCTGTCGATCTGGCCCAGGCGCCGCCGTCGCTGGAGCAGACCAGTGCCAAGCTGCTGGCAGATCCGTCGCACCAGCAGCAGGTGCATGAGGAGCAGCA
This sequence comes from Stenotrophomonas sp. YJH_SMC_37, assembly GCF_059370035.1. NCBI lineage: Bacteria > Pseudomonadati > Pseudomonadota > Gammaproteobacteria > Lysobacterales > Lysobacteraceae > Stenotrophomonas > Stenotrophomonas sp. YJH_SMC_37. Next base: position 152,043 of record NZ_JCAFTG010000002.1, read on the forward strand.
GCGGGTCGCGATGGGCGGTCGCTGAGGCCTGCGTTGCCGGCTCCGGGAGGTGAATGCCGCCCGGGGCCTCGTCTCATCGCAGTTGCGCTGCTGCCCAGTCGGCCAGGGCGTCTACCCGTGCATCGGCCGGGCCATCCGGCCGCGCCAGCACCCAGAAGCCGCCGGTGGCCGCAAACCCCCACGGTGCGACCAGCCGGCCTGCTGCCAGATCTTCGGCCACCAGCGGCTCGGGCGCGATTGCCGGGCCCAGCCCGGCCATGGCTGCTTCCAGCAGGTAATAGAGATGTTCGAAAGCGGTGCCCAGCTGCAGCTTTGACGGGTCCAGGCGGTGTGCCTGCGCCCAGGCGGGCCAAGCCTGTGGACGTGACGTGGTGTGCAGCACGGTTTCCTGCAGCAGTGCCGAGGGCGGTGCCTGCCGCAGCCGCTGCGCCGCCGGATGTGACGGGGCCACCACCACACCGACCCGTTCCGGTGCCAGCTCGCGGACCTGCCAGCCGCGTGGCCACGGTCCCTGCGCCAGCAACAGCACGGCGTCCAGCGCCGCCTGCGCTTCGGTGAAACTGCCGTCCAGCGCCGACCACTGCAGGCGCACGCCGGGCAGGGCGGCCTGCAGGGCAGGCAGGCGCGGAATCATCCAGCGTGCCAGTACGCTGCCGCTGCAGCCCAGTACCAGTGCTGGGGAGGCCGCGGGCCGCCGCAGCTCGCGCACGCAGCCTTCGATCCCGGCGAAGGCCTCGCTGCACGCTGCCTGCAGGCGCGTACCCGCAGCGGTCAGGCGCAGGCCGCGACCGGCACGCTGGAACAGCGCCAGGCCGAGGTGATCCTCCAGCAGCTTCAGTTGCCGGCTGACCGCGCCGTGGGTGACGTGCAGGTCCTGTGCGGCGCGCCCGACGCCGCCAAGGCGGGCAGTGGCTTCGAACGCGCGCAGCGCATTGAGGGGAGGCAGCAGGGAGCGGCTCACGTGAGATTTCCTGACGATATGTGCCAGATAATATCCATTTTTCCGGTCTTGACCCGTGCGCTAGAGTATCCACCTGTCTGAACCACCGGTCGTATCCATGTCTGCCTCCCCCATTGCCGACTACCACGCCTTCCCGGATGCCCAGGGCCACTTCGGCCGCTACGGTGGCAGCTTCGTTGCCGAAACCCTGGTCGGCCCGCTGCAGGAACTGGCCCAGGCCTATGACCAGGCCCGCCAGGACCCCGCGTTCCAGGCGGCCTATGACCGCGACCTGGCGCACTACGTGGGCCGGCCGAGCCCGATCTATCACGCCCAGCGCCTGAGCGATCACGTCGGCGGCGCGCAGATCCTGCTCAAGCGCGAGGACCTGAACCACACCGGTGCGCACAAGATCAACAACACCATCGGCCAGGCACTGCTGGCCGCACGCATGGGCAAGAAGCGCATCATCGCTGAGACCGGTGCCGGCCAGCATGGCGTGGCCAGTGCCACCGTTGCCGCGCGTCTGGGCCTGGAATGCGTGGTCTACATGGGCGCCACCGACATCGAGCGGCAGAAGATCAACGTCTACCGCATGAAGCTGCTCGGTGCGACGGTGGTGCCGGTCACCTCCGGCTCGGCCACCCTGAAGGACGCGCTCAACGAAGCGATGCGCGACTGGGTGACCAACGTGCAGGACACCTTCTACATCATCGGCACCGTGGCTGGACCGGACCCGTACCCGCGCATGGTGCGCGACTTCAATGCCATCGTCGGCCGCGAAGCGCGTGAGCAGATGCTGGCCGAGTACGGCCGCCTGCCCGATGCGATCACCGCCTGCGTCGGCGGCGGCAGCAACGCCATCGGCCTGTTCCACGCCTTCCTCAACGATCGCCAGGTCGAGATCGTCGGCGCCGAAGCCGCCGGTGATGGCATCAGTACCGGTCGCCATGCCGCCTCCATCGCAGCAGGCCGCCCCGGCGTGCTGCACGGCAACCGCACGTACGTGCTGTGCGACGATGACGGCCAGATCATCGAGACCCATTCGGTGTCGGCCGGCCTGGACTATCCGGGCGTCGGCCCGGAGCACGCGTTCCTGGCCGATACCGGCCGCGCGCGCTACCTCGGCATCACCGACGAGGAAGCGCTGCAGGCCTTCCATCTGCTGGCGCATACCGAGGGCATCCTGCCCGCGCTGGAATCCAGCCATGCGCTGGCACAGGCAATCAAGCTGGCGCGTGAGCGTCCGCGTGACCAGATCGTGCTGTGCAACCTGTCCGGCCGCGGCGACAAGGACGTGCACACCATCGCCGCGCGCGAAGGGCTTGTGCTGTGAATCACGTGCTGCGCCACGGCGGGGCGCTGGTGCTGGTGATCGGCATGGGCGGCTGCACGCCGCCCGATCCACCGGTGCTTGCCCCGGCGCCGGCCGCCCCCGCGGCGATCGCCCCGGCACGCGAACCGGCCAGCAACGACGATGAGGCCGCACATCGCCCGATCGAGGGCGCGGCGATGTCCACGGCAGGCGACGGCGGCGAGGACCAGGCGGCCCGGGCGGTGGTGTCGGTGGCCCTGGACCATGCCGGTGAGGTGCTGATCGGCCAGCCCTTCAGCGAACTGCAGGGCGAGGCGCAGTGGCACTCGGCCGGGCTGGGCGAGTCGACCGCTGGGCGTTGCGAGTACTACGAGCGCGGCACGCTGCCCGAGGGCGTGGCGATGATGGTGCAGGACGGCGACGTGGTGCGCTTCGACCTGGCCCCCATCGACGATTCCGGCCAGGTGGTGCTGCAGCCGGGGCCGTTCGGCCTTCATCTGGGCATGCCACGCGCGCAGGCACTCCAGCAGTTGCCCAAGGGCGTTTCCACGCAACCCTATGGTGATGATGCGGAGGCCGGCGAGAGCCTGCTCTGGCAGGACCCCGGTTCCGACCTGGCGATCCGTGTGGAGATCGTCGACGGCACCATCTCCCGAATGTACTGGGGCGCCAGCGGCGCCGTTGACCTGATCGAAGGATGTACCTGACATGTCCGTATCCCGACTCGATGCCTGCTTCCAGCGCCTGCGCGAACAGCAGCGCAAGGCGCTGATTCCCTTCATCACCGCAGGTGATCCCTCGCTGGAAGCCACCGTGCCGGTCATGCACGCGCTGGTCGATGCTGGTGCCGACGTGATTGAACTGGGCGTGCCGTTCTCCGATCCGATGGCCGATGGCCCGACCATCCAGCGTAGTTCCGAACGCGCGCTGGCGCGGGGAGCCGGCAGCCGCTATGTGCTGCAGGCGGTGGCGCAGTTCCGGGAGCGTGATGCGCACACCCCGGTGGTGCTGATGGGCTACCTGAACCCGGTGGAGATCCACGGCTACGCTGCCTTCGCCGGGGCGGCCGTGCAGGCTGGCGTGGACGGGGTGCTGCTGGTCGACCTTCCGCCGGAAGAAGCCGTTGAAGCGCAGCAGGCCTTCGATGCAGCGGGCCTGGCGCTGGTCCTGCTGGCGTCGCCGACCACCAGCCAGGCGCGTGCCGACAAGCTGCTGGCCCTGGCCCGTGGTTACCTTTATTACGTCAGCTTTGCCGGCGTGACCGGCGCCTCCGAGCGCCTGGACAGCGACGCCGCCAGCGCCCGCCTGCAGGCGTTGCGGGCGCGCGCCTCGGTGCCGGTGGTGGCGGGCTTCGGCATCAAGGACGCCGGCAGTGCCGCAGCCATGGCCCGCCAGGCGGATGGCGTGGTGGTCGGAAGTGCGCTGGTGGCGGCGCTGGCCGAAGCGGGCTCGGCTGAAGACGCGGCCCAGCGTGCGCGGGCGTTCCTCGCCCCGCTGCGGCAGGCGCTGGACGCGTAGCGGTAATGCTGGCCGCTGGCCGGCATCGTCCGTACCCACCCGCGTGCAGGGCCGCCGGCCAGCGGCCGGCACCGCGCAGCACCTAAACGTACGTCCCAGCATGGTTTTTCCGGCTGCCCCGTAGCTGGCAAGGGGGTGCACGGCCGGGGAAAGCGGAGCTAGACTGTCCGCCTTTGCGGCCCATGGGCCGCCCTGAACGGAAGTGTCCTCCCGCATGAGTTGGCTCAGCAAGTTGATGCCGTCCGGCATCCGCACCGACAACACCCCCAGCAAGAAGCGCAGTGTCCCCGAGGGCCTGTGGGAAAAGTGCAGCAACTGCGGCAGCGCGTTGTACCGTCCGGAACTGGAAGAGAACCTGGAGGTCTGCCCGAAGTGCGGCCACCACATGGCGATCCGCGCGCGTGCGCGCCTGGCGGCCCTTTTCGACGCCGACAGCACCACCGAGATCGGTGCGCGCCTGGGACCGACCGACCTGCTCAAGTTCAAGGATCAGAAGAAGTACAGCGAGCGCATCAAGATCGCGCAGAAGAACACCGGCGAATACGACGCGCTGATCGCCATGCGCGGCCTGCTCAAGGGCCGTGCGCTGGTCGCCTCGTCGTTCGACTTCGCCTTCATGGGGGGCTCGATGGGCTCGGTGGTGGGCGAGCGTTTCGCGCTGGCCGCAGAAACCGCGGTCGAGATCGGTGCGCCTTACGTGTGCTTCTCGCAGAGTGGCGGCGCGCGCATGCAGGAAGGCCTGTTCTCGCTGATGCAGATGGCCAAGACCTCCGCTGCGCTGGGCAAGCTGCGTGAAGCCGGGCTGCCGTACATCTCGGTGCTGACCCATCCGACCACCGGCGGCGTTTCGGCGTCGTTCGCGATGCTGGGCGACATCAACATCGCCGAACCGCAGGCACTGATCGGCTTCGCCGGCCCGCGCGTGATCGAGCAGACCGTGCGCGAGAAGCTGCCGGAAGGTTTCCAGCGTTCGGAGTTCCTGCTGGAGCACGGTGCCATCGACCAGATCTGCGATCGCCGCGAACTGCGCGACCGCCTGTCCGATCTGCTCGCCATGCTGGGTCGGCAGCCCGCGCCGCAGGTAGCCTGATGGGTGCCCGCAAGTACTTCGGCACGGACGGCATCCGTGGCCGGGTCGGGCAGGGCGTGATCTCGGCCGACTTCGTGCTGCGCCTGGGCAATGCGCTGGGCCGTGTCCTGCTCGCCCAGCGTGGCCAGGACGGACGCCGGCCGATCGTGGTGATCGGCAAGGACACCCGCATTTCCGGCTACATGTTCGAGGCGGCGCTGGAGGCCGGCCTGGTCGCCGCCGGCGCCGACGTGCAGCTGCTGGGTCCGATGCCGACCCCGGCGGTGGCGTTCCTGACCCGCACGCTGGGCGTGGACGCCGGCATCGTCATCAGCGCCTCGCACAACCCGCATTACGACAACGGCATCAAGTTCTTCTCGGCCCAGGGCGAGAAGCTCGACGATGCCACCGAGCTGGCCCTGGAGGCGGCGCTGGACGTTCCGTTCACCACCGCCGAATCGGAAAAGCTGGGCAAGGCATTCCGTGCACGCGAAGCGGTCGGCCGCTACATCGAATTCTGCAAGGCCAGCGTGCCGCGCACATTCGATCTGCGTGGCCTGCGCCTGGTGCTGGATTGCGCGCATGGTGCCGCCTACCAGATCGCGCCGCTGCTGTTCCGCGAACTGGGTGCCGAGGTGATCGGCATCGGCGCCGAGCCCAATGGCATCAACATCAACGCCGGCGTGGGCTCCACCCATATCGACAACCTTGCGGCCAAGGTCCGCGAGACCGGCGCCGATCTCGGTATCGCCTTCGATGGTGATGGCGACCGCGTGCTGATGGCCGACGACCAGGGCAACCCGGTCGATGGCGATGACCTGCTGTACATCCTGGCCCGTGCCTGGAAGGCCGAAGGCCGCCTGCGCGGCCCGGTGGTCGGCACGCTGATGAGCAACTATGGCATCGAGAAGGCCCTCGCCGACCTGCAGATTCCATTCGTGCGCAGCAATGTCGGCGATCGCTACGTGCACCAGGCGCTGATCGAAGGCGGTGGTGTGCTCGGCGGTGAAGCCTCCGGCCACCTGCTGTGCCTGGACCGCGCCACCACGGGGGACGGCATCGTCAGCGCCCTGCAGGTGCTGGTCGCGCTGCGCAACAGTGGGCAGACCCTGCGCCAGGCGCTGAAGGGCCTTGCGCGGGTACCGCAGAAGACCGTGAACGTGCGTCTGGGCAATGTCCCGGCCAAGACTGCGGTGCAGTCTGAAAGCGTGCAGTCCGCGCTGGCTGTGGCGCAGCAGGCTGTCGCCGGCCGTGGCCGCGCGTTCTTGCGCCCGTCCGGTACCGAGCCGGTGGTGCGGGTCACGGTCGAGGCCGATGACGCCACGCTGATGCAGGACACGCTGGACCGCCTGTCCGCAGCGGTGCGTGAAGCCGCTGCCTGAAGCGCGTGCATATTCGCACCAACGAAAAACGCCCCGCAAAGCCGGGGCGTTTTTCATTCAACCGGCAGGGGCGTGGTGCTTATGGCCCCGGCACCATCTTCTTCTGGCGCGCTTTGAAGCCATTGAACAGTGGCGCGATCAGCGGGTTGTAGCTCTGCGCGATGCGCTTGCGCAGCCAGCTGGCCGGGCGGTTGCGGATCGCGAAGCGGTAGATGCGCTCCGGATCACCGCCGACCACGTTGCGGCCGAACGGGTGGGTGGTGTGCAGGTAGCGGAAGCCCTGCTCGCGTGCCACCTCGATGTGGTCCTGGTCGAAATCGCCGTAGGGCCAGCACAGCGTATCGGACACCTCGCCGAGCTTGTCCTGCAGGACGTCGCGCGAGATCGCCAGATCCCGGCTGAGGCCCGCACGGCGCTGCGCACGGTCCAGATCGTCGCGGCGCAGCCAGCGGGTGTGGGTGTGGGTATGGCAATGCACTTCGAAGGTGCCGGCGGCAATGGCTGCGCGTGCTTCGCTCCAGCGCATCATCACATCGTCGCTGCGGTCCTGCTCGTAGATCGCCGCTTCGCAGCCACGATGGTCCGGCGTCGACGGCAGTGCCGCGCCGGCAATGCCGGCGTGCGGACGTTCCGGGCCTTCGCCCATCCAGCCGGTGACCACGAACACCACCGCGTGCATGCCGTACTTCTGCAGGATCGGGTGCGCATACACCCAGTTGTCGAGATAGCCATCGTCGAAGGTGATGACGATCGACTTGCGCGGCACCGGCTTGCCGGCCAGGAAGCCGGCGTACTGCTCCAGCGTCAGTGAGGTCCAGCCATTGGCTGCCAGCCACGCAATCTGGCTTTCGAAGTTCTCCGGCGACACGGTGATCATGCCCGGCGAAGGGCTGACGTGGTGGTGCATCAGCACCGGAACGGTTCGTGCATCAGCCATGTCCCAGCTCCTTCAGCCACTGGTGGTAGTAGTGTTCGGTCGCTTCACCGTGGCCGTCCGGCGTGAAGCGATGTGCGCCGTGCATCCACTCCCAGCCAGCGCGCCCCATCTGCCGTCGCCGTTCCGGGTCGTCCACCAGCAGGCGCAATGCACCTGTCAGGGCGGCATTGTCACCCAAACGGGTGAGGATCGCATTGCTGCCATCGATCACCATCTCCGGCACGCCGCCCACCCGCGTGGCGACGATCGGTACGCCCACGTAGGCCGCTTCCAGGAATACGGTGCCGGCCGCTTCCTTGTGCGAGGCCAGTGCGAAGATGTCGAAGCCGGCCATCAGCCTGCAGGCTCCATCGCGGTAGCCGAGCAGGTGGACCTGGCGCTGCAGCCCGTGCTCGGCGCACATCGCCTGCAGTCGTTCCGTCACGGCCTGGCCATCACCGACAATCACCAGGTGCAGGTCCGGGTTGGCTTTGCACAGCGGCACCATCGCCTGCAGCAGGTCGGCATGGCCTTTGGGCTCACGCAGCACGGCCACGCAGCCGACCACGATGTCCTGCTCGCCGAAGCCAAGCTCGGCACGCACTTCCGCGCGTACGTCCTGCAGGCACTGCCAAGGATCGGCCTTGCGGATATCACTCCAGCGTGGAGGCACCGCGATCGGCGGCACGATACCAATGCGCTCGGCTGGAATGCCGCGGTCGACCAGCAGTTGCTTGACGAAGCTGCTGACGGTCAGCACCCGGTGTGGAAGCTTGGTATAGGTCAGCAACGAGTTGACCGGGCTCATCAGATGGCGCGAGCGCACCACCAGCGGCGTGCCGCCCAGGCGTGCACCGGCGGCGGCGATCAGCGCATCGCGGCGGCTGGTGGTATTGACCACGTCGAAGCGTTCGCGGCGCACCAGCCGCGATACCGACCACATGCCGCGCAGCAGGCGTGCCAGGCCGCCCATGCGCAGCGTATGCACGGTGAATCCGTCCTCGCGTGCCAGTGTGGCCAGGCGTGCATCGGGCTGGCACAGCAATGACACCTCATGGCCACGCGCGCGCATCACCTGCATGTGCCGGAAGATGTAGATCTCCTGCCCGCCCATTCCCTTGGCGGCTTCGGTATGCAGGATGCGCAGAGGACGGTTCATGCAGGATCGGTCCTTGAAGATCAGCGGTTGCGGAAGCGGGTCAGCGCTTCCCATGCAGAGCGGATGGCTGCGGCGTCCGGAGCCTGCTGCGGCAGCGGGCGGTAGTGCCGGTCGAGCGCGGTGGCGTTGCCGAACTTGTCGAATACGTAGATGGCATCGCCATGGCGTACAGCGCGTTGCGACCAGCTCTCCACCACCAGTGCACGTTCGCTGGCGGCGGGCGTGGCCAGCAGGTCCTGGCCGGTACTGAAGTCCGTCAATGCGTTCTCGCAGCCCAGCGCATGGCGCATCAGCGTCGGTACCCAGTCTTCGTGCGAGCTGGTGCGGACGTCGCGGCCAGCGGCCCTGCCTGGCCAATGCAGCACGAACGGGACCTGCAGCTGGTAATCGGAGAAGTTGCCGTTGTGGCCCCAGTAGTTCAGCTTGAGGTCGTTGAACTCTTCGGCATGGTCACCGGTGACCAGCACGATGGTGTCCTCGGCCAGGCCCTGCGCGCGCAGGTCGTCCAGCAGCGAACCGATCAGGCTGTCGGCATAGTGCACGGCAGTGCGGTAGCGGTTGAGTTCCGGCGTCGGGTCGTGGTCCGGGCCGAAGGACAGGAAGTCGATCTCCTTGGCCATCGGCGTGGCTACCGGTGGGTAGCTGGCGGGCAGGTGGTAGCCGGCGTGGGTGGAGTCGAGGAACACGAAGCCGAACCATGGGTGCTGCGCCGCCTGGCTGCTGCGGATGTCATTCCGCAGCGCGGCGACGATGGCTGCGTCGCGCTTGTCGGGGGTCATGGCGGAAGGGCCCTGGTGCAGCTGGTCGCGCACATCGGCAAATGCCGTGCGATCGAATTCCGGGCTGTACAACGGCGCGCTGCCGTACAGGTGCAGGTCGTAGCCCTGCTGGCCCAGCACCTGGAACAGCTGCGAGCCGCGCTGTTCGTCCAGCATGCTCTGCCAGTAGCCGCCGGGCAGGCCGTAGAGCAGGCCGAACAGGCCGTAGCGGGTGGCATTGCCGGTGCTGAAATGGCGATCGAACACGCGCGCGTCCTGCGCCAGCGCCGACGTGTTGGGCATCAGCTGCGGTGTCAGCACGTCCTGGCGCAGCGATTCCAGCACCACCATCAGCACATTGGGGCGGTGTGGGTTCTGGCAACGCAGGGGCTGGAGCGGATACAGCAGCTGCGCATGGCGCGGGTCGGGCAGGCCCGCCTGCTGTTCGCTTATGACCCCGAGCCTGCGCATGAAGCTCTTGGCGGTGATCGGCTGTGCCCAGGGCAGGTAGTTCCACTGCGCGATGACGGCACGGTCGCCGCGGGCATCGTAATAGGCCGTGGCGGCTTGGCCGCCGGCCATCAGCAGCGCAACGATGGCCCACCCCTGCAGGACCCGGCGGCGGCGCGGCCGGGCGGGCAGCAGCTTCCAGCATGCCCAGGCCAACAGTCCTTCAGCCGTGAAGATGGCGGCCACCAGCAGTCCGGCCTGCAGCCAGGTCTTCCACGACAACGCGACCTGGTCCTGCAGCGCACCGCCGAACACCATGTTCACCACCATGGCATTGAGGTGAAACCGATACAGAGTGAAAACCTTTGCATCAACCAGCAACAGGCACAGCCACAGGCCCTGCAGCAGCACGGCGCTGAGGCTCAGGGGGCGTGCGCTGCGCGGCCAAAGGCCCATCAGCAGCGGCAGCAGGCCGGCGAGGGCGCCGAATGCCAGCAGGTGACCGGGCAGGGCAACGGCCAGATAGGCCAGGCCCACGCTGCCCCCCGGGTTGTCGGCCAGCGGTACGTTGTCGAGCGTGATCGCCATGGCCAGCAGCGCGTTGCCGGCCACGAACAGCGACCACCAGGCCAGGCGGCGCCAGTGGCGTGCGGGGCCGGAGGGCAGGGCGGTGTCGGCAGAGGGAGCAGCAGGGCGCATGAGGGACTGGGGCGGCGGGTGATGCAGGCGGCGGGATCCCCGGGGTGACGGAATCGTGGGGCCGCGCGCGGGTCGCGCATTGTATCTGTTTGTTTCTTCGTATCGGGTGGCGTCCCCCGGGCGATCTGTCACAATGTTCAGGTGGGCCATGAATGCGCCGGCCCCCCAGACCCAATGACAAGCCAGGAACCGCTGTGAGCCAGATCCCCACCCTCGACATCACCCGTTTCGACAGCGACCGCGAGGCCTTCGTGGCCGAGCTGGGCGCGGCCTACCGCCAATGGGGATTCGCGGGCATCCGCAACCACGGCATTCCGCAGGCCGACATCGATGCGGCCTACGATGCCTTCAAGGCCTTCTTCGCCCTGCCCGAAGAGGTCAAGCGCAAGTACCACGTGGCCGGCAGCGGCGGCGCCCGCGGCTACACCCCGTTTGGGGTGGAGACGGCCAAGGGCTCCAAGCACTTCGACCTGAAGGAGTTCTGGCACATCGGCCGCGAGATCGCCGACGACTCCAAGTACCGCGATGTGATGGCGCCGAACCTGTGGCCGACCGAGGTCGAGGGCTTCCGTGAGCGCGGCTATGGCCTGTACCAGGCACTGGACAACCTGGGGTCGCGCGTCCTGTCGGCGCTGGCCCTGCATATCGGCCTGCCGGCAGACTTCTTCGCCGACAAGACCAACTTCGGCAACTCGATCCTGCGCCCGATCCACTACCCGCCGATCACCACCGACGACATCCCGAACGTGCGTGCTGGTGCCCATGGCGACATCAACTTCATTACCCTGCTGGTCGGTGCCAGTGCCGCAGGCCTGGAAGTGCAGTCGCATGATGGCGAGTGGGTGCCGTTCACGTCAGACGCGGACACCATTGTGGTCAACATCGGCGACATGCTGCAGCGCCTGACCAACCACGTGTATCCGTCGACCATCCACCGCGTGGTCAATCCCCCGGGCGAGCTGGCGCGCCAGCCGCGCTACTCGGTGCCGTTCTTCCTGCACCCGAACCCGGACTTCCTGATCGACGTGCTGCCCTCGTGCATCACCCCGGAGAACCCGAGCCGGTACCCGGAGCCGATCACCGCCCACGGCTTCCTCGAAGAACGCCTGCGCGAGATCAAGCTGAAGTAATGAAGAAGCCGCCGAAAGGCGGCTTTTTCATTACGGGTAGCGCCGGGCCATGCCCGGCGAGCGCAGCGGAGGGTGTTCGGCAGGGCTGCACCCTGCACCCGCAGAGGCCAAAGCCAAAGTCAAAGCCAAAGCGGCTCTGGGGTGTTCCGTGGGGAGGCGGGGAGGTGTCGGATGGCGGGGACGCCGTAAACCCCCAGACCGGCCCAGCCCGCCAATCCAACCGGGCTTTCCGCGACCAACCCAACCAAACTCCCGCCACGAGGCGCTGCGCCGTTGGCTGAAAATCCATGTAACCGCTTACACGGAAACGGATTTTTGCCGTAACGGGTATCATGACCGGCTGACTTCACACAGGAGCCACCCGCTCATGCGCCGCAAGATCGTCGCCGGAAACTGGAAGCTGCATGGCAGCCGTCAATTCGCCAATGAACTGCTGGGGCAGGTGGCCGCCGGGCTTCCGCTGGAGGGGGTGGACGTGGTGATCCTGCCGCCGCTGCCCTACCTGGGGGAGCTGGTCGAGGACTTCGGCGAGACCGGCCTGGCCTTCGGCGCGCAGGACGTGAGCAGCAACGAGAAGGGCGCCTACACCGGCGAGGTCTGCGCGGCCATGCTGGTCGAGGTTGGGGCCCGCTATGGCCTGGTCGGCCATTCCGAGCGCCGCCAGTACCACCATGAGAGCAGCGAGCTGGTCGCGCGCAAGTTCGCCGCCGCCCAGCACGCCGGCCTGGTGCCGGTGCTGTGCGTGGGCGAGACCCTGGAACAGCGCGAGGCCGGGCAGACCGAAGCGGTCATCGCCAGCCAGCTGGCGCCGGTGCTGGAGCTGGTCGGCGCGGCAGGTTTCGCCAATGCTGTGGTCGCCTACGAGCCGGTCTGGGCCATCGGTACCGGCCGTACCGCCAGCAAGGAACAGGCACAGCAGGTGCACGCGTTCATCCGTGGCGAAGTCGCGCGCATCGATGCTAGAATCGCTGATTCACTGCCCATTGTTTACGGCGGTAGCGTGAAGCCCGACAATGCCGGGGAACTGTTCGCGCAGCCGGATGTCGATGGTGGGCTGGTCGGCGGCGCCTCCCTGGTGGCCGCGGACTTCCTGGCCATCGCACGGGCGGCGGCCGCGAACTAATCCTAGAAGTATTGTCCGAGGGCGGTTTCCAATGCTGATGTTGATCCTCAATGTCGTCTACGTGCTGGTCGCTGTGGCCATGATCGCGCTGATCCTGATGCAGCGTGGCTCGGGTGCGGCGGCAGGTTCGGGCTTTGGTGCTGGTGCCTCGGGCACGGTGTTCGGTGCGCGCGGCGCCTCGAACTTCCTGTCCAAGTCGACCAAGTGGCTGGCCGTGGTGTTCTTCGGCATCAGTCTCTTCATGGCCTGGTATGCCGGTCACGGCAGCCGCCCGGCGGCCGACCAGGATCTGGGCCTGATGTCCGCCCCGGCGGCCAGCGCGCCGGCGGCTCCGGCGGGCGAACTGCCGGCCGTTCCGAAGGCCGATGCGGTCCCGGCCGCCCCGGTTCCGGCGGCGAATGTGCCGGCTCAGGCGGAATCTTCGGTTTCTGGTGAAGAAAAGCCTTCGGAAGGCTCCCAGAAACACTGAAGCCGGTTACAATACGCGGCGCATCGGGAAGATAGTCTGATGTGATCGTTTGCCCAGGTGGCGGAATTGGTAGACGCACTACCTTGAGGTGGTAGCGACGCAAGTCGTAGGGGTTCGAGTCCCCTCTTGGGCACCATTTGTAAGTAAAGCGGGTTCGTCTGGCGCGCAAGGCGCCAGGCAGATTCCCGTCCACTCCCCCATGCCAAAGCGCCTGCAGGCGCGGCGGCAGAGGCAAGAGAGAATCGCTGTGCTGGCCGAATATTTGCCGTCTCTGCTGTTTCTGATCGTTGCCACCGGTATCGGCGTTACGCTGATGCTGGTTGGTCGATTCCTCGGTCCCCGCCGCCCCGATCTGGAAAAGCTCTCGCCGTACGAGTGCGGCTTCGAGGCCTTCGAAGACGCGCGCATGAAGTTCGATGTGCGCTACTACCTGATCGCAATCCAGTTCATCGTCTTCGACCTGGAAATCATCTTCATCGTGCCGTGGACCCAGGTCTTCATGGAACTGGGCGCCCGCTCGCTCATCACCATGGGCCTGTTCGTCGGCATGCTGTTCCTCGGTTTCATTTACGTCTGGAAGAAGGGAGCGCTGGAATGGGAGTGATTCAGACTCTCGATGGCCTCATGAACAACCCCACGCCGGAAGGCCGGGTTGATGACATCCTGCGGCCGGAAGGCGACAACCCGCTGCTGGAGAAGGGCTTCGTCACTACCAGCGTCGATGCACTGCTGAACTGGGCGCGCACCGGCTCGATGTGGCCGATGACCTTCGGCCTGGCCTGCTGCGCCGTCGAGATGATGCACGCCGGTGCCGCGCGCCTGGACCTCGACCGCTACGGCGTGGTGTTCCGCCCGTCGCCGCGTCAGTCCGACGTGATGATCGTGGCCGGCACCCTGGTCAACAAGATGGCCCCGGCGCTGCGCAAGGTCTACGACCAGATGCCGGACCCGAAGTGGGTCATCTCGATGGGTAGCTGCGCCAACGGTGGCGGCTACTACCACTACTCCTATTCTGTGGTGCGCGGCTGTGATCGCGTGGTGCCGGTGGACGTCTACGTCCCGGGCTGCCCGCCGACCGCCGAGGCGCTGGTGTACGGGATCCTGCAGCTGCAGAAGAAGATCTGGCGTACACAGACCATCGCCCGCTGACCCCTTCACCTGACAAGAGCGCGCCAAGCCCCCATGGCAGAGCAAGCATCCTTCATCGACCGACTGTCCGCACGTTTCGCTGGTGCGAAGGTCATCGTGGTCGAACCCCGCGGCGAAGTGACGCTGGAAGTGCCTGCCGCCGAGTGGCACGCCACCGCCCTGGCGCTGCGTGACGAGTTTGGTTTCGAGCAGGCCGTGGATCTGTGCGGCGTCGACTACCTCGGCTACGGCTCCGACGAGTGGGACACCGCCGATGTGTCCTCGCAGGGCTTCAGCCGTGGCGTCGAAGGCAAGGCCCAGGGCCGCTTCGCGTGGGGCGAGTTCCCCACCGAGGAAAACGGTGCCGACGGTGCCCGCCCGCAGCACATGCCGACCCAGCGCTTCGCCGTGGTCGCCCAGCTGCGTTCGTACCAGCACAACCTGATGATGCACCTGCGCTGCTTCGCCCCTGACGAAGCGCTGCCGGTGGTGTCCTCGCTGACCAGCATCTGGCCGGGCCTGAACTGGTTCGAGCGCGAAGCGTTCGATCTGTACGGCGTGATCTTCGAAGGCCACCCGGACCTGCGCCGGATCCTGACCGACTACGGTTTCGTCGGCCATCCGTTCCGCAAGGATTTCCCGCTGATCGGCAATGTCGAAGTCCGCTACGACGAAGAAAAGAAGCGCGTGATCTACGAACCGGTCACCTCGGTGGAGCCGCGTGTCGGCGTGCCGCGCGTGATCCGCGACGACGCCCGTCTGCAGACCGCAGAAGGTGAGCGCGCGCAGGAGGCAGTGAAGTGAGCCACGTACACCAGGCTGGCGAAGCGTTCGCCAGCAACGCCGCCGAAAGCCGGCAGGAAATCCGCAACTACACCATGAACTTCGGCCCGCAGCATCCGGCCGCTCACGGTGTGCTGCGCCTGATCCTGGAAATGGACGGTGAAACCATCATGCGCGCCGACCCGCACGTGGGTCTGCTGCACCGTGGTACCGAAAAGCTGGCCGAGTCCAAGCCGTTCAACCAGTCGATCGGCTACATGGATCGCCTGGATTACGTGTCGATGATGTGCAACGAGCACGCCTACGTGCGCGCGATCGAGACCCTGATGGGCATCGAGGCGCCGGAGCGTGCCCAGTACATCCGCACCATGTACGATGAAATCACCCGCATCCTCAACCACCTGATGTGGCTGGGCTCCAACGCGCTCGACCTGGGCGCGATGGCGGTGATGCTGTACGCCTTCCGCGAACGCGAAGAGCTGATGGACTGCTACGAAGCGGTTTCCGGCGCGCGCATGCACGCGGCGTACTACCGTCCGGGCGGTGTCTACCGCGACCTGCCGGACCACATGCCGAAGTACAAGGAATCGCGCTGGCACAAGGGCAAGGCGCTGAAGCAGCTCAATGCTTCGCGCGAAGGCTCGCTGCTGGACTTCCTGGAGAACTTCACCGTCGAGTTCCCCAAGCGCATCGACGAATACGAAACCCTGCTGACCGACAACCGTATCTGGAAGCAGCGTACCGTC
Organism: Stenotrophomonas sp. YJH_SMC_37; assembly: GCF_059370035.1. Classification (NCBI taxonomy): domain Bacteria; kingdom Pseudomonadati; phylum Pseudomonadota; class Gammaproteobacteria; order Lysobacterales; family Lysobacteraceae; genus Stenotrophomonas; species Stenotrophomonas sp. YJH_SMC_37. The sequence goes on from NZ_JCAFTG010000002.1 coordinate 167,628, forward strand.
GGCATCGGCGTGGTCACTCCCGAGCTGGCCCATCAGTGGGGCATGACCGGCGTGATGCTGCGCGGCTCGGGCATTGCCTGGGACCTGCGCAAGAAGCGTCCGTACGCCAAGTACGATGCCGTCGATTTCGACATCCCGCTGGGCAAGGAAGGTGACTGCTACGACCGCTACCTGGTCCGCGTTGCCGAAATGCGCGAATCCAACCGCATCATCAAGCAGTGCGTGGCGTGGCTGAAGGCCAACCCGGGCCCGGTGATGGTGAAGAACTTCAAGGTCGCTCCGCCCAGGCGCGAGGACATGAAGGACGACATGGAAGCGCTGATCCACCACTTCAAGCTGTTCAGCGAAGGCTACTGCGTACCGGCGGGCGAGACCTACTCGGCGGTGGAGGCCCCGAAGGGCGAGTTCGGCTGCTACCTGGTCTCCGATGGCGCCAACAAGCCGTTCCGCGTGCACCTGCGCGCGCCGGGCTTCGCCCACCTGTCCTCGATCGATTCGGTCGTGCGCGGCCACATGCTGGCCGACGTGGTGGCGATGATCGGTACCTACGACCTGGTGTTCGGCGAGGTTGACCGGTAATGCCGTCCGCTACGCCAACGCCCGCTGCAGGCAGCCGGCGCAAGCCGGCGCCGCAGTTTCTGGAATTTCACGTTATGCATTTCGCTGAGGTCGGCCGATGAAGGCGACAGGTAATTTCGAGGCGGCGCGCGACGTCGACCCGATGGTGGTGCTGAGCGACAAGACCCGCGCTCACATCGATCACTGGCTGTCCAAGTTCCCGCCGGATCGCAAGCGCTCTGCCGTGCTGCAGGGCCTGCATGCGGCCCAGGAGCAGAACCAGGGCTGGCTGACCGACGAGCTGATCGCCGCCGTGGCCAAGTACCTGGACCTGCCGCCGGTCTGGGCCTACGAGGTCGCCAGCTTCTACTCGATGTTCGAGACCGAGAAGGTGGGCCGCAACAACGTGGCCATCTGCACCAACATCAGCTGCTGGCTCAATGGCGCCGAAGACATCGTGCGCCACTGCGAGAAGAAGCTGGGCATCAAGCACGGTGAATCGACCCCGGATGGCCGCGTCTACCTCAAGCGCGAGGAAGAGTGCCTGGCCGGCTGCGGCGGCGCACCGATGATGGTCATCAACGGTCACTACCATGAGCGTCTGACCCTGGAAAAGGTCGACGAGCTGCTGGACGGGCTGGAGTAAGGGCATGGCACATCACCACGAATCCAAGGGTCCGGTCGGCCCCGCGCCGCTGCCGCACCAGGTGGTCTACACCACCCTGCATTACGACACCCCGTGGTCGTACGAAAGCTACCTGAAGACCGGTGGTTACGCCGCCCTGCGCAAGATCCTCGAAGAGAAGATCCCGCCGGAGCAGGTCATCGAGATGGTCAAGGCCTCGGGCCTGCGCGGCCGCGGTGGCGCAGGCTTCCCGACCGGCCTGAAGTGGTCCTTCATGCCCAAGGGCAACATGCAGAAGTACATCCTCTGCAACTCGGACGAATCCGAGCCGGGCACCTGCAAGGACCGCGACATCCTGCGCTACAACCCGCACTCGGTGGTGGAGGGCATGGCGATCGCCTGCTACGCCACCGGTTCGACCGTGGGCTACAACTACCTGCGCGGTGAGTTCCACCACGAGCCGTTCGAGCACTTCGAGCAGGCCCTGGCCGACGCCTATGCGAACGGCTGGCTGGGCAAGAACATCCTCGGCAGCGGCGTGGACATCGACATCTACGGTGCGCTGGGCGCCGGCGCCTACATCTGCGGTGAAGAAACCGCGCTGATGGAATCGCTGGAAGGCAAGAAGGGCCAGCCGCGCTACAAGCCGCCGTTCCCGGCAAACTTCGGCCTCTACGGCAAGCCGTCGACGATCAACAACACCGAAACCTACGGTTCGGTGCCGGCGATCATCCGCAACGGCCCGGAGTGGTTCAAGGGCCTGAGCCTGACCGCCAACGGCGGCCCGAAGTGCTTCTCGGTGTCCGGCTGCGTGCAGAACGGCGGCAACTTTGAAGTACCGCTGGGCACCACCTTCGACGACCTGCTGGAAATGGCCGGTGGCCTGCGTCCGGGCCGCAAGCTCAAGGGCGCGATTCCGGGCGGCGTGTCGATGCCGGTGCTGACCGCGGCCGAGCTGAAGGGCCTGCCGATGGACTACGACACCATCCGTGCGCTGGGCTCCGGCCTGGGTTCGGGGGCCATCGTGGTGCTCGACGACAGCGTCTGCTGCGTCAAGTTCGCCTGCCGCATCAGCCAGTTCTTCCACAAGGAATCGTGCGGCCAGTGCACGCCGTGCCGTGAAGGTACCGGCTGGATGCACCGCGTGCTGGAGCGCATTGTCGCGGGCAAGGCCACGATGGAAGACCTGCACCAGCTGAAGGCGGTGGCCGGCCAGATCGAAGGCCACACCATCTGTGCGTTCGGTGAAGCGGCTGCATGGCCCATCCAGGGCTTCCTGCGCCAGTTCTGGGACGAATTCGAGTACTACATCGTCAACGGTCATTCGATGGTTGACGGCAAGAAGGTGGAGGCAGCCGCCGCATGAGCGCGCAACCCGTAAACCCGAACGTGCCACCAGACCACGTGACCATCGAGATCGATGGCAAGTCGCTGGTCGTGCCCAAGGGTTCGATGATCATCCAGGCAGCCGACAAGGCCGGCATTCCGATTCCGCGCTTCTGCTACCACGAGAAGCTGCCGATCGCCGCCAACTGCCGCATGTGCCTGGTGGACGTGGAGAAGTCGCCGAAGCCGGCGCCGGCCTGCGCTACCCCGGTGATGGACGGCATGAAGGTCGCCACCCGCAGTGAGAAGGCACTGAAGTTCCAGCGCTCGGTGATGGAGTTCCTGCTCATCAACCATCCGCTGGACTGCCCGATCTGCGATCAGGGCGGCGAGTGCGAGCTGCAGGACGTATCGCTGGGCTATGGCCGTTCGGTCAGCCGTTTCAACGAGCGCAAGCGCGTGGTGCCGGACGAGGACATGGGGCCGCTGGTGGCCACCGAGATGACCCGTTGCATCCAGTGCACCCGCTGCGTCCGCTTCACCGCCGACGTTGCCGGTACCTACGAACTGGGTGGCATGTACCGCGGTGAGAACCTGCAGATCGGCACCTTCGACGGCAAGCCGCTGACCACCGAGCTGTCGGGCAACGTCGTCGACGTCTGCCCGGTCGGCGCGCTGACCAACAAGGTGTTCCAGTTCCGCGCCCGCCCGTGGGAGCTGACCGCGCGCGAGTCGCTGGGCTACCACGACGCGATGGGTTCGAACCTGTTCCTGCACGTGCGTCGCGGCGAAGTGCTGCGCACCGTGCCGCGCGACAACGAAGCGGTGAACGAGTGCTGGCTGTCCGACCGCGACCGCTACTCGCACCAGGGCCTGTACAGCGAAGACCGCGCGGTCAAGCCGCTGCGCAAGGTCAATGGCGAGTGGAAGGAAGTGAGCTGGGCCGAAGGCCTGGCCGCAGCCGCCGAGATCCTCAAGGCGAACCAGGGCGACAACCTGGGCGTGCTGGTGCATCCGTCGACCTCGAACGAGGAGGGTGCGCTGCTGGCCCGCCTGGCCAAGGGCCTGGGCTCGGGCAACATCGACCACCGCATCAACAACCGCGATTTCTCCGACGCCGCAACCGCCGAAGTGTTCGGCCTGCCGCTGGCCGAGATCGAAGGCGCCGACCGCATCGTCGTCCTGGGCAGCAACATCCGCCACGAACTGCCGCTGCTGCACGCCCGCCTGCGCAAGGCGCAGACCACCAAGGGCGCGAAGATCCACGTCATCAATCCGGTGGACTTCGACTTTGCCTTCAGCATTGCCGGCAAGCAGATCGTCGCACCGTCCAAGTTCGTCGATGCGCTGGCCAGCAGCGAGCTGCGTTCGGCAGTGCAGGGCGGCAACAACACCGTGCTGATCGTCGGTGGCATCGCCGAGAATCACCCGCAGGCTGCCGCGATCCGCGCCGCGGCGCGTGACTTCGCCGCAGCGACCGGTGCCAAGCTGTGCCGCATCCCGCAGGGCGCCAACGCCGTGGGCCTGACCCGCGCCGGCGTGCTGCCGGCCGGCAAGGACGTCGCCGCGATGCTGGCGCAGCCGCGCCAGGCCTACGTGGTGTACGGGCTGGAGCCGGGCCTGGACTTCGCCGATGCACCGGCCGCGCGCAAGGCGCTGGTGGGTGCCCAGGTGGTGGCGTTCAGCCACTTCGCCTGCGCCTCGACCCGCGACGTTGCAGACGTGATCCTGCCGATCGGTGCGCTGCCGGAAATCGATGCCACCCTGACCAACCTCGATGGTCGCGAGCAGTCGGCCCGTGCCGGCGGCAAGCTGCCGGGCGAGGCCCGTGAAGGCTGGCGCGTGCTGCGCGCCCTGGGCGGCGACATGGCGCTGGCCGGTTTCGACTTCACCGACCTGGCCGGACTGCGTGCCAGCCTGGCCCCCGTGTCGGTCAGTATTGCCGCTTCGGCACAGCCGGCGGTTGCCGGTGAGGGCCTGGAAGTGGCTTCGACCGCCGCGATCTACCGCACCGATGCGGTGGTCCGTCGCGCGCCGGCGCTGCAGTCGCATCCGCTCAACAACGCCCCGCGCATCGTGCTGAACGCTGAAGATGCCGCTCGCCTGCAGCTGCAGGAAGGGCAGATGGCCAAGGTCGGCACCGATGCCGGCAAGGCCACCCTGCCGGTGGTGGTCGACGCCCGCGTCGCAGCGGGTTCGGTCTGGATTGAATCGGGCCACGGCGCGACCGCGCCGCTGGGTGCCGCTCGCGTATCGGTGGTGGCTGCATGAACGAATTGCTGTTGAACGCGGTCGACCCGCTGCACCAGTGGCTGCTGGGCCTCGGTGACATCGGCGCGCTGATCTGGATCATCCTGAAGATCCTGGTGATCGCCGTTCCGGTGATCATCTCGGTGGCCTTCTACGTGGTCTGGGAACGCAAGCTGATCGGCTGGATGCACGTCCGCCACGGCCCGATGTATGTGGGCATGGGCATCTTCCAGGCCTTCGCCGACGTCTTCAAGCTGCTGTTCAAGGAAGTGGTCCAGCCGAGCAGCGCCAACAAGGCGATCTACCTGCTGGCCCCGCTGATCACCCTGGCCCCGGCCTTCGCGGCCTGGTCGGTGGTCCCCTTCGATTCGCAGATCGTGCTGTCCAACGCCAACGCCGGCCTGCTGTACCTGCTGGCGATGACCTCGCTGGGCATCTACGGCATCATCCTGGCCGGCTGGGCGTCCAACTCGAAGTACGCGTTCCTGGGTGCGATGCGCGCCTCGGCACAGATGATCAGCTACGAAATCGCCATGGGCTTTGCCCTGGTCGGCGTGATGATCGCCTCGGGCAGCCTGAACCTGAGCAACATCGTGATGGCGCAGGCCGGCAGTTCCGGCTTCTTCGACTGGTTCCTGCTGCCTTTGTTCCCGCTGTTCGTCATCTACTGGGTGTCGGGCGTGGCTGAAACCAACCGCGCGCCGTTCGACGTGGTGGAAGGCGAATCGGAAATCGTCGCCGGCCACATGGTCGAGTACTCCGGCGGCGCGTTCGCCCTGTTCTTCCTGGCCGAATACGCGAACATGATCCTGATCAGCTTCCTGATCTCGATCTTCTTCCTCGGCGGCTGGCTGAGCCCGGTCCAGGGCTGGGTCAACTTCGGCGATGTCTCGCCGCTGGTCGACTGGGTCTGGAAGGGCGGCGCGCCGTGGCTGTTCGTCAAGGTGTTCTTCTTCGCCAGTGCCTACATCTGGTTCCGTGCCAGCTTCCCGCGCTTCCGCTACGACCAGATCATGCGCCTGGGCTGGAAGGTCTTCATCCCGCTGGCCATTCTGTGGATCGCGGTTACCGCCGTCATGGTGTTCTTCGGCGTGATTCAAAAGGGCGTCTAAAGTGATGAACAGGATTACCCATTACTTCAAGAGCCTGCTGCTGCTCGAACTGCTGGCGGGCCTCTGGCTGACGCTGAAGTACAGCTTCAAGCCGAAGTACACGATGATGTACCCGATGGAGAAGTTCCCGCAGTCGCCGCGCTTCCGTGGCCTGCACGCGCTGCGCCGTTACCCCAACGGCGAAGAGCGCTGCATTGCCTGCAAGCTGTGCGAAGCGGTGTGCCCGGCGCTGGCCATCACCATCGACTCGGCCAAGCGCGAGGACGGCACCCGCCGCACCACGCGCTATGACATCGACCTGTTCAAGTGCATCTTCTGCGGCTTCTGCGAGGAAAGCTGCCCGGTGGACTCGATCGTCGAAACCCACATCCTCGAGTACCACTTCGAGAATCGTGGCGAAAACATCGTTACCAAGCCGCAGCTGCTGGCCCTGGGCGACCGTCTCGAAAACGAGATCGCCGAGCGTCGTGCCGCCGATGCCGCTTACCGCTGAGGTCGAGAGATGGATTGGGTAAATATCGCTTTCTGGGTGTTCGCCATCGCGGCAACGGTTTCGGCCGGTGCGGTGATCAGCGTGCGCAACCCGGTTCACGCCGTGCTCTGCCTGGTGCTGACCTTCTTCTCCATTGCCTGCGTGTGGCTGCTGGTGGGCGCCGAGTTCCTCGGTGTGGCGCTGGTGCTGGTCTACGTCGGCGCGGTGATGGTGCTGTTCCTATTCGTGGTGATGATGCTGGACATCGACCCCACCAAGCTGCGTGAGGGCTGGGTGCGCTACCTGCCGGTCGGCCTCATCGTCGCCGTCGCGATGCTGGTGCAGATGCTGATCCTGATCGGCGTCAAGGCGCGTTCGGCCACGCCGTTCCCGGCCGACAACGCCGCTGCGGTCGCCGCCGACACGTCCAACATCACCTGGCTGGCGCGCACGTTGTTCACCGAGTACCTGCTTCCGTTCGAGTTCGCCGCCGTCATCCTGACCGTGGCCGTGGTTGCTGCCGTGATGCTGACCCTGCGTCGCCGCACCGGCGTCAAGAGCCAGAACCCGGGCGAGCAGACCATGGTCAAGGCCGGCCAGCGTCTGCGCATGGTCAAGATGGGTGCCGAGGCCCCGGTCGTGCACAGCAACAGCAAGCCGGCCACCGGCGAGGAGACCCAGCCGTGATTACCCTTGGCCACATCCTTGCGCTTGGCGCGGTGCTGTTCGCCATCAGCCTGGCCGGCATCTTCCTCAACCGGAAGAACGTCATCGTCCTGCTGATGTCGATCGAACTGATGCTGCTGTCGGTGAACATCAACTTCGTCGGCTTCTCGCGCCAGCTGGGCGATCCGTCCGGCCAGCTGTTCGTGTTCTTCATCCTGACCGTCGCCGCCGCGGAAGCCGCCATCGGCCTGGCGATCCTGGTGACCCTGTTCCGTACCCGCCGCACGATCAATGTCGGCGAAGTCGATTCGTTGAAGGGCTGATCCACAGATGGAAATCACTCTCTCCAAGAGTCTGTTGATCGCAGTGGTGCTCGCACCGCTGTTCGGCAGCATCATCGCCGGCCTGTTCGGTCGCCAGGTCAAGCGCTTCGGCGCGCAGACCATCACCATCCTCGGCGTCGCGGTGGCCTGCGGCCTGTCGATGTACACGTTCTACCAGTTGATGTGGGGTGGCGCGCAGCCGTTCAACCAGAACATCTACACGTTCTTTGAAGTCGGCCAGTATTCGGCGCACGTCGGCTTCATGGTCGACAAGCTGACCGCGATGATGATGGTGGTGGTGACCTTCGTGTCGCTGCTGGTCCACATCTACACGATCGGCTACATGCAGGACGACCCGGGCTACCAGCGGTTCTTCAGCTACATCTCGCTGTTCACCTTCTCGATGCTCACCCTGGTGATGAGCAACAATTTCCTGCAGCTGTTCTTCGGCTGGGAAGCGGTGGGCCTGGTGTCGTACCTGCTGATCGGCTTCTGGTTCAAGCGCCCGACCGCGATCTTCGCCAACATGAAGGCGTTCCTGGTCAACCGCGTCGGTGACTTCGGCTTCCTGCTGGGCATCGCCGGCGTGCTGTGGGTGTTCGGCACCCTGGACTACTCGCAGGTGTTCTCGCAGGCCGGCATGCTGGCTGACCCGCGCGCCCAGCTGCAGATCTGGGACGGCACCATCCTGGGCATGCAGCTGCTGAACGAGCCGGTGATCTGGTCGATCGCCACCGTCATCTGCATCTGCCTGTTCATTGGTGCCATGGGCAAGTCGGCCCAGGTCCCGCTGCATGTGTGGCTGCCGGACTCGATGGAAGGCCCGACCCCGATCTCGGCACTGATCCACGCCGCGACGATGGTGACAGCCGGTATCTTCATGGTCACCCGCATGTCACCGCTGTTCGAGCTGTCGCAGACCGCGCTGAACTTCGTGCTGTTCATCGGTGCCACCACCGCGTTCTTCACCGGCCTGATCGGCATCGTGCAGAACGACATCAAGCGCGTCGTCGCGTATTCCACGCTGTCCCAGCTGGGCTACATGACGGTTGCACTGGGCGTGTCGGCCTATTCGGCCGCCGTGTTCCACCTGATGACCCACGCCTTCTTCAAGGCCCTGCTGTTCCTGGGCGCCGGCTCGGTCATCATCGCGATGCACCACGAGCAGGACATGCGCAAGATGGGCGGCCTGCGCAAGTACATGCCGATCACCTTCATCACCATGTGGATCGGTACCCTGGCGCTGGTGGGTACGCCGTTCTTCTCCGGCTTCTACTCGAAGGACACCATCATCGAGGCGGCCGAGCTGCACGCGCACCTGTCCAACAACTGGGTGGCCACCTACGGCTACTGGGCCGTACTGGGCGGCGTGATCGTCACCAGCTTCTACAGCTTCCGCCTGCTGTTCCTGACCTTCCATGGCAAGGAACGATTCCGCGACACGCATGATGACCACGCGCATGGCCATGGCCATGACGAGCACCATGCCGCCGACGCCCACCACGGCGATGCGCATCACGACGACCACGGCCATGGCCACGGTCCTCATGAGCCGCACGAAACCCCGTGGGTGGTGACCCTGCCGCTGATCCTGCTGGCCATCCCTTCGATCGCCATCGGCTTCTTCAGCATCGGTCCGATGCTGTATGGCACCGACTGGGCCGGCCACCACGCGCACGACGCCATCAAGGGACAGGCGCATACGTTCTTCACTGGCATCGTCGACTTCTACGATCCGGCCAAGAACACCATCGGCTTCCTGGGCGAGGAGTTCCATGGCCCGGTCGCGTTCGCGCTGCACGGCATGATGGCGCCGGCGTTCGTGCTGACCGTTGCGGGCTTCCTGCTGGCCGCACTGTTCTACCTGTGGAAGCCGGACCTGTCGGGCAAGGCCCGCAAGACCTTCGCTCCGCTGGTTTCGGTGCTGGAAAACAAGTACGGCTTCGACAAGCTGTGGATCGATGGCTTTGCCGGTGGCAGCGTCAAGCTGGGCAAGGTCTCGCGCTGGATCGACAGCAACATCGTCGACGGCGTGGTCAATCTCTCGGCACGTGTTGTGGACGTCGCAGCCGGCGTGCTGCGTCGTACCCAATCCGGTTTCCTCTATCACTACGCCTTCGCGATGATCATCGGCCTGATTGCCCTGCTGGGCGTGCTGATGCATTACCTGCGTTGATGACCTGTACGGAATAAGAAGACGTGTCGAACTGGCCTCTACTCAGTGTCCTCATCTGGCTGCCGATCATCGGTGGCGCCCTGATCCTTGCGATCCGTGATGCGCAGACCGCCCGCTGGGCGTCGCTGGGCGTAGCGGTGCTGACGTTCGTGGCGAGCCTCTCGCTGCTGAGCGGCTACAACGCGGGCGTCGACGGTCTGCAGTTCGTCGAGACCCACGCCTGGATCCCGGCGTACAAGATCGGCTACAACCTGGGCGTGGACGGCATTGCCGTGGCGCTGATCCTGCTGACCACCCTGGTCAGCGTGCTTGCCCTGATCGGCGCCTGGAGCGCCATCGACAAGCGCGTGAACCAGTACGTGGCGGCCTTCCTTATCCTGGAAGGCGTCACCGTGGGCATCTTTGCTGCGACGGACGCGATGCTGTTCTACGTGTTCTTCGAAGCGATGCTGATTCCGATGTTCCTGATCATCGGTGTCTGGGGCGGCCCGCGCCGCATCTACGCCGCGCTGAAGTTCTTCCTGTACACCTTCCTCGGCTCGGTGCTGATGCTGGTGGCGCTGATCTACCTGTACATGAAGGGCGGAAGCTTCCAGCTGGCCGACCTGTACGCACTGCCGCTGTCGGCCAAGGAACAGACCTGGATCTTCTTCGCCTTCCTGATCGCCTTCGCGGTCAAGGTGCCGATGTTCCCGGTCCACACCTGGCTGCCGGACGCCCACGTGGAAGCGCCGACCGCCGGTTCGGTGATCCTGGCCGCGATCGCCCTGAAGATCGGTGGCTACGGCTTCCTGCGCTTCAACCTGCCGATCGTTCCGGACGCGTCGCAGGAATGGGCCTGGCTGGTGATCGCGTTGTCGCTGATCGCAGTGATCTATGTCGGCCTGGTCGCCCTGGTGCAGGACGACATGAAGAAGCTGATCGCCTACTCGTCGATCGCGCACATGGGCTTTGTCACCCTCGGCACCTTCATCGCCCTGTGGCTGGTGCGTGAAGCCGGCAACGCCGATGCCGCCCGCCTGGGCCTGCAGGGCGCCATGGTGCAGATGATCTCGCACGGCTTCGTGTCCGGCGCCATGTTCTCCTGCGTCGGCGTGCTGTACGACCGCATGCACAGCCGCCGCATCGCCGATTACGGCGGCGTGGTCAACGTGATGCCGTGGTTCGCCACCTTCGCCATGCTGTTCTTCATGGCCAATGCTGGCCTGCCGGGTACCAGCGGTTTCGTCGGCGAGTTCATGGTCATCCTCTCGGCCTTCCAGCGTAATCCGTGGATCGCCCTGGGCGCGGCCACCACCCTGATCATCGGCGCCGCCTACACCCTGTGGCTGTACAAGCGCATCTTCTTCGGCGAAGTGGCCAACAGCCATGTGGCCGAACTGAAGGACATCAACGGCCGCGAATGGCTGGTGCTGGGCGTGTTCGCCATCGGCGTGCTGGCCCTGGGCATCTACCCCAAGCCGCTGACCGACCTGATGGAGCCCTCGATCGCGAAGCTGGCGATGCAGATCGCATCCAGCAAGCTGCTGTAATTCCAGGATTTGATGATGACCACCTCGCCGCTGCTGCCATTGACCGCCGCTGACCTGCCACCGCTCGCTCCCGAGCTGGTGCTGATCGGCAGCGCCTTCGCCCTGATGATCCTCGACCTGTTCGTCAGCAACCGGAACAAGATCGTCACCCACCTGTTCGCGCTCGCTGCGCTGGCCGTGGTGCTGTTCATGCTGGCCACCGGCGTGGGCGGGCAGGGGGAGGTCTTCCATGGCATGTTCGTGCGCGATACCGCCGCGGACGTGATGAAGACCGGGATCGTGCTGCTCAGCGGCCTGACCCTGATCTACGGCTGGCGCTACCTGCGTGACCGCAACCTGTTCCAGGGCGAGATCCCGGTGCTGATCCTGTTCGGTACCGCCGGCATGATGATCTTGGTCTCGGCCGGCAGCCTGCTGATGGTCTACCTGGGCCTGGAGCTGCTGGCGCTGTGCTCCTACGCCCTGGTCGCCAGCAACCGTGAAAACGGCCTGGCCTCGGAAGCGGCGATGAAGTACATCGTGCTGGGCTCGCTGGCCTCGGGCCTGCTGCTGTACGGCATGTCGCTGATCTACGGCGCCACCGGCAGCCTGCACCTGGACGTCATCCGCGATGCCATCCCGCACTCGGAAGAGCGCGTGCTGCTGATCACCGGTGCGGTGTTCATGATCGCCGGCGTCGCCTTCAAGCTGGGCGCCGCGCCGTTCCACATGTGGCTGCCGGACGTCTACCAGGGTGCCCCGGCACCGATCGCGCTGTTCATCAGCTCGGCGCCGAAGCTGGCGGCCTTCGGCATGGCCTACCGCCTGCTGGAAATGGGCGTGGGGCCGCTGTCGACCGAGCTGCAGCTGCTCATTGCCGGCCTGGCCGCAGTCTCGCTGGTCATCGGCAACCTGATGGCCATCGCGCAGAGCAACCTCAAGCGAATGCTGGCGTTCTCCACCGTCTCGCACATCGGCTTCCTGCTGATGGGCATCGCCGGTGGCGGCGCGCAGGGCTATGCCGCCGCGCTGTTCTACGCACTGGCCTACGCCATCATGTCGACCGCTGCCTTCGGTGCGATCATCGCCCTGTCGCGCGCCGGTTTCGAAGCCGAGAACATCGAGGACTTCAAGGGGCTCAACGCCCGCAATCCGTGGATGGCCGGCCTGGTGCTGTGCATCATGGCGTCGCTGGCCGGCATCCCGCCGTTCCTGGGGTTCTGGACCAAGCTGGCGGTGCTGGGCGCGGCCGTCAACGGCGGCCTGCTGTGGCTGGCCATCCTTGGCGTGCTGTGCGCCGTGGTGGGCTGCTTCTACTACCTGCGCGTCATCAAGGTCATGTACTTCGATGAGCCGGTGGGCGAGGCCATGCCGCGCAGCAACGACCGCGTGCTGGGCCTGGTGCTGGGCGTGAACGCGCTGGCACTGCTGGCGCTGGGCCTTGCCTGGAACCCGATCATGGTCTGGTGCCAGCAGGCATTTGCGCATCTTGCATAAAAATTGACACAAAGCTGCGCGATTCGTGTAATATGCGCAGCCTGAGTTGTCACTGCAGCGGTTCAGCCAGAACATCGTTGCGGTAGCCGTCCTCGAAAGAGCGCGGCAACAGTTCAAACACTTCCGGTGCGGGGTGGAGCAGTCTGGCAGCTCGTCGGGCTCATAACCCGAAGGTCGCAGGTTCAAATCCTGCCCCCGCTACCAACGTCGGATCGGCGCCAACCGATTTGATGGATGAGGGAAAGCTTGCATGTTTCGAAGCAATCGCTCATAATTCCGCTCCTGATGCGGGGTGGAGCAGTCTGGCAGCTCGTCGGGCTCATAACCCGAAGGTCGCAGGTTCAAATCCTGCCCCCGCTACCAAGTAAAGAGATCGCCTTCGAAGTCCTCCTTCGAAGGCGTTTTTCTTTGGGTTGTGGCCCGTTTCTGTAGAGTCGAGCCATGCCCGAACTGCCGGTGCGGAAAAGGGGCTGCCCCCAGGCCCGCACCTTGCACCAGCGCGGTGCAGCCGCTATCATCAGCGGCCTAGCAGTACCCCTGAAGGCGGCCTCCCAGCGGGAGTCCGGATCCGGAAGGAGGGCCGCGACCGGCAGGCAATGCAGGTTGCAACCGGAATCCAGTCACCGGAGTCTTTCCGGAAAAGGGGCCCAGCGGGCCCTTTGTCGTTTCCGGGGCGTCATGTTTTCACGCTGGCCAAGGCCGGCACCCAACCAAGAGATCAAGGCAGGCTGTGAGCGACAAGGCAACCGACATCGCGAATCTGCTCGCCCCGACCGTTGTGTCGCTGGGCCTGGAGCTGCTGGGCGTTGAGTATCTGCCGGCCCCCGGCGGTGCGACCCTGCGCCTTTACATCGACGTGCCACTGGCTGAACAGCCCGAGCGCATCATCAATGTCGACGACTGTGAGCGGGTCAGCCGCGAAGTGTCGGCGCAGCTGGACGTCGAAGACCCGATCAGCGGCAATTACACGCTGGAAGTGTCCTCGCCGGGCGTGGATCGCCCGTTGTTCAACCTGGAGCAGTTCGCTCGCCACCAGGGTGAATCGGCCAAGGTCACGCTGAAGCTGCCGCAGGACAACCGTCGTCGCCTGCAGGGGCGTATCGAGGCGACCGACGAGGCTGCGGGCACCATCACCTTCATCGTCGACAAGGCCGAAGTGGTGGTGTCGGCCGACAACATCGACAAGGCACGGATCATGCCCGACTGGGTGGCGCTGGGGCTGGCCCCGAGCAAGCCGACCGGTCCGGCACCGAAGCGTCCGAAGCCGAACACGAATTCTTCTTCCAACGAGCCGGCGGCAAAGAAGCCGCGCGCGGAGTGAGCCAATGAGCAAGGAACTGTTGCTGGTAGTCGACGCAGTCGCCAACGAGAAGGGCGTGCCGCGTGAAGTGATCTTCGATGCCATCGAGGCCGCTCTGGCCTCGGCAGCGAAGAAGCGCTATCCCGACGAGGAAGTGCTGACCCGCGTGGTCATCGACCACAAGGATGGCAGCTACGAAACCTTCCGCCGCTGGGAAGTGGTGGCCGATGATGTGGTCATGGAGTCGCCCGACCGCCAGATCCGCCTGATGGATGCCGTCGACGAAGCCGAAGGCGTCGAGGTCGGCGACTACATCGAAGAACAGATCGAGAACCCGGACTTCGGCCGCATTGCTGCCCAGGCCGCCAAGCAGGTCATCGTCCAGCGCGTGCGCGAAGCCGAGCGCCAGCAGGTCGTGGACGCGTGGAAGGATCGTGTCGGTGAGTTGATCACCGGCGTGGTCAAGCGCGCCGAGCGTGGCAACATCTATGTCGACCTCGGCGGCAACGCCGAAGGCTTCATTCCGAAGGACAAGGGCATCCCGCGCGACGTGCTGCGCGCCGGTGACCGCGTGCGCGGCTACCTGGCCGAGGTCCGTTCGGAACCGCGTGGTCCGCAGCTGTTCATCAGCCGCGCCGCCCCGGAATTCATGATCGAGCTGTTCAAGCTGGAAGTGCCGGAAGTCGGCCAGGGCCTGGTGGAAATCAAGGCCTGTGCGCGCGATCCGGGCGATCGCGCCAAGATCGCCGTGCTGGCCCACGACCAGCGCACCGATCCGATCGGTGCCTGCATCGGCATGCGCGGTTCGCGCGTGCAGGCCGTGTCCAACGAGCTCAACGGCGAGCGCGTGGACATCGTGCTGTGGAACGACAATCCGGCCAACTTCGTCATCAATGCGATGGCGCCGGCCGAAGTCCAGTCGATCATCGTCGATGAAGACAAGCACTCGATGGACCTGGCCGTTGCCGAAGACCGTCTCGCCCAGGCGATCGGCAAGGGCGGCCAGAACGTGCGCCTGGCCAGCCGCCTGACCGGCTGGCAGCTCAACGTGATGACCCAGGACCAGGTCACCGCCAAGTCGGAGGCCGAGCAGGCCGCCGCACGCCAGCTGTTCATGGACAAGCTGGAAGTGGACGAAGAGATCGCCGGCATCCTGGTCAGCGAAGGCTTCGGCACCGTCGAGGAAATCGCATATGTCCCGGTCGGCGAACTGCTGGCCGTGGAAGGTTTCGACGAAGACATCGTCGAAGAGCTGCGCGCTCGTGCCCGCGATGCGCTGCTCAATGAGGCCCTGGCAGTCGAGGAAGGCCTTGAAGACGGCCAGCCGGCGCAGGACCTGCTGTCCCTGAAGGGCATGGACGAAGCCACCGCGTATGCGCTGGCCGGCCACGGCGTGCGTACCAGCGAGGACCTGTCCGACCTGGCCGCCGACGAGGTCATGGACTTCGGCATTGAAGGGCTGGACCAGGAGCGCGCTGCGGCGCTGATCCTGGCCGCGCGTGCCGAGGAGATCGCCCGACTGGAACGCGGCGAATGAGCCGGCAATGAACAGGGCCCTGAGCCGCTCAGGGCGTAGAATCCGCGCCACCTCCAGATGCGGGGGGGCGCCCACAAGATCATAGGATCCGAATGTCGCAGCAAACCACCATCCGCAAGCTTGCCGAACTGGTCAACACGCCGGTCGAAAAACTGCTGGAACAGCTGGCCGGTGCCGGCATGAAGTTCAGCGGTCCCGACCAGGTCGTGACCAGTACCGAGAAGGTGAAGCTCCTGGGCTTCCTTCGTCGTTCGCACGGCAAGCCCGAGCAGGCCCCGGAAGAGACGGATCAGTCTGCAAAGAAGATCACGCTCAACCGCCGGAAACAGCAGGAAGTGACGGTCAGTTCCGGTCGCAGCAAGACGACCGTGAATGTCGAGGTGCGCCAGAAGCGTACCTACGTCAAGGATGGTGCTCGCGCCATGACGCCGGACGAAGAGCGCGCCGACATCCTGCGCAAGCTGGAAGAGTCGCGTGCGCGCAACCTCGCCGAACAGCAGGCGCTGGCCGAAAAGGATCGTCTGCGCGACGAAGCCATCGTCCGTGCCCGCGAGGAAGAGGCCGCCGCCAAGGAACGCGCCGAGGCCGAGAAGAAGGCCGCCGAGGAAGCTGCGGCTGCCGCCAAGGCGGCCGAGACGCTGGCTGCCAGCAAGCCCAAGCGTGCTCCGATCGACGAAACCGCGCCGCGCCCGCCGCGCGCCCCGGCGACAGCTCCGGCTGCGCCGCGCAGTGCGCCGCCGCCGCGCAACGACGACCGCAACAACCGCAGCGCGCCGCGCAACGAGCGTGGCCCGGGTGATCGTTTCGCCGGCCAGATGCACCTGTCTGCGGCCGATCGTGCGCGTCGTGGCAACAGCAACAACAGCAACACCCGTGGTCGTCCGGGCGGCCGCAACCAGGCCGGTGGCCGTCGCGACATGTCGCGTGGTGGCAACAACGCCGGCCCGCACGCGTTCGAACGTCCGACCGCACCGGTGGTGCGTGAAGTGGCGATCGGCGACACCATTACCGTGGCCGACCTGGCGCAGAAGCTTGCGCTGAAGGGTGGCGAGGTGGTGAAGGCGCTGTTCAAGATGGGCGTGATGGCCACCATCACCCAGTCCATCGACCATGACACCGCCGCGCTGGTGACCGAAGAACTCGGCCACAAGGCGATCCGTGCCAACGACAACGACGCCGAAGACGCGCTGCTGGCCTCGGCCGGTGAAAACCAGGGCGAAGCCACCCAGCGTCCGCCGGTGGTCACCATCATGGGCCACGTCGACCACGGCAAGACCTCGCTGCTGGATTACATCCGCCGCACCAAGGTTGCCACCGGCGAAGCCGGCGGCATCACCCAGCACATCGGTGCCTACCACGTGGATACGCCCAAGGGCGTGATCAGCTTCCTGGATACCCCGGGCCACGCGGCGTTCACCTCGATGCGTGCGCGCGGCGCCAAGCTGACCGACATCGTGGTGCTGGTCGTTGCTGCCGATGACGGCGTCATGCCGCAGACCAAGGAAGCGATCCAGCACGCCCGTTCGGCGGGTGTGCCGCTGATCGTGGCGATCAACAAGATCGACAAGTCCGACGCCGACCCGATGCGGGTCAAGAACGAACTGCTGTCCGAGCAGGTCGTGGCCGAGGACTTCGGTGGTGACACCCAGATGGTGGAGATCTCGGCCAAGACCGGCCTGGGCATCGACGACCTGCTGGACGCCATCTCGATCCAGGCCGAACTGCTGGAACTGAAGGCGGTCGACGAAGGCCGGGCCTCGGGCGTGGTGATCGAATCGTCGCTGGACAAGGGCCGTGGCCCGGTCGCCACCGTGCTGGTGCAGCAGGGTCGCCTGAAGAAGGGCGATTACCTGGTGTGCGGCATCCAGTACGGCCGCGTGCGTGCGCTGTTCGACGAAACCGGCAAGCAGCCGGAGTTCGCCGGCCCGTCCATCCCGGTGCAGGTCCTGGGCCTGTCCGGCGTGCCGGAAGCCGGTGACGACTTCGTGGTCGTCGAGGACGAGCGCCTGGCCAAGGACGTTGCCCAGCAGCGTGAGACCAAGCGCCGTGAATCGCGCCTGGTCGCCACCGCGGGCAGCCGCATGGAAGACATCATGGCGACCCTGGGCAAGGGCGAGGGCCAGCAGGTCCTCAACCTGGTCATCAAGGCCGACGTGCAGGGTTCGGTGCAGGCCCTGAGCCAGGCACTGGTCGCGCTGTCCAACGACGACATCCGCATCAACGTGATCCACTCCGGCGTGGGCGGCATCACCGAGTCGGACGCCAACTCGGCGGCCGCTTCGAAGGCCACCGTCATCGGCTTCAACGTGCGTGCGGATGCTTCGGCCCGTCGCATCATCGAATCCAACGGCGTGGACCTGCGTTACTTCTCGATCATCTATGACGTGATCGATCAGGTGAAGCAGGTGGCCTCCGGCCTGCTGGGCGTGGAGATCCGCGAAGAGATCATCGGTATCGCCGAGGTCCGCGACGTCTTCCGCAGCTCCAAGCTGGGCGCTGTTGCCGGCTCGATGGTCATCGAGGGCGTGGTCAAGCGCAACAAGCCGATCCGCGTGCTGCGCGACAGCGTGGTGATCTTCGAGGGCGAGCTGGAATCGCTGCGTCGCTTCAAGGAGAACGTCGAGGAAGTCCGCAACGGTACCGAATGCGGTATCGCGGTGAAGGCCTACAACGACGTCAAGCCGGGTGACCAGATCGAGTGCTTCGAGCGTATCGAAGTGCCGCGCACCCTGTAATGCTGCAAGGCGGCCCGACCAACGGTCGGGCCCTACCGTGATGTAGAACCCGACCAACGGTCGGGTACCATGGTAGATGTAGCGCCCGACCGTTGGCCGGGCGACAATCGAATCAAAGATGGCGCCCGACCGTTGGCCGGGCGACAATCGAATCAAAGGTAGCGCCCGACCGTTGGTCGGGCGACAACTGAACCAAGAGCTCCTCGTGCCCAAGACTTTCCATCGAACCGACCGTGTCTCTGCCCAGCTGCGCCGCGAACTCGGCACCCTGGTGCACAACGCCGTGCGCGAGCACGGGTTGCCCTCGGTGAGCGTGTCCGACGTGGAAATCACCCGCGACATGGCTCATGCCAAGGTCTTCGTCACCGCGCTGATGCCGGAGCGTTCGGCGGAAGCGGTGGCCGGCCTGAAGGAACTGGGCTACCGCCTGCGCATGGACCTGGCCCGGGCGATGAAGCTGCGCCATGTGCCGGAGCTGCATTTCCACTACGACGACTCGGTCGATCGTGGCGAGCATATCGACAACCTCCTGCGCGACCTGCCCGATACGCTGGCCGCGGAGAAGCGTCGCGAGAGCGACGAAGAATAAGCCAGCGCCGGGCCCATGCCCGGCGTCTTTTCATTCTGACCGTGCGAGGCCGGACGCTGGCCGCGCTTCGCGCTCGCCGGGCATGGCCCGGCGCTACCCGTATCTGTCATGACCCGAATTCAGTTCCGCCGCCTGGATGGCATCCTGCTGCTCGACAAGTCGACCGGCATGAGCTCCAACGCCGCCCTGCAGGTGGCCCGTCGCCTGTTCCGTGCCGAGAAGGGCGGCCACACCGGCAGCCTCGACCCGCTGGCCACCGGTCTGCTGCCGCTGTGCTTCGGCGAGGCGACCAAGATCGCTGGGCTGCTGCTGGGGTCGGCCAAGGCCTACGATGCCGAGATCGTGCTCGGCCAGACGACCGATACCGACGATTCCGAGGGCCAGGTGCTGCTGCAGCGCCCGGTACCGGCGATCGGTGCCGAGGCCCTGCAGGCCGCGTTGGCGCCGCTGACCGGCAACATCCGCCAGCGTGCCCCGGTCTATTCGGCACTGAAGCAGGGTGGTGAGCCGCTGTATGTGAAGGCCCGCCGCGGTGACGTCATCGAGGCGCCGGAACGCGAGGTGCAGGTGCACGCCATCGACGTGCTGGAGCAGCAGCCTGAGCGCTTGCGGCTGCGCGTGACCTGCGGTTCGGGCACCTACATCCGCAGCCTGGCCCGCGACCTGGGCGAGGCGCTGGGATGTGGCGCACACATCAGTGCGCTGCGCCGGCTCTGGGTGGAGCCGTTCCGCGAACCGGCGATGGTCACCCTGGACCAGCTGCGGGCGATGGCCGAGGCCGGCGACGAGGCGGCCATGGATGCGCTGCTGCTGCCGCTGGCGGCCGGCCTGGCTGAATACCCGCGGGTCGATCTCGATGCCGACCAGACCCATCGCTTCTGCGTCGGCCAGCGCCAGCGCGACCCGTCCTGGCCCCACGGCCTGGTGGCGGTGTTCGGTCCGGGCGATACTGTCCAGGGGCTGGGCCAGGTCGATGACAGTGGTCTGCTGGCTCCGCAGCGTCGTTTCAACCTCTGACCGGGGCCAGGGCGGTTCAGACCCGGTCCTTGTCCCGGAAGCCCCTGGCCGTTACAATTTCGCGGCCGTTTTCCGGCAGCCTGCCTCGTGCAGGTTTCATCCTCGTAGTCCACGGCGAGCCTGGCGGTGCGCGAAGCGCGTTCCTGCCGGCCACGCATCACAGAGAAAAAAGAAATGTCGATCGACACCCAGAAGGTCATTGAAGACAACAAGCGCAGCGCCGCTGACACCGGCTCCCCGGAAGTCCAGGTGGCCCTGCTGACCGCCCGCATCGAACTGCTGACCGGCCACTTCAAGACCCACAAGAAGGACCACCACAGCCGCCGCGGCCTGCTGCAGATGGTCAACCGCCGTCGCAGCCTGCTCGACTACCTGAAGAAGAAGGACGTCGAGCGTTACAAGGCCCTGATCGAGAAGCTTGGCCTGCGTCGCTAAGCAACGAATTCCCCGCGGCGCAGCGATGCGCCGCGGTTTTGTTTTGTAGTACCGCAATCCCCGATTCAGGCCGGAACGATCCGGTCACCCGCTGGCGGCAAGGGTCGCCGACGGTCCAAATTCGCAGACAGCATCCCCAAGGACACCCTCCGTGGCAAAAATCACCAAAACCTTCCAGTACGGCAAGCACACCGTCACGCTTGAGACCGGCGAAGTCGCCCGCCAGGCCAGCGGTGCCGTCATCGTCAAGATGGACGACACCGTACTGCTGGTCACCGCCGTCGCCGCCAAGAGCGCGCGCGAAGGCCAGGACTTCTTCCCGCTGACCGTCGATTATCAGGAAAAGTTCTACGCCGGCGGCCGTATCCCGGGTGGTTTCTTCAAGCGTGAAGGCCGTGCGACCGAGAAGGAAACGCTGATCTCGCGCCTGATCGACCGTCCGATCCGCCCGCTGTTCCCGGAGGACTACAAGAACGAAGTGCAGATCATCGCCACGGTGATGTCGCTGAACCCGGACGTGGACGGTGACATCCCGGCCCTGATCGGTGCCTCGGCTGCCCTGGCCCTGGCCGGTACCCCGTTCATGGGTCCGATCGGCGCTGCCAAGGTCGGTTACAAGAACGGCGAGTACATCCTGAACCCGACCGTCAGCGAACTGGCTGACTCGCAGCTGGAACTGGTCGTCGCCGGTACCTCCAACGCCGTGCTGATGGTCGAATCCGAAGCCGCGCTGCTGTCCGAAGAAGTGATGCTGGGCGCCGTGACCTTCGGTCACCGCGAAATGCAGAAGGTCATCAACGCGATCAACGAGCTGACCGTCGAAGCCGGCACCAAGCCGTCGACCTGGGAAGCCCCGGCCAAGAACGACGCGCTGATCTCCGCCCTGAAGGAAGCCATCGGCCCGCGCCTGGGCGAAGCTTTCCAGGTGCGTGACAAGCTGCAGCGCCGCGACGCCATCTCGGCGATCAAGAAGGACGTATTCGAAGCCCTGGCGGGCCGCGTGGCCGCCGAAGGCTGGAACCCGGCCGAGCTGTCGAAGGAATTCGGCGAGCTGGAATACCGCACCATGCGTGACTCGGTGCTGGACACCAAGGTCCGCATCGACGGCCGTGCGCTGGACACCGTCCGCCCGATCACCGTGAAGACCGGCGTGCTGCCGCGTACCCACGGTTCCTCGCTGTTCACCCGCGGCGAAACCCAGGCCATCGTGACCATCACCCTGGGCACCGCCCGTGATGGCCAGGTCATCGACGCCGTTGCCGGTGAGTACAAGGAAAACTTCCTGTTCCACTACAACTTCCCTCCGTTCTCGGTGGGCGAGTGCGGCCGCATGATGGGCCCGAAGCGCCGCGAAATCGGCCACGGTCGTCTGGCCAAGCGCGGCGTGCTGGCTGTCATGCCGTCGCTGGAAGCCTTCCCGTACACCATCCGCGTCGTTTCGGAAATCACCGAGTCGAACGGTTCCTCGTCGATGGCCTCGGTCTGCGGCTCGTCGCTGGCCCTGATGGACGCCGGCGTGCCGGTGAAGGCCCCGGTGGCCGGTATCGCCATGGGTCTGGTCAAGGAAGGCGATCGTTTCGTGGTCCTGTCCGACATCCTGGGTGACGAAGATCACCTGGGCGACATGGACTTCAAGGTCGCCGGTACCGCTGAGGGCATCTCCGCCCTGCAGATGGACATCAAGATCGAAGGCATCACCGAAGAAATCATGAAGCAGGCCCTGCAGCAGGCCAAGGCTGGCCGCCTGCACATCCTGGGCGAGATGGCCCACGGCCTGACCGCTCCGCGTGAAGAGCTGTCGGACTACGCGCCGCGCCTGCTGACCATCAAGATCCACCCGGACAAGATCCGCGAAGTGATCGGCAAGGGCGGCTCGACCATCCAGGCCATCACCAAGGAAACCGGCACCCAGATCGACATCCAAGACGACGGCACCATCGTCATCGCGTCGGTCAACGCCATCGCTGCCCAGGCTGCCAAGGCCCGCATCGAGCAGATCACCTCGGACGTCGAGCCGGGCCGCATCTACGAAGGCAAGGTCGCCAAGATCATGGACTTCGGTGCGTTCGTCACCATCCTGCCGGGCAAGGATGGCCTGGTCCACGTCTCGCAGATCTCCAGCGAGCGCGTCGAGAAGGTCGGCGACAAGCTGAAGGAAGGCGATGTGGTCAAGGTCAAGGTGCTGGAAGTCGACAAGCAGGGCCGTATCCGCCTGTCGATGAAGGCAGTCGAAGAAGGCGAAGGCGCCAGCGCCGAATAATCGGTACTGCTGATCGTGCGGTGGGTGAGGACCGTTGGTCCTCACGCTTTCGCAAATGAAAAAGCGGGCTTCGGCCCGCTTTTTCTTTGCCTCGATGTTGCGAAAAGAAGCTCATCCAGGTCGCTGCATGTCCTGCTGCAGTGCATGATCGCCGCCACGCGGCCATCGTTCTGTCTCGGTTGTACGGATCGCGCCTGTCCATGGGACGACATGCCGCGATACCCGTACCGCAGCCCCATCGGTTTGCTAACGTGGCGGCGCCTTCGAACCGGGAGATCTCCATGTTCCGCCAGACCGTGGCCGTCCTTGCCGTGCTGATTGCCGGTGTCTTGCCCATCGCCGCGCACGCGGCGCCCGCGCAGCCGCCGATCTTCGGCGCCTACTACCCGGGCGGCTCGGCCGAACGCTATCCGGTCTCGAGCATTCCAGCCGAGCGCCTGACGCATCTGTTCTATGCGTTCTCCACCATCGAGGACGGGCGCTGCACGATCGGTGCGGAAGCGCCGAAGAATTTCGCCGCACTGGCCGAACTCAAGAAGGCGCATCCGCACCTGCGCACGCTGATTTCGATCGGTGGCTGGGGTGCGGGTGGGTTCTCCGATGCAGCGCTGACCGAGGCCAGCCGCAAGCGCTTGGTCGATTCGTGCATGGCGCTGTTCTTCGATCGCCATGCCGGCAGCTTCGACGGCGTGGACATCGATTGGGAGTTCCCGGTCAGTGGCGGACCGAAGGAGCTGGCGCATCGCCCGCAGGATCGCGTCAATCTGACCCGGCTTGCCCAGGCCTTCCGCGCGGCACTCGATGCGCGCGGCCGCAGGACGGGGCAGTCGATGCTGCTGACTGCCGCGCTGGCCGCCGGTCGCCTGCAGACCGATGGCCCCTACGATCCAGCAGCGAGCTATGACCTGCCGGCGCTGGCCAAGGTGTTCGATTTCATCAACCTGATGAGCTACGACATGGGCACCGGCTTCTCCTCGGTGTCGACCTTCAATGCGCCTCTGCATGAAGTGCCGGCCGATCCGCTGGCGCCGGAGCTGCGGCGCTGGAACAACGTGGCCGGCGCGGTGCAGTTCTACCGCGAGCACGGCGTGCCGGCCGGGAAGCTGGTGCTGGGCGTACCGTTCTACGGGCGCGGCTTCAAGGTCACCGGCGACGCCCCGGATGGGCTGTACCAGGCCTACAGTGCGCCGGCTGATGCCGGCGACTGGCGGGTGATCAAGGCGCGCTATCTCGACCAGCCGGGTTGGACGAAACACTGGCAGCCGCAGGCGCAGAGCCCGTGGCTGTACAACGCCGCGCAGAAGATTTTCATCAGCTATGAAGAC
The DNA here is from genome assembly GCF_059370035.1 of Stenotrophomonas sp. YJH_SMC_37. Taxonomy (NCBI): domain Bacteria; kingdom Pseudomonadati; phylum Pseudomonadota; class Gammaproteobacteria; order Lysobacterales; family Lysobacteraceae; genus Stenotrophomonas; species Stenotrophomonas sp. YJH_SMC_37. The sequence goes on from NZ_JCAFTG010000002.1 coordinate 191,342, forward strand.
CCGCGCTCGATCGGGCTGCGTGCGCAGTTCGCCCGTGAGCAGGGCCTGGCCGGGGTGTTCATGTGGGAACTGACCGGCGATGACGAACAGGCCAGCCTGCTCAATGCCATGCTGGGCCCCTGGCAGAAGGCGCGCATCGGCGATTGAGTGTCGGGTGGCGCGTCGTGCTGGGCCCATGCCGCAACGTCACCGACCTGATACACACACTGCGGTGTACGTCGTTGCCCGTGCCAAGCCGACTTCCAGTAGCACCGGGCCATGCCCGGCGAAGGCTCAATCGGCCCAGACGCTGTTGGGATCGCCGTTGCGGGCGCGGCGTTGGCTGGCCACGGCCAGACGCGCGAAGCCGAAGGCCATCGCCAGCGCGATGGCATCGACCCAGAACAGCGGCCAGTGCCCCCCTGCGGCGGCGCGCCACAGCCAGTCACCATTGAGTGCGCCGTGCAGCACCGGCACCAGCGCGGTACTGACCGCCGCCGCCGACAGCAGTTCGCGCGCGGCCTGCGCCGGGCGGCGCAGCGTGGCCCATAGCGCGCAGGCCGCCCAACTGCCGAAGCAGGCCCAGCGGATGCCGTGGTCGACCGCCGACGGTGCCAGCCGCTCCAGCACCAGTGCGGTGCCGAACGCGATCGAGATCGCCACGCACAGGCCGATGCACACGCCGACCGTGGCCCGCGCCATGTTCACACCGGCACGTGGCTGTTGCGGCTGGCGACGCTTGCGCCGCGACTCGATCCACAGCAGGTTGCCGGAGTAGAACAGGAACGCACCGCCGAGTCCGAGCAGGAAGTACAGCCAGACCACCACGCCATTGCCGAATTCGCCGAAGTGCAACGCGTAGGCGGCGCTGAGCGTGGCGTGGTTGGCGTCGCGCTGGCCCGGCAGCTGCGACGCGAGCAGATTGCCGGTGGCGACGTCCAATGCCACGGCACCAAGCGGGCCGAGGGTGCCACTGGCCTCGCCGGTGATCTCGATCGTCGCGTTGGCATCGCCGCCATTGGCCAGCTTCAGATAGGCCGGTTCGAAGTTGGCCACGCCCTGTGCGCGGGCCACTTCAAGTGCGCGCGCATGCAGCACGCGCAGGCTGCCCGGCGGTGCCGGGATGCCACTGGCATTGCGCACCGGCGCGGTGTCCATCGCAGTCGGTACTGCCTGCAGCGCTTTGCCGTCGTAGATCAGCGGATTGAGCAGGGCCATCTGCACGAACACCAGGCAGAGCAGGGCGCCGGTGACCGCGAACATCAGGTGGAAGGGCAGGCTGAGCACACCGACCACGTTGTGCGCGTCCTGCCACAGCTGCTTCAGGTTGCGCCCCGGACGCAGCGCGAACAGGTCGCCGAGCAGCTTCGGCAGATGGATCACCAGGCCGCTGAGCAGTGCCATCCCGTACAGCAGGCTGACAATGCCCATCACGTAGATCCCGGCCACGGGCAGGCCGAGGCTGTAATGGAGTTCGTTGACCAGTTCGGCCAGTCCGGTCTGCGGTGGTGTGGGGCTGCCGGCGATCTGCCCCGGCCACGCATAGCGCCAGCTGCCGTCATCGGCCTGCCAGTACGCCAGAGGCTGCGGGTGTTCGGTGCCGGGGAAGGTCATGCCGACGTGGCGGCGCGCTTCCGGATGCGCCGCCAGCACGTCCTCCAGCAGGTACTGGGCGTCATCCAGGCTGGCCGGGAGTGCCGTGGCGGCGCCCGGTGTCTGCCACCGCGGCAGGTCATGGTGGAACAGGGTCAGCGAGCCTGCGTAAAAGGCCACGAACAGGCCGAAGCCGGCCACCAGGCCGACCCAGGTGTGCAGGGTGGTGAACGTGCGCAGGGTCTGCGAACTGAACTTCATGGCGTGGATCTCATTGCACCGCGCCGGTCAGGCGCAGCAGCCCGAGCACGACGAAGCCGGTGGCGGCGCTGCCGCCCAGCACCAGCCAGGCGCGCAGCGCGCTGCGGAAGCTGAACGACCACAAGGCGGCCAGCATCCACAGCGGGATGAAGGCGATCAGGGTAGGTACCAGCGCTCGCTGCCAAGGGCCAGGCGGAAGCCAGGCCAGCAGGCCGGTAACGGCGGCTGCAAGCAGGAAGCCGACGATGATGCCGGCGAAGGCGCGCGCCCACATCAGGGCAACTCCGTGCCCGGTCGGTGCCAGGCGGCCAGCGCCGGCAGCAGCATGGCCGCGAGCATCCAGGTGCACAACATCGCCACCAGGCCGGCGGCAAAGCCGAGCTCGGCCATCCACAGCCACAGCGCGGCGGCAGCGGCGACCAGGCCGATCTGGCGGCCCAGGCGGCCGGCGCGGCGCAGGCGCGGCCAGCGGCAGTGGGGCGAGGCCGCATAGAAGGCCAGTGCCGAGAACATCGCCGCCAACATGCCCAGGCTGCAGAAACCCAGCGTGGAGAGGCCGACGGTGATCATCGCGGGCAGCCTGCGCGGCGGCGGGTCGGCGAACGCGGGGCACGGGCGGGGCCGGCGGCAGCCGGTCGAAGCGGGTGGCGCATCACGAGGTCCTGGGGGAAAGCGGGCAGGCTGGCACGGGGCGGGCTGCGCGCACATGGTAATCATTGCGTTTTCACGCCGCCAGCGCGGCTCATTCAGCGGGCCGTACGGTGGCCCTTGGGCTTTCCGGTGCGCTGGTTTAAGATCATCGCAGAACCCCTGACTGGAACAAGGTGGCCCGCGCCCAGCGCCGGCCGAGCGTGCGACATGAGCACTACCACCGCCCACTGTTGACCTGCCCCCGAAGGCCCTGCGTTCCAGGCGCCCTCGCGGCGCTTTTTTATTGCCCGGGCAACGGCCCGGGAACGCTTTCCAGCCCGCCCGGCGGGCCCCGCACGAAGCCACTGCGATGATCAACATTACCCTTCCCGACGGCAGCCGCCGCGAATTCGAAAACCCTGTGAGCGTCATGGAGGTTGCCCAGTCGATCGGCGCCGGCCTGGCCAAGGCCACCATCGCCGGTGCCGTGGATGGCGTGCTGGTCGATGCCAGCGACGTCATCGACCACGACGCCAGCCTGCGCATCATCACCGCCAAGGACGAGGAGGGCGTGGAGATCATCCGCCACTCCTGCGCCCACCTGGTCGGCCACGCCGTCAAGCAGCTGTACCCGGATGTGAAGATGGTGATCGGTCCGGTGATCGCCGAAGGCTTCTACTACGACATCTATTCCGAGCGCCCGTTCACCCCGGACGACATGGCCGCGATCGAGAAGCGCATGGGTGAACTGATCGCCCAAGACTACGACGTCATCAAGAAGATGACGCCGCGCGCCGAAGTGGTCGAGATCTTCAAGGCCCGAGGCGAGGACTACAAGCTGCGCCTGATCGAGGACATGGCCGACGACATCCAGGCGATGGGCATGTACTACCACCAAGAATACGTGGACATGTGCCGCGGCCCGCACGTGCCGAACACGCGCTTCCTGAAGGCCTTCAAGCTGACCCGCATCTCCGGCGCCTACTGGCGCGGTGACGCGCAGAACGAGCAGTTGCAGCGCATCTACGGCACCGCCTGGGCCGACAAGAAGCAGCTGGAGGCGTACATCAAGCGCATCGAAGAAGCCGAAATGCGCGACCACCGCCGCATCGGCAAGCAGCAGGACCTGTTCCACCTGCAGGAAGAAGCCCCGGGCCTGGTGTTCTGGCACCCGAAGGGCTGGGCGCTGTGGCAGGTGGTGGAGCAGTACATGCGCAAGGTCTACCGCAACAGTGGCTATGGCGAAGTGCGTTGCCCGCAGATTCTGGACGTGAGCCTGTGGAAGAAGTCCGGCCACTGGGACAACTACCAGGACAACATGTTCTTCACCGAATCGGAGAAACGCACTTACGCGGTCAAGCCGATGAACTGCCCGGGCCACATCCAGGTGTTCAACCAGGGCCTGCACAGCTACCGCGACCTGCCGATCCGCTACGGCGAGTTCGGGTCGTGCCACCGCAACGAGCCGTCCGGCGCGCTGCACGGCATCCTGCGCGTGCGTGGCTTCACCCAGGACGACGGCCACGTGTTCTGCACGGAAAACCAGATCGAGTCGGAAGTGACTGCCTTCCACCAGCAGGCGCTGGCGGTCTACCAGCACTTCGGCTTCGACGAGATCCAGATCAAGATCGCGCTGCGCCCGGAATCGCGCCTGGGTGACGACGCCACCTGGGACAAGGCCGAAGGCGCGCTGCGCTCGGCACTGACCGCCTGTGGCGTGGAATGGCAGGAGCTGCCGGGCGAGGGCGCCTTCTACGGCCCGAAGATCGAGTACCACCTGAAGGATGCCATCGGCCGTACCTGGCAGCTGGGCACGATGCAGGTCGACTTCATGATGCCCGGCCGCCTGGGCGCCGAGTACGTGGACGAGAACAGCCAGAAGAAGCACCCGGTGATGCTGCACCGGGCCATCGTCGGCTCGATGGAGCGTTTCCTGGGCATCCTGATCGAACACCATGCCGGCCAGTTCCCGGCCTGGCTGGCGCCGACCCAGGTGGTGGTGGCCAACATCACCGACGCCCAGGCCGACTATGTCTCGGGCGTGACCAAAACCCTTGCGGAGCAAGGCTTCCGCGTCAGCTCGGATTTGCGTAACGAGAAGATCGGCTATAAAATCCGCGAGCATACGTTGCAGCGCGTGCCCTACCTGCTGGTCATCGGTGACCGCGAGAAGGAAAATGGGGCTGTGGCGGTGCGTACGCGTTCTGGCGAAGACCTGGGCAGCATGAGCCTGCAGGCCTTCATCGAGCGGCTCCACGCCGAGGGCGCGTAAGCAAAGGTCCGGTCCGGGGGCACAGGCACCCGGGCCGGTTCGATACCCTTGGGAGAACGTAATATCAGCACCCCTGACAACAAACAGAACCGCAAGAATCAGGAAATCCGTGTGCCGCGCGTCCGCGTGATCGGCAGTGACGGAGAAATGATCGGCGTGTTGTCGCGCGACGAAGCGCTGTCCATGGCCGAAGATGAAGGCCTGGACCTGGTCGAAATCCAGCCGCAGGCCGATCCGCCGGTCTGCAAGATCATGGACTTCGGCAAGTTCAAGTTCGAAGCGCAGAAGAAGGCCAGCGAGGCCAAGAAGAAGACCAAGCAGGTCGAGATCAAGGAAGTGAAGTTCCGTCCGGTCACGGACGAGGGCGACTACCAGATCAAGCTGCGCAAGATGCGCGGGTTCCTCGAAGATGGTGACAAGATCAAGGTCAACATCCGCTTCCGTGGCCGTGAAATGAGCCACCAGGAGCTGGGCCGCGAAATGGCCAACCGGATCGAGGCCGATCTGGGCGAGGAAATCGTCATTGAATCCCGTCCGCGCCTGGAAGGGCGTCAGATGGTCATGATGATCGCGCCGAAGAAGAAGACCTGAGGCCTGACGGGCTGCCTTTCGAGGCGCCTGGCTGAATGGTTCAGGGTAAGGGGGCGCCGCTGGCGTCCCTTTGCTTTTGTGGCGGGCCGGCGGGTTGCGGATGAAAGGCGGGCAGGGGCTGGTGGCAGGGCCGTTTTGCCTGTATCATGCCCGGCTCGACCCACCCAGGACGGGTCGTACGCCGATCATGGCAGGACGGAAAGAGCGGCCCAGGCCGCCGCCAGATCAGTCAGAAACCAGGGTCAAATCCCATCAAGGACATTGCAATGCCCAAGATCAAGACCAACCGGGCAGCGGCCAAGCGTTTCCGCAAGACCGCCTCGGGCAAGTACAAGTGCGGCCACGCCAACCGTAGCCACATCCTCACGAAGAAAGCGACCAAGCGTAAGCGTAATCTGCGTCAGACGGGCCATGTCCGTGCAGAAGACGCAGGCCGTCTGGACCGCATGCTCCCTTACCTCTGAGGAACTGAAAAATGGCACGAGTTAAGCGTGGCGTACAGGCGCGTCGCCGCCACAAGAAGATTCTGGATCTCGCCAAGGGCTACTACAACGCCCGTCGCAAGGTCTTCCGCGTTGCCAAGCAGGCGGTCATCAAGGCGCAGCAGTACGCCTACATCGGCCGTAAGCAGAAGAAGCGCAACTTCCGTTCGCTGTGGATCACCCGCATCAATGCGGCTGCCCGCATCAACGGCCTGAGCTACAGCCGCTTCATGAACGGCCTGCTGAAGGCCGGCATCACCCTGGATCGCAAGGTCCTGGCTGACATCGCCGTGCACGACGCAGCCGGTTTTGCCGCGCTGGCCGAAAAGGCCAAGGGCGCGCTGGCGGCATAAGTCCTTCCCGATGCCGTAACCGTTCACTCGGAACGGTGTCAGGTCAAGGCAATGCATGGGGAAGGGCGCAAGTCCTTCCCCATTCTTTTTTGGGTCCCGGTGCGGCCACAGCGGCAGCGCGGGGACGGCGGTGGCGACAGGGGTCGGCCCTTCGCGCATCGCGATGGCAGATCGACTGGAGTTCCGGCCCCCCATGAGCGACATCCAATCCCTCACCACCCAGGCGCTGGCCGATGTGGCCGCCGCACAGAGCCCTGACGTGCTGGAACAGCTGCGCGTGGCCCTGCTTGGCAAGAGCGGCAGCATCACCTCGCAGCTCAAGCAGCTCGGTGCCCTGCCGGCCGAGGAGCGCAAGGCCGCCGGTGAAGCGATCAACCAGGCCCGCGACACACTGACCCGTGCGCTGGCCGAGCGCAAGGCGCTGCTGGAAGACGCCGCACTGGACGCGCGGCTGGCTGCCGAAGCCATCGACATCACCCTGCCGGGCCGCAATGGCGACCGCGCTGGCCTGCATCCGATCACCCGTACCCTGGAACGCATCACCGGTATTTTCGGCCGGCTGGGCTACGAGCTGTCGGAAGGGCCGGAGATCGAGGATGACTGGCACAATTTCGAGGCGCTGAATTTCCCGCCGCACCACCCGGCGCGCGCCATGCACGACACCTTCTACTTCGGCGACGGCCGCCTGCTGCGCACGCATACCTCCGGTGTGCAGGTGCGCTACATGGGCGACCACGCGCCGCCGCTGCGCATGATCGCTGCCGGCAAGGTGTACCGCAGCGACAGCGACCAGACCCATTCGCCGATGTTCCATCAGGTCGAAGGCCTGCTGGTGGACGAGCACTCGACCTTCGCCGACCTGAAGGGCACGCTGGCAGAATTCGTGCGCGCGTTCTTCGAGCGCGATTTCGAGATGCGCTTCCGTCCCAGCTACTTCCCGTTCGTCGAACCGGGTGCGGAAGTGGACATCGCCTGGCAGCAGCCCGATGGCAGCACCCGCTGGCTGGAAGTGCTCGGCTGCGGCATGGTGCATCCGAACGTGCTGCGCAATGTTGGCATCGATCCGGAGCGTTACACCGGCTTTGCCTTCGGCATGGGCGTGGAGCGTTTCGCGATGCTGCGCTACGGCGTTAACGACCTGCGCGCGTTCTTCGAGAACGATGTGCGGTTCCTGAAGCAGTTCGCGTAAGCCGCAACCGTGTAGAGCCGGGCCATGCTCGGCTGCCTTTCTGGATGGACGCCTCCTTGCGCATGCGCTGGGCGACCACAAAAACCGCAACGGGAGGCACGCCTCCCACCAGGGTGACACCATGAAATTCTCCGAAAACTGGCTGCGCAGCCACGTCCCGACCTCCGCCTCGCGCGATGAGCTGAGCGCGGTGCTGACCGCCATCGGCCTGGAAGTGGAAGAAGTATCCGCGCTGGGCGAAGGCCTCGATCACGTGGTCGTGGCACGCATCGTCGAGGCCGCGCGCCACCCGGAAGCCGATCGCCTGCAGGTGTGCAAGGTCGATGCCGGGCAGGGCGAGCTGCTGCAGATCGTCTGCGGTGCGCCGAACGCCCGCGCGGGCCTGGTCGCGCCACTGGCGATGGTCGGTGCGCAGATCGGCGAGCTGAAGATCAAGCCGGCCAAGCTGCGTGGCGTCGAGTCCAACGGCATGCTGTGCTCGGCCAAGGAGCTGGGCCTGGACAACGATGCCTCCGGACTGCTGGAACTGCCCGATGACGCCCCGGTCGGCCAGGCCCTGGTCGAGTACCTGGGCCTGCCGGACGCCAGTATCGAAATCAAGCTGACCCCGAACCGCGCCGACTGCTTCAGCCTGCGCGGCATCGCCTACGACGTCGCCGCCGCTACCCGCAGTGAAGTGCTGGATTTCGCCGCCGACGCCATTCCGGCTGCCGGCAGCCGTGAGCTGGCCATCCAGCTCGACGCTGGCGCCGAAGCGCCGCGTTATCTGGGCCGTGTGATCGAGGGCGTCAACGCTGCCGCCAAGACCCCACTGTGGATGGCCGAGCGCCTGCGCCGCAGTGGCGTGCGCCCGGTCTCGCTGCTGGTCGACATCACCCAGTACGTGATGCTGGAACTGGGCCAGCCGATGCATGCCTACGACCTGGCCACCCTGCAGGGCAGCATTGCCGTGCGCCGTTCGCGCGCGGGCGAGACGCTGAAGCTGCTGGACGGCCGCGATGCCGCGCTGGACGACAGCTTCCTGGTGGTCACCGACGCCGATCGTGCGGTCGGCCTGGCCGGCCTGATGGGCGGCTTCGACACCCGTGTCACCGACGCGACCACCGCCGTGTTCCTGGAGGCCGCGCACTTCGCGCCGGCCGCGATCATGGGCCGTGGCCGCAAGCTGGGCCTGCACACCGATGCCGGCCACCGCTTCGAGCGCGGTGTCGATCCGGCACTGCCGCGTACCGCGATCGAGTACGCCACCCGCCTGGTGCTGGACCTGGCCGGCGGTACCCCGGCGCCGGTCACCGAAGCTGTGCGCGAGGCCGATCTGCCGCAGCCGGCCACGATCGTGCTGCGCCGCACGCGCATCACCCGCGTGCTTGGCATCACCATTGACGATGCCGAAGTCGAGCGCATCCTGCGTGCGCTGGGCATGGACGTGGCCGCCACCGCCGACGGCTGGCAGGTCACCGCGCCGAGCCGCCGCTTCGATATCGCCATCGAAGAGGACCTGATCGAAGAACTGGCCCGCATCCACGGTTACGAGCAGATCCCGACCACGCTGCCGGGCGGTGCCTCGCGCGTGGCGATGCCGAGCGAGACCCAGCTGGACGCGCTGAGCGTGCGCCGCCAGCTGATCGCCCGCGACCTGCAGGAAACCGTCAATTTCGCCTTCGTCGACGACGCACTGCTGGCCCAGTGGCAGCTGCGCGACGCCCTGGTGCCGCTGGCCAACCCGCTGTCGGCCGAACTGGCGGTGATGCGCCCGTCGCTGCTGCCGGGCCTGGTTGCCACCCTGGGCCGCAATGCCGCTCGCCAGCTCGGCCGCGTGCGCCTGTTCGAGCTGGGTCGGGTGTTCGCCCAGCAGGCCGGAGATGCGTCGCTTGGCGAAAGCCAGCCGGCACCGCTGGAAACCCCGCGCGTGGCCGCTGCGGTCTGCGGTGATGCGCAGGCGGTGCAGTGGGGTCTGCCGACCCGCAAGGTCGATTTCCATGACCTGAAGGGTGACCTCGAATCGCTGGCGGCCGCCAGTGGCGCGCAGCTGGAGTTCCGTCCGTCCACCCGCGCCTACGGCCACCCGGCGCGTTCGGCCGAGGTGTTGCGCGATGGCGTGGCGATCGGCTGGATCGGCCAGGTTCACCCGCGCCTGGCCAGGGCGATGGACATCGAAGCCGACGTCTACGCCTTCGAACTGGACCTGGAACCGCTGACCGCCCGCCGCCTGCCGCGTGCCGGCGAACTGTCGCGCTTCCCGGCGGTGCGCCGCGACCTGGCATTCCTGGTGCCTGAACAGGTGGCCTGGGCCGATCTGGCGGCGACCGTCCGCCAGGTCGCCGGCCCGTTGCTGCGCGACCTGAACCTGTTCGACCGCTATGTCGGCCAGGGCGTCGAGCCGGGATTCAAGAGTCTCGCTATGGGCTTGATTTTGCAGGACAAGTCGCGCACTCTGACGGACCGCGACGTGGAAGCGGTGGTGGCCGAGGCGGTCACTGCCATCGAGCGTGAACACCACGCCCGGATCCGCGGCTGAGCGGGCAGCACTCGGGGGTAGCAGGCAATGGCATTGACCAAGGCGGAGATGGCGGAAAAGCTGTTCGACGAAGTCGGTCTGAACAAGCGGGAAGCCAAGGAATTCGTCGACGCGTTTTTCGATGTGCTGCGTGAAGCATTGGAACAGGGACGTCAGGTGAAGCTGTCGGGCTTCGGTAATTTCGATCTGCGGCGCAAGAACCAGCGCCCGGGTCGCAACCCCAAGACCGGCGAGGAAATTCCGATTTCCGCCCGTACGGTGGTCACCTTCCGTCCGGGCCAGAAGCTCAAGGAGAGGGTGGAAGCTTATGCTGGATCCGGGCAGTAACCGCGAACTACCGCCGATTCCGGCCAAGCGCTACTTCACCATCGGTGAAGTCAGCGAGCTGTGCGACGTCAAGCCGCACGTCCTGCGCTACTGGGAAACCGAGTTTCCCAGCCTTGAGCCGGCCAAGCGCCGAGGCAACCGCCGCTACTACCAGCGCCACGACGTGCTGATGGTCCGGCAGATCCGCAGCCTGCTGTACGAACAGGGCTACACCATCGGTGGTGCACGCCTGCGTCTGGACGGCCCCGATGCCCGCGAGGAATCGGCGCTGAGCAACCAGATCATCAAGCAGGTGCGCATGGAACTGGAAGAAGTGCTGCAGTTGTTGCGCCGCTGATCCCATTTCCATCGTAATCCGCTATACTTCACGGCCCGCCGCACTGGCGGGCACATCGCAGCATCAGTCGGGGCGTAGCGCAGCCTGGTAGCGCATCTGCCTGGGGGGCAGAGGGTCGTCGGTTCGAATCCGGCCGTCCCGACCAAAAGCAGCGATAGAACAAGGGCTTGCGCCATACGGTGCAGGCCCTTCTTCGTTGTGCACCCTATCGTCACCCTATCGAATGGCGAGGATGCCCGTGTTGATCTCGGTCCACGGCCTTTCGTGGCCTTCCAGATACACCTCGGTCATCGCCGGCGAGCTGTGTGTGAGAAGGTGCTGCACTTGTTCTTCCGACCAACCTCGACGGTTGTGTGGAAGAGCACCGCCAAGCCTGCGGATCTCCTGGAGTGACACCTGATGCATGCCGATCCAAGCTGATTGACTCGCGGACGTCCTGGAACTCGCGGCTCTCCGCTGATGCGCTCGATTGCCAGGCGAAAGGCGTAGTTCTTCGACGCTTCACTGAAGTCCAACGGTCTCGCCGGCGATGGCCTTTGCGATGATGGCCGAGCTCGGCACAGTGGCGTAGGCGCGGTAGCAAAAGATCCTGGAGGTCAGTGCCTGCAAAAACGTGATTCTTATGGCGGTTCGAAAATTTAATCTGCGGTTCGGGGAAGTCCTACAGATCGATGGCTGAGGTTCGGGTTGGAAAATGCTGATCTGTATGTTAATAACGCATCTTGAATCATGGAAGAAGGCGGGTGGCGGAATGAAATCACCCATTAAAGTGGCAATGCTGTTCATCGCGCTTTGTAGCAGCAATGTTGCGATGGCCGACGCTCGGCTACAAGTCGAAATAGTTCCGCTGAAGGGCGACCTGGGAGAAACTTCAATCGCGTTGAAGCTCTCGAATGTCGGTGACCAGGTTGCGGTAGTCGCTGAGTCTTCTCTGCCGACGCTCAATGCTCGCAAAATGTTGTTGGATGATCCCTTCATAGTGAAACAGCAGGATGGGCGCGAAGTCCAGTTCTTCGGGATAATGAGGGATACGCTCTCCGAAACTCCGAGTTCTTTGTCCATACCTCCTGGCGGCAGTTTCAGCCTAGATATAAATCTTGCAAGTGGCTATAGTCTGTCGCCAGGGCTGGGTTACACCATTGGCTTGCGAGCCCCGATTTCCTATCGCACCGCCGACGGCAGGAATGCGGAAGCTGGGCCCATAAAGCGGCAATCAGGCAAGTGGCAAAGTGCGTATCCCGCACCCCGCGCGGTTGTTGTACCCGTTACTGGAAGAACAATGAAGCAAGCCCGGGCGGGGGAGTTTCTTGAACCTGTGGCATGTGTCGATCCGGCCGGCACCCCGCCTTCGGCCAAAAAAGTGCAATTTTTCAGAGTGTATTGGCTGGGGTAACGATTGGTGCAGGAAATGCGCTGAGCCAGCTCCAGCAGATGACTGAGGTCGATACAACATCTGAAACTGAGTTGTGGCTGAGGTTCAGCCCCTCAGTTCACTATACGCGCTATTTCGGGGAGCATGGCCCGGACGTCAACGTCGTTGCCGGTGAAGATGTCAACGAAGATGATGCGCTGGTTGATAGCACTTTGATGGCGATCATCTGGAGAATTTCGGGAGACGGAGTGACCCCCGAAGCCGCCGGTGTCCCTCTCCTGCCGGTGCAATGCTGACGAAGTGCCGGCAGACACCATTGCTTATGTGCAGTCAGGTGCTCCATACGTAATTCACGCATGCCCTGTATTTTGGTCCCTATCTATGCTGCCCGCCAATCACATTGGTGAACCCTCAAAGGTTGGCACGATGGTCCACGAGTTCACTCATTTTACTGACGACAAGGGCATGGCGCTGCGGCATCCGCCGGTCCCCGGCAAGAATGTCTCATCTCTTTCGTACGCACTAGAGTTGGCGGCCAGCTCACATCCAGGCGCTGTTCGATTCCCGAACGCGTACAAGTTTTTCGTTTTGGGTCAAGCACACGGTTTTTCTCCGCCGGAATAGTCCGAGGCAGGAGGGTGCGGTCATTGGAGCCCGCCAAGCCGCCGCCGGTGACCAAGCTCCGTCCGAGCGACGCCCGTAGGGCGTAGATGAGGGCAGGGCCGCAGCAGATGCGGAGCCATGTTTAGTCCCGGTGGCTGCAACCCTATCAGCGCGGAAGTAATTGATTGAATTGGGCCTCAATCGGCACTTCTGGGAGGCCCGGTGCAGGCCTGAAACCCTTATAGATCAACGGGATGGGGCAACCAGTGATGATGCCTGGGGACAGAGGGTCGTCGGTTCGAATCCGGCCGTCCCGACCACTGTGATGAATCAAGAAGCCCGCGCAGCGATGCGTGGGTTTTTTTTGTGCGTGCGGTGTATGCTGCGCGCCACTCGTACTACCGCGGCTGCTGAACCCGGTACTCACGAGAACACATCATGGAATCTGCAAGAAACCGTGCCTGGCGTCGCAGCCAGGCCCGCAACCATGGTGGCGACCGCGCCACGACCGCCTACAGCTACAAGCCCGAGAAGAACTGGAAGCTGCTGTATACGCGCGATGCCAAGCTCGCGCGCGCACGCCAGCTGGGCTTCACCTATCCGGTCCTCAGCGCCCGCCAACTGCAGGAACAGGAATGATCAACCTGCTGTTCGTCTGCAGCCGCAACCAGCTGCGCAGCCCGACCGCCGAAGCCATGTGGCGACGGCGGCCCGGCTTCAACGCGCTGTCGGCCGGTACCAGCCCGCACGCACGACGCCCCATCGGCCCGGCGGATATCCGCTGGGCCGATGTCATCTTCGCGATGGAGGCCAAGCACCAGCATCGCCTGCAGGCCACGTACGCGCGACTGCTGGAACACAAGCGCCTGCATTGCCTGGACATCCCCGACGACTATCGCTGCATGGATCCGCTGTTGATGGACCTGCTGGACGCCAAGGTGGCCGTGTATCTCGATCAGCTGCCGGCAAAGCAGTAGATCAGTTCCGGATCGCCTTCGTCCAATCCATGCACGATGCCACTTTCGATGAAACCCGAGGCGGCGAGCAGGCATTGCATGCTGGTGTTGGATGCATTCGTCGAAGTAAACAGCTTGCCTTGCCCCTGCAGCGCGATGGCATGGCGCAGCAGGGCGGCGCCGGCGTCCTGTCTGCGTTGTTCGCGCGCCACCATGAGCATCTCGGCGAAGGCTTCGCCGAAGAAGTGACGATGGATGACCAGGTAACCGGCCAGCTGGCCGGACCGTTCGGCCACGTGCATGCCACCGCTGGCCTGCCAGTCGCTGATCTGCCGTGCGCGCCGCGGATCGTGGGCCGCAACGCTGTCGAGCGCGATCAACGCGGGAACGTCGGCGGGCGTTGCCTCGCGGATATGCAGCGTCGTCGAGGAAGGATCGGGCGGCACCATCGAAGCTCCTGGGCTGGTTGCGCCCAGTCTATCGATCACGTCGGCCGTGTCCGCGCATGCGCCACAGCCAGCGCGTGGCAGGCAGTCAATACACCCGGAACTCGGCACGACAGCCGTCGCTGACCCACACGCCGCGACGGTCCCAGCCCCAGTTGCGGTCCTCGATGCAGGTCGTCACCGATTTCTGCTTGACCAGCCGCACCTCGTGGCGGACGCGGATGCGGCACTCCTTGTCCTTGTTCTCGTAGGACTCGCAGACCAGGCGTTCACCCTCGTTGTCGCGGTCACGGCCGCGGCCACGTCCCGGCCAGCGCCCGTATCCATCGGCGACGAACTCGGCGCGGCAGCCGTCGGTCACCCATAACGTGCGGCGGCTCTGGCCCCAGTTCTGGTTCTCCACGCAGCGGGTGACCGACAGTTGCCTGGCCAGGCGCATCGGGCCCTCAATGGGGCATTGCTCGGTCTTGTTGAACTGGGATTCGCAGCGCAGCGCTGGAATGTGATCAGTGTCGTGGTCCTGGGCGGCCACGGCGGTGGCGGCCAGCAGCAGGGCAAGGACGGCACCGGTGATCGGCAGCAGCGGGCGAAGGGTCATGGGGAGCCTCGAGCGGGGATTCGGGCGGCAAGAATGACCCAGCACGGGGCCGTCGGAACGCATCGTTCCGGAAGTGGCTCAGTAAGGATTTAGTAGTGCGCACGGGCCCAAGCAGAGGCTTACATCCCGTATCATCGCTGCACATCCGATCGCATCGGTTTACACCTTCTTACATGTCTTCCACGCCTGTCGGCGCAGCCTGTGGCTGCCGTCACTGGTGTGCGGGCGGCCTGTGCGGGAGGATGCGCGGACCACGACGACCACAGGGGGTTGCGTTGATCAGCAGTACCGTCATTCATCGCTCGGCCGACGCAGGCGGCGCCGAGGTGCGGGTCCTGGACACCACGTTCAAGGGCAAGCACGTGTTCACTGCCTGGGGCCTGCGCGGGCCGGAACTGACCCGCAGCGCGGACCCGGTTGCGACCGTGGCCGCACGCAAGGCGCTGCACGCGGTTGCTGGCCACAGCGAAGGGCCGCGCAGCCCGGAAGTGTTCATCGCCAACCAGTCGGCGGTGGCGATCACGGTCTATCGCCTGCTTACCGAAGCGCGCTCCGGCGATGCCATCTTCTTCCTGTGCGATTCCCAGGCGGTGGTCGAATGGCTGATCACCGCGCTGGAAGTGCAGGGCGCGGACTGATTCCGCGTTCCGGCGCGCTTTGATTCACGCCAGCGCCGCGTCCACGGCGGCCCGCGCATGCAGTGCAGTGGTATCGAACAGCGGCACTGTGCTGTCCTCCGGCCGTACCAGCAGCATGATCTCGGTACAGCCGAGGATGATGGCCTCGGCGCCGCGCGCGACCAGTCTCTCGATCACGCCGGCGTAGACCTGTCGTGAGTGTTCGCTGACCACGCCGGCGATCAGTTCCTGGTAGATGATGTCGTGCACGCTGCGACGATCATCGGCTTCGGGAACCAGGACCTCCAATCCGAAGCGATCCTGCAGCCGGCCGCGGTAGAAGTCCTGCTCCATGGTGAAGGCGGTGCCGAGCAGGCCCACCTTTCGCGCCCCTGCCTGCACGATGGCCTGGGCGGTGGGGTCGGCGATATGCAGCAGTGGCAGTGGGCAGGCCGCCTCGATGCGGTCGGCCAGTTGGTGCATGGTGTTGGTGCAGACCAGCAGCAGTTCGGCACCACCGGCCTGCAGGCGCCGTGCGGCCTCGACCATGTGGTCGCCCAGTGCATCCCAGTCGCCGTCGTGCTGCAGCTGCTTGATCGGGGCGAAGTCCACCGACCACAGCAGCAGCTGCGCCGAATGTGCGCCACCGAGGCGCTGCCGCACGTCCTCGTTGATGAGCCGGTAATACTGCGCCGAGCTTTCCCAGCTCATGCCGCCGATCAGGCCAAGGGTCTTCATGCACAGCTCCATGCCGGGGAGCCGTCATTGCAGCACAGCCGATGCGGGAGTTGCACTACACATTAGTGATTGCTAATGTATTGGTCATGATCGAGAACGCCCTCTTCAAAGCGCTGGCCGACCCCACCCGCCGCCACATCTTCGAAAAGCTGGCCGAGGGCGGGCAGCATGCCAGCGCGCTGCGCGAGGGCATGGCGATCAGCCAGTCTGCGATGTCCCAGCACCTGGCGGTGCTGCGCGATGCCGGGCTGGTGAGCGAACAGCGCCAAGGCCGCTTCGTCTACTACGAGGTCGATCCGCGCGGACTGGCCCACATCGGCAACTGGCTGCAGCGCTACCGGGCCTACTGGCCCGCGCGTATGGATGCCTTGCAGGATCTGCTGAAGGAGATGGATTGATGGACGACGTTCTGAACGAAGCGGCTCCTGCGTTGGTGATGGAGCAGTGGCTGCCAGCGCCACCGGAACGGGTCTGGCGCGCACTGTTGGACCCGGCGCTGCGTGAGCGCTGGTTGCCTGCGGCCGATCTTGCCGATCCGCAGCCTTGCCTGCGCGAGGAGGGGCGGGAGCTGGGGTTCCACCTGCGCGATGCGCATCCCCCGCATCTGCACAGCCAGGTGTGTTTCCGGCTGCGCGCGGATGACGGCGGGGGAACGGTGCTGACCATCGTGCATCGGCTCACCGACCGGCGTTCTCTGATCCCGCCGGCTTCCAACGATGAGCATCGCACGGTGATGCGCGCGGCTTGAACCAGCGCTTGGATCGAACGCTATAGGGAGCAGGCACATGCGGGACAGGATGCAGCTGGTACCGATGGTGGTGGAACGCAGCGAGCGCGGCGAGCGTTCCTATGACATCTACTCGCGGCTGCTGCGCGAGCGCATCATCTTTCTCAACGGCGAAGTCGATGACACTGTGTCGGCGCTGGTCTGCGCGCAGCTGCTGTTCCTGGAATCGGAAAACCCGGAGAAGCCGATCCATCTGTACATCAACTCGCCAGGCGGAGTCATTTCCAGCGGCTTGGCGATGTACGACACCATGCAATACATCTCGGCCCCGGTGCATACGCTGTGCATGGGCACCGCGCGGTCGATGGGGTCGTTCCTGCTGATGGCCGGCGAGCCGGGTCACCGCGCGGCGTTGGCCAATGCCAGCCTGCACGTGCACCAGCCGCTGGGCAGGGTGCAGGGCCAGGCTTCGGACATCTTCATCCACGCCGAGGAAATGCAGCGCACCAAGCAGCGCATCACCCGGCTGTATGCGCAGCATTGCAGACGCAGTGTCGAGGAGGTCGAGCAGACCCTGGACCGCGATCGTTTCATGAGTGCCGAGCAGGCATGCGAATGGGGCCTGATCGACCAGGTACTGGTACGGCGCGACGCGCACGCGGCCTGAGCCTGCCTCTGTAACCACCGCATCCACGCTGTGCTGTATGTGCCGCGCGTTGCAGACGCACTCTATGCTGGTACGGTCTTCTGAAGTGGATGTGCGCCATGGCCCTGCATACCTGGTGGTGGTTCCTCGCCACGGTGTTCGTTCTGTGTGGCACGCCGGGGCCGAACATGCTGCATATCCTCGGCCGCAGCGTGGGACTCGGCTTCCGCGGCAGTGTACCGGCGATGGCCGGCTGCCTGCTGGCGATGCTGCTGGTGCTGGCCGCGTCCGCTGCTGGCCTGAGCGCATTGCTTCATTCCTCGCCGATGCTGTTCGAAGTGCTGCGCTATCTGGGCGTGGCCTACCTGGCCTGGCTGGGCCTGAAGGCATGGCGCGACAGCTGCCGTCCCGCGCCTACGGTGACGGTGGATGCCGCACTGCCGATGATGCCGACGCTTGGTGCCTGGACCGTGTTCCGTGGTGGCCTTCTGGTGGGCCTGAGCAATCCCAAGCTGCTGCTATTCGCGGCGGCGTTCCTGCCGCAGTTCGTTGACCCGTCACGTGGCCAGGCGTTTCAGTACAGCGTGCTGGTGGCCACCTTCGCCGCTTGCGAACTGTTCTGGTACGTGATGTATGCAGCCGGTGGCCATGGCCTGCGCCGCTGGCTGGCCGAACCCTTTGCGCGACGCTGGTTCGAGCGGTTGGTCGGTAGCGTGTTCCTGGCGTTTGCCGTCGCGCTGCTGCGCTTTCGTCCGCGCTGATTCACGCCGCGCACGCGGCCTGTTCACGACTGCCGCATCGGTCACGGCCTAGCCTGATCATCCAGTACGCAGTCCCCGCAGGGAAAGGTTTGACATGATCAAGTGGGCCATCATCTTCGCCATCATCGGTGTGATCGCAGGCGTGCTCGGCTTCGGTGGCATCGCCGGTGCCTCGGTCGGCATCGCCAAGTTCCTGTTCTGGGCCGGCATCATCATCGCCGTGGTGCTGTTCCTGCTCGGCATGACGGTGGCCAAGAAGGTCAGCTAGCGTTGATCGCGCAGCAGCGTGCTCAGTGCGCGCTGCTGCGCGAAAACAGGTTGATCACGAGTACACCGGTGCAGATCAGGCCGATGCCGATCAGCGCGGGTGCATCCAGGCGCTGCTTGAACACCACCAGCCCGATCAGCGAGATCAGCACGATGCCGACGCCGGACCAGATCGCGTAGGCGATGCCGGTCGGGATCGACTTCATGGTCATCGACAACAGGTAGAAGCACAGTCCATAGCCGACCAGTGCGCCCAGTGTCGGCGCCAGCCGGCTCATGCCGTCGGACGCCTTCAGCAGTGATGTGGCAATCACTTCCAGCACGATGGCAGCGGCAAGGTAGAGATAGGAATTCATTGACCGCTCCAGCTCATTGCGCTCAGTTTCAGCGCCTGTTCGGCCATGGTCAATGCGCTGGCACGTTCCTGCGCGTCCAGCGGGTAGGCCGTGGCCCAGCAGCCATTGGCAGCGTGCAGCGCGCCGCGTACCGTTGGCGTCGCCAGGATTCGGCCAGCATCGCACGCTTCCAGGACGTCAAGCGCAGGCAGCGCTGGTTCCATCGGGTTGCCCGCGCTTCGAAATCGCCGATCAGCGCGCCGGTGGCTTCATCCATCAGCAGCCAAGCCATTACGGCAGGCTAGTTCGGTGGTGGCCCGCAGCAGTGATTGGCGCACGCGGTCGGCTGCCTTGCAGCGCGAACAGGAGCGGATACCGGCGTGGCGGGAAGAAACCGACTGGACGGTACGACTGTAGCGCAGGCCCACCGCGTTGCCGCGCGCTGCCGGCCAAGGGCGGCAGCGGAGCCATCATGCGTCGATGCGGGCGAAACGCGGTTGCGGTCCGTGCTCGCCCGGCACCTGCTCGACGAACATGGCGTACGGGCGTACCCACAGGCCACCTTCGCCATACAGCGCGCGGTACAGCACCATCGGTTGCAGGGTCTCACTGCTGCGGACGATGTCGAGCACTTCGTACTCGCCGCCCTTGAAGTGGCGGTAGCGGCCCGGGGCCAGGGTGGGTAGCGGACTCAGCTCAGCCATGGGCGGCGCGACTCACTTGCGCGCCGGGCTGGCCGGCTTCGCGCAGTAGGCATCGATGGCTTCGGCGGTGTTGGCCAGGCCCTGTGCCTGCGCCAGTTCCCACGGACGTTCGCAACGCTGGCTGTGCTCGCACCACTGGTAGCCGGCCGAACCGATGCAACCGTGGGCATCGCGGTCGCCACCGACCTTCGGCGTGGCAGGCGAAGTGGCCGCCGTATCGGCACGCGCAGCGGCCTGATGCTGGTTGGCACAGGCGGACAGCACCAGCAGGGCTGGAATCAGAAGAAGCGCTTTCATCGGGCGGGCTCCGTGCCTAAAGCGACAGTGTCTGCCGCAAATAGCCCTGCAGCAAGCGCTCAGTGCAGGGCGGCGCGGATCAGTTCCTCGATCAGCACGAGGTAGCTGGCCACGAAGTAGAACTTCAGCAGCGTCCAACGCTGCTGCGAGAAGAAGGTGCGCATGTGGAAGGGGCCCCTGTTGGTGACGGTAGTGTGAAGCTCCGCCAACTCCGTGACAAGGGTCACGAAAGGGGACTCACTAAACGGCCTCAGGGATGTGATGGCGGGGCGCCCTGACAGCGCGGCGCGGCATTTTCGTACAAATCTGATGGGCCATCCCGGAGGCGATCGCTAGCCTGATGGGGTACCGGTGCTCAGGGCCCTCCGTCGCCGGCTTGACCCATTCCGCAGGAGTCTCCAATGGTCATTACCGTTCAATGCAATGCCCGGCACTGGTCCGTACTGGACCCGCAGGCGCATGACGCAACACGTTATGCACGGGGCGCCGAGGCCTTCGATGTCGCCGCAGCGCGGGCCCAGGAGCACCACCGCCGCACCGGCCAGTGCAGCACGGTACGGGTCGAGGCGCTTGGCAATTCCGTGGACGCACTCCACTTCGGACGTTGACACCATCCGGCCGAGGTGCAGTCAGCCACGGTTGAGCTGTTTGAATGGGGAAAGAACCGCCTTGGGGGCGCCCCCTGTCCGTCGGGCCGCGAATCCCGGATGCTTGCGCCATCGTATTCATGTGGAGATTCCGATGGGCAAGGCACTCACCTGGCGCGCCCTGGCCTGCACGCTGCTGCCGATGTTGGCCGCCGCAGGCGGCGCGCAGGCGCAGAGCTATGGCTACGGTTATGACGACGATCGCTATGGCGGTCGCGACGGCGGCGGCATCGTACGCTGCGAATCGATCAAGAACCGCAGCAATGAATGCCGCCTGGAAGGCCGTGCCCGGATGATCCGCCAGTTGTCCGGCTCGCCGTGCGTGGAAGGCGAGACCTGGGGGCAATCGCGCTACGGCGTCTGGGTCACCCAGGGCTGCCGTGCCGAGTTCGTCGGCGAGTACCGCCGCGGCGGTGGCTGGGGTGGTGGCCATGGCAACGGCTGGGGCAATGGTGGCAATGGCTGGGGCGGGGGCGAGGTGATCACCTGCCATTCCAACGGTCACCGCCAGGAATACTGCGATGCCCGCATCCGCCGTGGCGTGCGCCTGGTCCGCCAGGATTCACGCAGTGCCTGCATCGAAGGCCAGACCTGGGGCTGGGACCGCCGTGGCATCTGGGTCAGCGACGGCTGCCGGGCGCAGTTCCAGGTGAATTGAGCGCGCCCCTCGAAAATCAGAATAATCTGATACAGCTCACATTTTGAACGTCGTATCTTCTGCGAATCAGGGCACCCCTGCGTGCCCCTGATCCGTCGCGATGACGTCTGCCGTAACCGGCACGCCCATCCCGCCACCGTCGATACGCTGCCTCAAGGAGTGAGCTGCATGTTGATCCGCCTGCAATGCGAGCAACGCCAATGGCGCGTGCTGCACCCGGACCGGCCCGAACCGATCGAGTTCCGCGACGGTGCCAGAGCCTATGATTTCGCCGAGACCCTTGCACGTCTCCACTTCGTCGACACCGGGCAGCGCGCTGCGGTGCGGGTGGAAGCCAGCGGCGCCTTCGTGGAAGCGGTCAGCTACGGCTGAGGGTTGTGGCTTCCGGCCAGATCCGGTTCTGGGACCCCGCTATCCACGCATGGCGTCGATCTACTTTGCATCTGGCGTGGGTCTGCGCCTCTGTTCCGCAGTAGATCCACGCCATGCGTGGATCCACGAATTGGCAATCGGCCTCAGCCGGCCGCGCTGAGCGGCGGTGTGCCGGCGGCCAGCTGCGGCCAGCGCTTGAGTACCGCCGCGCGGATGCCCGCGGCATCGATACCGGCTTCGGCCAGCAGGTCTTCACGGCTGGCGTGGTGCTGGTAGCTGTCGGGCAGGCCCAGGTGCAGGATCGGGCGCAGCACGCCTTCGGCATTGAGCAGCTCACCGACGCCGGAGCCGGCGCCACCGGCCACCACGTTGTCTTCGATCGTCACCAGGCCCTCGTGCTGGGCGGCCACAGCCAGCAACAGCTCGCGGTCCAGCGGCTTGATGAAACGCATGTTGACCACGCTCAGGCCCAGTTCGCGGCCGACCTGCTCGGCGGCGGCCACCGTGCTGCCGAAGGCCAGCAGGGCGATGCGGCTGCCCTGCAGGCGCAGCTCGCCCTTGCCGATCGGCAGGGTGGACAGGTCGGTGCCGGCAGCCACGCCGGTGCCGGTGCCACGCGGATAACGCACGGCTGCCGGGCCGGGGTGCTGCAGGCCGGTGCTGAGCATCTGCCGGCATTCTGCTTCGTTGGAGGGGGCCATCACCACCATGTTCGGCACGCAACGCAGGAAGCTCAGGTCGAGGTTGCCGGCATGGGTCGCGCCGTCCGGGCCGACCACGCCGGCGCGGTCGATCGCGAACAGCACATCCAGGTCCTGGATGGCCACGTCATGCACCAACTGGTCGTACGCGCGCTGCAGGAAGGTCGAGTAGATCGCCACCACCGGCTTGCCCCCCTGGGTCGCCATGCCGGCGGCGAGGGTGACCGCGTGCTGTTCGGCAATGGCCACGTCGAAGTAGCGCTGCGGGTATTCCTTGCTGAAACGCACCAGGCCGGAGCCTTCGCGCATCGCGGGGGTGATGCCGTACAGGCGCGGTTCGGCGGCGGCGGCATCGCACAGCCAGTCGCTGAACACATCGGTGTAGGTCGGCTTCTTGGCACCGGCCTTGGCCACCAGGCCCTTGTCCGGATCGAACGGACCCACCGCGTGGTAGCCGATCTGATCGCCTTCAGCCGGCTCGTAGCCCTTGCCCTTTGTCGTCATCACGTGCAGCAGCTTCGGGCCCTTGGAGGCGCGCAGCGTCTTCAGCGTGGACAGCAGGGCGGGCATGTCGTGGCCGTCGATCGGGCCGGTGTAGTGGAAACCCATTTCCTCGAACATCGTGGACGGCACGAACATGCCCTTCCAGTGTTCTTCCCAGCGCTTCACGAAGCGCGCCGGGTTGTTCTTCTTGTCACCGAGGATCTTCTTGCCGCCTTCGCGCAGCGCATTGAGCGTGCGGCTGCCGGTAGCACGGCCGAGCATCTTGGTCAGGCCGCCGACCGCCTCGGAGATCGACATGTTGTTGTCGTTGAGGATCACCAGCAGGTTCGGTTCCGGCTCCATGCCGCCGGCATGCATCAGTGCTTCGAACGCCATGCCGGCGGTCATCGCGCCGTCACCGATCACGGCCACGATCTTGCGGTCGTCGCCTTCGGACTGGCGGGCGATGGCCATGCCCAGTGCCGCCGAGATCGAGGTCGAGGAGTGGCCGACGCCGAAGGTGTCGTACTCGCTTTCCTCGCGCTTCGGGAACGGCGCGACGCCGTCCTTCTGCTTGACGGTATGGATCTCGTCGCGGCGGCCAGTCAGGATCTTGTGCGGGTAGGTCTGGTGACCCACGTCCCAGACCAGCTGATCGACCGGAGTCTGGTAGAGGTAGTGCAGGGCCACGGTGAGTTCGATCACGCCCAGGCCGGCGGCGAAGTGGCCGCCGCTCTTGCCCACCGATTCGATGAGGTAGGCGCGCAGTTCGTCGGCGACCGCCCTCAATTCGGATTCGTCGAACGTGCGAAGGTCATCCGGAGTCTGGATGCGCGCGAGGCGGGGATAGCGGGCAGAGTCGATCATCATGTTCGCACTTTTTCTGAACGCCCATTTTCGCCCTCAAACGGGGGTGGGGCAAGCAAACGCCGCCGCCCGTGACAGGACGGTGAGGGTTGCATTTTCGGGCGTTCAGGTGCTCAGTTTCGACCGCTTGGGCAATTGCGCCTTCAGGAAGGCCATCTGGTCGGCCAGGATGTTGCGGTTGGACAGGATCAGGTGCTCGATCCAGCTGGGCCGGTAGGGGACTGCCAGCAGGGGCATGCCGGCCTGCTGCGGGGTGCGGTCGCTCTTGCGCGAATTGCAGTGGAAGCAGGCGGTGACCACGTTTTCCCAGCAGTCCAGGCCGCCCTTGGACAGCGGCACGACGTGGTCGCGGGTGAGCGTGGGGCGGTTGAACTGCTGGCCGCAGTACATGCACAGATGGGCGTCGCGGGCGAACAGGGCCGGGTTGGTCAGGTTCGGTGTCGGATCGATCGCGCGGGAGCGGGCGTGGCCGCGGGCGGCAATGATCGGGTGCAGGTCCATGCCGCTCTGCAGGCCGCTGAAGCGGTTGGTACCGCCGTGGATGTGCAGGCAGGGATCGCCCAGCGTCCAGGCAACCGCTTCGCGGGCGTAGAGGCAGGCTGCGTCCTGCCAGGTGATCCAGTCCAGTACGCGTCCGTGGGCATCAAGCGAGAGCAGCCGGACCGAACCGGGGCGATGCAGCGTCGTGGCGTTGGGCGATGCTTCGGCGCCCGGAGCAGAAAGGGGAGCTCCGGCTTCGATCAGACCCAAGCGTGTAGTGTCTGTCTCCATCGGGAGAACAGCTTATACCTGAATCATTGCGATTTGGGTATCGCCCTGTGGGCGAAACCCAAATCGCAAGATTCAGGTCCGCGCATTCCGCATTCCAGCCCGCCGATGGCGGGTTGGGATGCCCACGCATTCCTCCTATCCCCTGCGCCATCGGCGCGCCCCCCTTAACAAGGGGGGGCTTTTCCCCAGAGGGATTTCGGTGGCTTTCATCCACGCGTGGCGTGGATTTCAGATCGCGGGGAACTGTCAGAGGCGGGGCGGTGTGGGTTGGCAGGACCGTTGGCGCCATGGGCCCGAGGCATGCCTCGGGCGGGTTGGGCAGGACGCCCCAACCCCGGTCTTGCCGTGTGCGCAGGACAGCGCACACGAGCAAGGCGCCATCGAGCCCCCAGGGGTGAGGGCGCTTTGCTTGCGAAGCACTGCTTCGCAAGCGCCCGAACGCCCAGCCGCCAGCGGCTGGGCCGGACCGCGGAGCGGGGTTTACGGCGTGTCCTGCCAGCCCACACCGCCCCGCCATCCACCGGGATCCAGCTGTTGCTTTGCGGTTGCCGGCCAGCGGCCGGCACTACCGCGGGTGCCGGGCGGCAGCCCGGCTCAGGCGCCGAAGCGCTCGTCGTCCATTGCCATCAGCGGGGCGGCGCCGGCCTGGATGGCGGCGGCGTGGCTGAGGGTGCGCGGCAGCACGCGGGCGAAGTAGAAGCGCGCGGTTTCGCGCTTGCCCTGGGCGAAAGCGGCACCGTGCGCGCTGGCATCGGCGGCGGCCACGCTGCGGGTCCACCAGTAGGCCAGCACCACGTAACCCGAATAGAACAGGTAGTCGTAGCTGGCTGCGCCCAGTTCGTCCGGATTGCCGGCCGCGCGCTGCAGCACGTCCATCGTCAGCTTGCCCCATTCGGCGGCCTTGGCGCGCAGCGGGCCAATGAACTCGGCCAGCGCTTCGTTGCCCTCGTGTTCCTTGGCGAAGGCTTCGATCTCGGCCAGCATCAGCTTCAGGCCGGCGCCCTGGCTGGAGGCGGTCTTGCGGCCGATCAGGTCCAGCGCCTGGATGCCGGTGGTGCCTTCATACAGCGTGGTGATGCGCGCATCGCGGGCCAGCTGTTCCATGCCGTGTTCGCGGATGTAGCCGTGGCCACCGAAGCACTGCAGGGCGTTGTAGGTGTTCTCGATGCCCCATTCGGTCTGGCAGGCCTTCGAGATGGGCGTGAGGAAGCTCACCAGGGTGTCGGCGCGCTCGCGCTCGGCGGCATCGCCGGCATGGTGGGCAATGTCGATCAGGGTGGCAGCGTGCAGCGCCAGCAGGCGGCTGCCTTCGACCAGCGACTTCACCGTCAGCAGCATGCGTCGCACATCCGGGTGGGCCAGGATCGGGTCGGCCGGCTTGTCCGGGAACCTGGCGCCACTCAGGGCGCGCGACTGCAGGCGCTCACGGCTGTACTTCAGTGCGTTCTGGTAGGCGCGCTCGGACAGGCCGATGCCCTGCAGGCCAACGCCCAGGCGCGCGGTGTTCATCATGGTGAACATCGCCTGCAGGCCCTTGTGCGGCTGGCCGACCAGGTAGCCCTGTGCGCCATCGAAGTTCATCACGCAGGTGACCGACCCCTTGATGCCCATCTTGTGCTCGATCGAGCCGCAGCGCAGTGCGTTGCGCTCGCCGACGTTACCTTCGCGGTCGACCTTGAACTTGGGGGTGACGAACAGCGAGATGCCCTTGGCGCCCGGAGGGGCGTCGGGCAGCTTGGCCAGCACCAGGTGCACGATGTTGCCGGTCAGGTCGTGCTCGCCGGCGGTGATGAAGATCTTGGTGCCGGTGATCGCGTAGCTGCCATCGGCATTCGGCTCGGCCTTGGTCTTCAGCAGGCCCAGGTCGGTGCCGCAGTGCGGTTCGGTCAGGCACATGGTGCCGGTCCAGCGGCCTTCGATCAGCGGCTTGAGGAAGGCCTCGTGCTGCCAGGCTTCGCCGTGCTGCTTCAGCGCTTCGATGGCGCCGTGCGAGAGCAGCGGGAAGTTGCCCCACGCCAGGTTGGCGGCGTTGATCATTTCGTTGAGCGGCACGCCCAGGGTGTGCGGCAGGCCCTGCCCACCCAGTTCCGGCGAGGCGGTCAGGCCGGTCCAGCCGCCATCGACGAACTGGTCGTAGGCCTGCTTGAAGCCGGGCGGGGTGGTCACTTCACCGGTGGCCTGGTCGAGCACGCAGCCGATCTCGTCGCCGACGCTGTTGAGCGGGGCCAGCACGGTGGCGCTGAAGCGGCCGGCTTCCTCCAGCACGGCATCGACCACGTCGGCGGTGGCGTCGGTGAAGCCCAGGCGGGCGAACAGGGGTTCGACCTTGAGCACGTCGTGCAGGGCGAAACGGAGGTCGGAAAGCGGGGCGGTGTAGCTGCTCATCGGTACGTCTCGGTTTGATCAGGGCAGGGGAGAGTGGCGCCAGGCGCCGCGACGGAAGGTGGAAATCAGCGCAGCACGCCCGGCAGGCCGGGCGCCTGGTTGAGGGTGCTGCGGCTGCTGATATCGAAGCTGCGCTGCTTCTTTTCCTGCGGCGTGGCCGCCACCGTTCCCTTCAGGCCGTAAGCCAGGGTGCGGTTGCTGGCCAGCGCGTCGGCCACCACCAGGCGTGCGGCCGAGCTGGGCACGAGGTCAACATTGATGACATCGGCTGAGGTGCCGCCAATGGAGATGCCCGGCTTGGCCTGCAGGGTGCCGGCGTCGCTGTCGCCGACGGTCAGCGCCAGCGCGACGTCATCGAAGGTCATGGGCATGGAGCTGTAGTTCTGCAGGCGCAGGGCCACGGTCCAGTTGCCGTCGGCGCGCACGGTCAGCTGCTGGAGGCTGGCCGCCGGTTCCGAAACACGCTTGACGATGCCGTTGTTGCAGGCAACAAGGGCGAGGGTGCACAGGACGATCAAGGCGATACGGAAACGGTGGAGCATGGGCGCAGTTCCTCTGAAGGGGTGCGTTGGATAAGCATACTACGGCGTATGGTCGTTTGGATCGCCTGTGGCGACCCGTCGCAGAGGGTAGCGCGTGAAGATGGCGGCCGGGCGTGCGCGGCGCCGGATGGCGCGCGCGTAGTGCGCCGGATGCGGGGAGGTTCAGTCGGCGGGTGTATCGCGAATCGGGGCCATCAGGCGCAGCGGGCCGAGGTCGTAGCCCATCGTCTCGGCCTTGGCTTTCAGCTGTTCGAACTGGGCGCGATCCATTTCCGGCAGGCGCGAGAGGATCCACAGGTACTTTCGGTCCGGTTCACCGACCAACGCCCACTGATAGTCCGGGTCCAGTGCCAGGACCCAGTAGTCGGCCCAGACCAGTGGCACCCAGCTCAGCCAGTCCGGAACGAATCGCACCTGCAACTGGCCGGGATGGCCGGCAACCGGGCGCGCCACGCCTTCAGCAACCACGCGTTCTCCGTCGCCGTTGCGGCAGGCATTGGTGACGCTGATGCGGCCATCGCGGCGCAGCCCGTAGTTGGCGGTGATATCGCCCACGCATTGCTTCTGGAACGAAACCGGAAGATGTGCAATCTCGTGCCACTGGCCGGCATAGCGATCGATGTCCAGGCGCTCGACCGCGCGCACAGGTTCAGTGGCGATCACCGGGAAGGCGGCCAGCAGCAGGCAGGCGAGCAGGGCAGGGCGCAGAGGCATCGTTAGGCTCCAGGCAGGAGTCTGGAGCGTAGGTGCCGCCGCGCATGCCGGTGTAAATGTTTCGTCAACCGGGCGTGTGCGCAGGCGCCGCATCCGCAACTTGTGCAGTGCGCGAAGCACGGACAGAAAAAAGACCTGCATCTCTGCAGGTCTCGAAAGATGGTGGCCGAAGACGGAATCGAACCGCCGACACGGGGATTTTCAATCCCCTGCTCTACCAACTGAGCTACTCGGCCAAACTGTGTGGCAATCACGATCAACTGCGATTCCCGAAAAAAAGACCCGCATTTCTGCAGGCTGTCGAACGTGGTGGCCGAGGACGGAATCGAACCGCCGACACGGGGATTTTCAATCCCCTGCTCTACCAACTGAGCTACTCGGCCACGTAGTTCATTGCAGCGAGGTCGCTGCCAAGGACGCGCATATTACGGAGGTCAGTCGCCTACGGCAAGCATTTTGGCAAAAAACCTTCACATTGCCGTCTGCGCAGGCGCAAGTACTTGATCCGCCGTCGCGGGGCGGGGGCGCGCTGGATGCCGATTCATCCGGGCGCGGCGGCGCGGTGATCACCGCCTGCGGCGGAATTCAGCGGGCCACGGTGATCGACAAAAGCGGTGTGGCGGGGCCAGCGCGTGGACGGCACCGACACCTGACATGGAACGCTGTTTTCGTGACCGCCATTGGGGCACGCTGCGGCGTAGTGTCGGCGTTCTCTTCCTGACGCTGGCAACAGCAGAGATCGTCGTCATGTCCGACTCATTGACCACCACCCGCATCGTGCTGGCGTCGCGTCCGCTGGGGGCGCCTACTGCAGCCAATTTCCGCTTGGAGCATGCCGCGCTGCCGCCCTTGGGCGACGGCGAGGTGCTGCTGCGCAATCGCTACCTCTCACTGGATCCGTACATGCGTGGACGCATGGATGAGGGACCGTCCTATGCCGCGCCGGTGGCGGTGGGCGCGGTGATGGAAGGGCAGACCGTGGCCGAGGTGCTGCAGTCCAACGCCGAGGGTGTAGCTGCAGGTGAGCTGGTGCTGGCGCCGGGTGGCTGGCAGACCCACGCGGTGCTGCCGGCCACGGCACTGGGGCGCCGCCTGGACCCGGCCGGACTGCCGCTGAGTACGGCGCTGGGGGTATATGGCATGCCCGGCTTCACCGCCTATTCCAGCCTGCATGAAATCGCCCGTCTGAAGCCGGGCGAGACGTTGGTGGTGGCTGCCGCAACGGGGCCGGTCGGCGCGACCGTAGCGCAGCTGGCCAAGCTGCAGGGCGCGCGCGTAGTGGCTATCGCTGGTGGCGAGGCCAAGCGTGCCTATCTGCAGACGCTGGGCGTGGACGAGGCGCTGGATCATCGCGCGGCTGATTTTGCCGAGCAGCTGCGCGCGGCGGTACCTGCCGGCATCGACGTGTACTTCGAGAATGTCGGTGGCCATGTGCAGGATGCAGTGCTGCCGCTGCTCAACAACTTCGCCCGCATTCCGGTGTGCGGCACCATCGCCACCTACAACGAGCGGGGCGTCGAGCAGCCCGGCCCGGACCGGTTGCCGGCACTGTTCAGCCAGATCCTGCGCCAGCGCCTGACCGTGCGTGGCTTCATCGTGCACGACTTCAACCATCTGTGGCCGGACTTCGAACGTGAGATGCGGCAGTGGCTGCGCGAAGGCCGCATCCAGTACCGCGAGGATGTGGTGGAAGGGCTGGAGAATGCGCCGGAGGCGTTCTTCGGGCTGCTGCAGGGACGCAACTTCGGCAAGCTGGTGGTGAAGCTGGATTGAGGGCTTGGCGGTGTGCCGACCAAGGTCGGCACCCACTTCAGGCAGTCGAGGCCTTTTCCCTGCGCAGCAGTTCGCGCTTGCGTGCCACGCCCCAGGCATAGCCGGACAGGTCGCCGTCGCGGCGCACCACGCGGTGGCAGGGGACTGCCACCGCCAGCGGGTTGCTTGCGCATGCACGTGCCACCGCACGACTCGAGCGTGGCGCACCGATACGCGCAGCGACATCCGCATAGGAGGCGGTTTGTCCACGCGGGATCTGTTGCAGCGCCTGCCACACCCGTTGCTGGAATGCGGTGCCGCGGATATCCAGCGGCAGCGTGGCGCCCCGCGAAGGATCCTCGACCAGGCCCACGACCTGCGCCACCAGTTGCTCATAGCCCTGGTCGGCGCCAATCAGTTCGGCCTGGCGGAAGCGTTGCTGCAATGACTGCAGCAGCGTCTCCGGATCGTCGCCGAGCAGTATCGCGACCACGCCGGTGGCACTGCTGGCCACCAGCACGCTGCCCAGTGAACTTTCGGCAAGCGCGAAGTGGATGACTTCGCCGCGACCACCTGCGCGCCATTGCTTGGGCGTCATGCCCAGCAACTTCGGTGCGTTCTCGTAGAAGCGCCCACTGGAACCGAAGCCGGCATCATGGAAGGCATCGGTGATGCGTTCCTGCTGTTCAAGCCCGGTGCGCAGGCGGTCGGCGCGCAGCGCGGCAGCGTACTGCTTGGGGGTCAACCCTGTGGCCTGCTTGAACAGGCGGTGCAGCCGGGTCGGACTGCAGCCGGCGATGTCGGCCAGTTCCTGCAGTGAGGGTTCGTCGAGGCTGGTCTGCAGGTGGCGGCAGACCCGTTCGACGCGGGCATCGAGGGCGGTGGTGGCGGTACTGTCCATGGCCGGATTCTGGCACGCGCCGGTTCTGCGGAAACTCCGTTTCCTGCACCGACGGGCCAGGCCCGGAAACGGAGTGTTGGCAGGCCGAAGGCGCGGCATCGTGGCGGCCACTTCACAACCGGAACCACGACCATGCGCCTGAACAACAAGATCGCTCTCATCACCGGTGCCAGCGCTGGCATTGGCCGCGCCAGCGCGCTGCGCTTCGCCGCCGAAGGGGCGAAGCTGGTGCTCAACGCACGGCGGCCGGAGCCGCTGCAGGCGCTGGTCGAGCAGATTCGCGCCGCCGGTGGCGAAGCCGTGGCGCATGCCGCTGACGTGGCTGACCCGGGCACGGCACAAGCGCTGGTCGATCTGGCCCAGCAGTCCTTCGGCGGCCTGGACATCGCGCTCAACAATGCCGGCATGCTCGGGCCGGGCGTGCCGGCAGCGGAGTTCCCGGTGGACGCTTGGCGTGAAGTGATGGCCACCAATCTGGATGCCGCGTTCCATGCCGCACGTGCGCAGTTGCCGGCACTGCTGGCGCGCGGCGGCGGCTCGCTGGTGTTCGTTGGCACTTTCGTCGGTCACACCGTGGGATTCCCGGGCATGGCGGCCTATGCGTCAAGCAAGGCCGGGCTGATCGGCCTGAGCCAGGTGATCGCCGCCGAATACGGTGCGCGCGGCGTACGCAGCAATGTGCTGCTGCCCGGTGGTACCGATACCGAGATGGGCCGGCAGGCGGCTCCCACCGGCGATGCACGTGACTTCGTGCGCTCGCTGCACGCACTCAAGCGCTTGGCCGAGCCGGAGGAGATCGCCAATGCGGCGCTGTTCCTGGCCAGCGATGAAAGCAGTTTCGTTACCGGTACCGCGATGCGTGTGGAGGGCGGGGTATCGATTACCCGCACCTGAGGACGGTCACCGACGTGGCCGGTAGCGGATACCGCTGCTGGCCATGAAGCCCTTCGGATCGAAACGGGCCCATGCCTCGCCCCAGTCGAAGCGGGCGTGGCCGCCGGCCAGTTTGCGCCCCAGCGCCGCACCCAGCGTGCGGCGCATGAAGGCGACTTCGGCATCGATTGCCGCCTGGGTCGGCCAGCCGTCTTCCAGTGTCGCACCAGGCAGATCGACGCCGATCGTCACCATGTCGAGCTGTTGCCCGTGGAAGCACAGGCTGATGCCAGCGGGCACACCGCCCAGGCTAAGCCGGTGCAGGCTGAGCCAGCGATAGCCGGTGCCGACATCGCGCTCCCCTCGCACCAGCGGGGCAAAGGCGGCACGCGCTTCGTCCAGTAACAAGGTGGGGCCGATCAATGCGGGCAGGTTGCCGAGCTGGATGCTGCCGTCGGTCGCATTGAGGAGCATCGGCAACGCGTGGGCTGCGTGCTGGGCAGAGGAGGGCATGGCACACCGGCGAGCGTGGTGCCCCGGATTCTGGCTGGGCGGGGCGGTGGCGGCAAGCCGCTTCCTGCACAGGATGTTGGCGCGGGACTGACCTGCGGCTCACCCGGCAACCTCTAGCGTGGTGGCAGCGCTGGCCTGCTGCCGGCGAGGGAGTTTTCGATGAACGAGCAAAGCAGGGATCAGGACCCGAAGCAGGGCGTCCAGGAAAGCCGCCAGGACAGGAAGCAGGACGATGTGGCCAAGCAGCGGCCCGGGCAGCGCGACCAACAGGTGCGCGATGCGCACTCACGCGGCCCGCAGCGCAAGGACGGCGACCAGGAGCCGGCCTGAGTTGCGGGCGCTAAAAAGAAAAACCCGCAGATCACGAAGATCTACGGGTTCTTCTGAATAGTGGTGGAGCCAAGGAGGATCGAACTCCTGACCTCGTCATTGCGAACGACGCGCTCTCCCAGCTGAGCTATGGCCCCACGGCAGGGCTTCAGTCTAGCCAAGCGCTTGCCGCTTGCCAAGCCGATCAAAAGAATTTCATGTCGAGACGCGAGGCACATCAGCGGGTGACTGTGCCGAAACCGCTTGTTTCGACGGGCTTGGGCACCACGCAACGAAATCGTAACAATTTGGGGGATAATGGCCGCTTGCGCAGTTCTCCTCCCTTTTGCCGCCCGGCTCGCGCAGGCCGCACGGACGCCTCCTCAGAGCATTCCATGCCCTCCCATTCCGATTCCCGCCGCCTGTCGGGTCTGTCGTCTTCCTTTGTTTCCTTCCGCCGTCACCCGCTGGCCCTGGCCTGTGCTGGCCTGGCCCTGGCGGGCAGCTTCGGTGCCGCCGCGCAGGACAGCGCGCCGACCCCAACCGGCCTGGACACGATCACCGTGACCGCCGAACACCGTGAGCAGAACCTGCAGGAAGTGCCGGTCTCGGTGGGTGTGGTGCAGGGCGAGCGCATGCGCGACTTCACCGCCGGCGGCGACGACACCCTGCTGGCACTGTCCGGCCGCGTGCCGAGCCTGTATGCGGAAACCACCACCGGCCGCATCTTCCCGCGCTTCTACATCCGCGGCCTGGGCAACATCGACTTCTACCTGGGAGCCTCGCAGCCGGTGTCGATCATCCAGGACGACGTGGTGCTGGAGCACGTGGTGCTGAAGTCCAACCCGGTCTATGACGTGGACCAGGTGGAAGTGCTGCGCGGCCCGCAGGGCTCGCTGTTCGGCCGCAACACCACCGCCGGCATCGTCAAGTTCGACACCCTGAAGCCGACCCAGGACTACACCGGCCGCGTCAGCGCCAGCTACGCCACCTACAACAGCGTGTCGATCGACGGCGGCTTCGGCGGCCCGATCAACGACATCGCCTCGTTCCGCGTGTCGGCGCTGTACCAGCACCGCGATGACTACGTCGACAACACCTACAAGGGCCCGAGCGCCGATGGCACGGTCAGCCCGAAGAAGAACGCCATGGGCGGCTTCGACGACCGTAACGTGCGCGCCCAGCTGCTGCTGACCCCGAGCGACCAGTTCTCGATCCTGGCCTCGGCCCACGCCCGCGACTATGAAGGCACCTCGACCCTGTTCCTGCGCGGTGCGCTGACCAAGGGCTCGAACAAGACCGACGTGCCGCGCGACAAGGTCGCCTACGACGAGGCCGACAACAACCCGCAGGCCTACAAGACCTACGGCGGCTCGGTGAAGGCACGCTACGACTTCGGTGCGATCGACTTCACCTCGATCACCGCCTACGAGACCACTTCCGGTTACAGCCGTGGTGACACCGACGGTGGCGCCGCGGCGAACTTCCCGGTCAACGGCGTGCCGAACGGCTACGGCCAGTCGATGGGCCGCATCCGCGACCTGGACCAGTGGACCCAGGAATTCCGCCTGGCCAGCCATGACGACCGCGCGCTGCAGTGGCAGGCCGGTGCGTTCTACTTCAACGGCAGCGACACCACCGACTTCTACCAGCGCGCGTGGTTCCTGCAGGGCCCGGCACGTAACCCGAACAACTGGGTGCGCCTGCGCAACAAGAACACCTCGTGGGCCGGTTTCGGCCAGCTGAGCTATGCCTTCACCGACAAGTTCACCGTTACCGCCGGCCTGCGCCAGACCCGGGACGAGAAGCACACCCGCCTGCTGAAGACGGCTGACACTGCCGCTGGCGTGGTCACCTACAAGGGCCGCACCGACGTCAAGATGTCCGACACCACCCCGAGCTGGGATCTGAGCGCGATGTATCAGATCACGCCGGACGTGAGCGTCTACGCCAAGGTCGCGCGTGGCTTCCGTGGCCCGACCATCCAGGGTCGTTCGGCAGTGTTCAATGCCGACTTCACCACCGCCGATTCCGAGACGATCCTGTCCTGGGAAGCGGGCGTGAAGAGCAGCCTGTGGGACAACCGCCTGCGCCTGAACGCCACCGCGTTCACCTACACCGTCAACGACATCCAGCTCAACGGCAACGATTCGGACGGCAACGGCGTGCTGTTCAACGCCGACAAGGCCAAGGCCTACGGCTTCGAAGCCGACATGGAGCTGCGCCCGATCCCGAACCTGACCTTGAGCGCCGGCCTGAGCCTGCTGCACAGCGAGATCAAGGACAAGCGCGTCTACGCACAGGTCTGCGGCCTCAACGGCCAGGTGGTGTGCACGGTGAATGACCCGACCATCAAGGTCGGCGCCAACACCTTCGCGCAGATCGACGGCAACCCGCTGCCGAACGCACCGAAGTACAACGTGAACCTGGCTGCCCGCTACGACTTCCCGGTCAGCGACGCTGGCACCATGTTCGTGTCCACCGACTGGAACAAGCAGGGTTACACCAGCTTCGTGCTGTACGACAGCAAGGAGTTCAACTCCAAGGGTGACTTCGAAGGTGGCCTGAAGATCGGCTACTCGGGCAACTACGGTGCCTACGAAGTTGCGCTGTTCGCGCGCAACATCACCAACGAGAAGAACCTCAAGGGTGTGATCGAGAACTACATGGCGGCGGTCTACAACGAACCGCGCACCGTGGGTGTCTCGCTGAACATGAACTGGTAAGCCTTACCC
Source organism: Stenotrophomonas sp. YJH_SMC_37 (assembly GCF_059370035.1). Classification (NCBI taxonomy): domain Bacteria; kingdom Pseudomonadati; phylum Pseudomonadota; class Gammaproteobacteria; order Lysobacterales; family Lysobacteraceae; genus Stenotrophomonas; species Stenotrophomonas sp. YJH_SMC_37. The sequence goes on from NZ_JCAFTG010000002.1 coordinate 226,164, forward strand.
CGTCGTGTACCGGAAACGGCGCTCATCGAGCGCCGTTTTTCGTTGCTGGCCAGGCATCATCCGTGCTCAAGGCGTGGCGCTGACGCCCTTGCCCAGCGCTGCATCGGACGGCGCACTGGGGCCCAGCACCTGCAGCTGCATCGCCTCCATCCGCTCCAGTACCTTGCGCTGCTTGCCGTTGAGGCCGCGCGAGGTGATTGCGATGTGCTTGCGTGCAGCGTCCAGCGGCGCGGGTTGGTAGTGCACCGTGAAGCGGCGCAGGGCGCATCCCATCAGCTTGTCGACCGGTGCGCAGTCGTTGGCGTTGAAATCGATATCGCCGTCGGCGGCAACAATGAAGGGGCTGAGCAGGATCTGCCCTTCGCGGGCAGTGAAGGCCAGTGGCGCGTGGGCCTTGGCGATGACCGCCTGGATGCGTACGGCAGGGATGTCTTCAGGGACGATCCTGTCATCCCAGTAGCCTTCGGTCGGGCGCGAGGTTTCGTAGTTCTGGGTGCCCCATGCCACGCAGTTGCCGGAGGCCACATGCACCGAGATGCAGACCTGCTGGGAGTGCTGATCGGTCAGGACGCCGGGTGGTACCCAGACCTTCTTCCAGGAATAGAAACGGTAATCGACGTCGGCCAGGCGGGTGACGCCGATGTCCTTCGATACTTCGTCCGTGGTCCCCAGCGGCTTCAGCTTGGCCACGCGGGTGTTCAGGCGGTAGTTCTCCGCACCGTTCAGCAGATAGGTGCCCGGCGGAATCAGATGCACCTCGAACACGTCCATCAACACCGTCCGCTGCGGGCCGGTTTCCAGTTCGTTGGTGTTGAACAGCTGCACATAGCCCTGGGAGGGAATATCCTTGTGCTGGAAGGACACCCGCGTCGAGAACCCGGGTAGGTCGGTCGAGCGGTTGCCCAGATGAAAGCCGGGGACCGGGGAGCCGACACCTGGCCCGCCGTTGTGCACGACATACGGGGCCGGCACCAGCACAGCAACCAGACCGTCGCGGGTGGCACCGTCAATGATGTCCACCAGCTTGGCTGTGTTCTCCTTTTCCTGTGCATAGGAAAGCGGTGCGGCCTGCCCAGAGCATGCCAGGCCCAACGTGGTTAGCAGCAGTGCGCAGGCGGTCGCGATCTTGAGGGTCTGCATCGACGTCTCCTTGTCAGTACCGCCAAACCCTAGCACGGCCCCTGCAGGCTTGAGGTGCACGACGCCGGCGTGGTCCGGCGCCTTGTGCCATCAACGTGCGGGCAGCAGCGCCTGAAGCTGCGATTCCAGTTCCTGCTGGCGCCAGCCCGCCAGTGCGGCCGGCCATTTGCGGCGTTCCAGATAGCTTTCCAGATGCTTGCGGGAGGCCAGCACGCCATCCGGCAGGCCCAGCTCGCGGCTGCGTTCGGCAACGGCGTCCTGCAGCCTCTTCAGTACCTGCTTGTTGCTGTCGTTGGCGGGCAGTGCCAGCGGTGCCTCGGCCTCATCGGCCAGCGGCGTGGATAGTGCCTGCCAGACCGCGCCTGCCAGCTTGCGCGGTGCCTTCGGGAACTGTTCAAACAGCGTGGCCAGCGCGGCGGCATCGGCCGGTGGCGTGCGTGCCAGCGTGGCGGCCAGTTCGTTGTCCAGGATCCAGCTGCGCGGGCGGTCGCTGCTGCGTGCCTGCACATCACGCCAGCGCAGCAGGCGCAGCAGGCGGCGCTGCGCGGGAGCATCGAGAAACTGCGCTGAGCGCATCGCCAGATGCGGCCAGCGGTCCTCGTCATTGGCGACGCTGGCCAGCAGGCGCTCGCCGTCGTCGTGCAGCCACTGCTGGCGGCCCAGTGCCTGCAACTTGGCATCAATGGCGTCATGCAGCGCGAACAGGTGCTCGACGTCGTCGGCGGCGTATTGCAGTTGCGACTCCGAGAGTGGACGGCGCATCCAGTCCGAGCGGGTTTCGCCCTTGGTCAGCGCCACGCCGGTGATTTCCGCGACCAGCTTCTGGTAGCCCATGCCGCCACCAATGCCGGCCAGCGAAGCGCCGATCTGTGTGTCGAACAGCGGTCGCGGCAACACGCCGCAGGTCCACTTGAAGGCAACCAGGTCTTCGCTGGCGCTGTGCATCACCTTGGTGATTGATTCGTCGGCCAGCCACGGCGCCAGTGCCTCGGTCATGCCGGGAATCAGCGGATCGATCAGCAGGATGTCCTGCCCGACCGCCATCTGCACCAGAGCCAACTGCGGCCAGAAGGTGCGTTCACGGATGAATTCGGTGTCCAGGCCGATGCGGGCCGGACGCTGCTGGAAGTACGCATCCAGCTCGGCGGGGGTGGTGATCCAGGTTGCCACGGGTCAGGACCTACTACTCGGGTTTGCTCAGGCAGGGGAGAATAGCCTAACGTCGGTGCGCGTCCCTGCCGAAGGAGATCCTGCTTGCGTTTTCCGCTGTCGTCCGCGCTGTGCACCGCCTTGGCCATGGCCCTGGCAGGCTGCACGCCGTCGCCCCCCACGGCAGTGGACCGGAGTGCCGGGGAGGAGGCGCGCCCGTCCGCGAACGCAGACAGCGACGAGCGCCCGCAGGCCGGGCAGGGCAGCGTGACCATCGCCGGTGAGGATGCCGCCGAGGATGTACAGCAGTGGACGCCGCCGCGGGTGGACCGCCAGGGCCGCAGCCTGGCCCAGTTGCGCCGCGCGGCCGGGCAGGCCTTCACTGAGGGCCGGCTGTATGAGGATGCCGATGCCGCCATTCCGCTGTGGCTGGCAGTACAGGAAGAGGACCCGGATGACCGCCAGGCCCGCCAGGGCCTGCAGCGTGCCCGCCAGCGCCTGCAGCAGCAGGCGGGTGCGTTGCTGGTGCGGCCGCTGAAGCAGCGCGAGGCGCTGGCGGAGGCCAGCCGCCAGGCGCTGGTGCTGCTGACCCTGGCGCCCAAGGACGAGAAGGTACGCGCACTGCAGGGTCGGGTGGAGCTTGCCCAGCGGGTGGTGGCTTACAACCGCGCCGGTGAAGAGGACCTGCGCTCGGGCCGGATCGGCGAAGACGGGGACGGGGCTATTGGCAACTTCCGCGAGGCACTGGCACTGGATGGGAACAACAGCCGTGCGCGGCAGGGACTGGCCGCAGCCGAAAGCGGGCTGATCCGCCGCGCAGAAGATGCTGCACGCGCGCGCGATTTCGCCAGCGCGGGCACTTGGTTGGCCGAAGCCAGCAAGGTGCGCGACTCATCGCCGACCATTGCCGACGCGTTCGAGCGCATCGAGCAGATCCGTGCGGCGGTGTTGCTGCAGCTGCGCGATGACGGCCTGCGCGACCTGTCCACGCCGCAGGGCCTGAAGCCGGCACGCGAGAAGCTGGCCGAGGCCCTGCGCATCGCCCTGCCGGGAGACCCGGTGGTGGCCCAGCTGCGTGAGCGCATTGACCTGGCCACGCACTACGGCAGCTTCCGCCCGGGGCAGGTATTCAGCGATGCCATGCGCGATGGCGGGCGCGGGCCGCAGATGGTGGTGGTCCCGCACGGCGGCTTCCAGATGGGGGCCGGTGATGCCGAGCCGGGCGCCAGCGATGCCGAGCGGCCATCGCATTATGTACGCTTTGATCGAGGCTTCGCGATGGCGATCACCGAGGTGACGGTCAGCGATTTCCAGCGCTACGTGAAGGCGACCAATGCGCGCCCGCGTGCGACCCGTCGCGGCCATTCGGTGGTCTATGACGAACGCAGCGGCAACTTCATCCGCCGCAGCGGCGTGGACTGGCGTTCGGACTACGACGGTGGCCTCGCGATGGCCAATTCGCCGGTGATGCATGTCAGTATCCGCGATGCCGAAAACTATGCGGCGTGGTTGTCCGAGCAGACCGGGCGCAGCTACCGGTTGCCCAGCGAGGCCGAGTTCGAATACGCGCTGCGCGCCGGCAGCAGTGGCCGCTATCCGTGGGGCGCCGCCGGCACGCCGCCGCCCGGTGCTGGCAACTTCACTGGCAGCAAGGATGTCTCGCCATCGGGACGGCACTGGCACAACGCCTTCATCGGCTATGGCGATGGCTGGTGGGGGCCCGCGCCGGTGGCCAGTTTCCAGGCCAATGCCTTCGGCCTGCACGACATGGCGGGCAATCTCAGCGAGTGGGTGGCCGATTGCTGGCATGCCAGCTACCGGCGCGCGCCCTCCGATGGCGCGGCCTGGTTCAACCCGGGCTGCCGCGCACGGGTGATCCGCGGGGGCAACTGGGCCAACGCGCCGGAGCAGACCCGTGCGGCGTGGCGGCAGTCGCAGGATTCGGACACCACCAGCGCGCGCATCGGTTTCCGCCTGGTGCGGGGCATCTGAGCGGCACCGGGCTTCACCCGCTGCTGGCGCCCGCGCACTAAGATTGCGCCGTGCCCGCCGGCCGGCGGGGCCTGCTGGACGACCCCTGATGCGCAATGATCCCTTTTCCCGCTCGCCCCAAGGCCCGCAGCGTCGCGGCCTGTTTGGCAACATCCGCTGGTGGGTGCTGCTGCTGGCCGCCGCCTATGCGCTCTTCTACTGGTTTTCCAATCGCACGGTGGACCCCTACACCGGCGAGAAGGTGATGATTGACAGCAGCCTGGACGCCCGCCAGGAGACCGCCTTGGGCCTGCAGGCCTACCAGCAGATCCTCTCGGAGGAGCCGCCGATGGACTCCAACGCGCCGATCGCCCGCGATGTGCGCGACATCGCCCAGCGCCTGATTGCCAAGGTTGATGTGGTGGAGACTGCACTGGCGCAGGAGCACGGCGTTCAGCCGGCGCATTTCGCGCGTGATTTCCAGTGGGAAGTCAACGTGATCCCATCTGAACAGGCCAACGCATTCTGCCTGCCTGGTGGCAAGATGGCGGTCTATACCGGCCTGGTGCCGGTGGCGCGCACGCGCGACGCGATGGCGGTGGTGATGGGCCACGAGATTGCCCATGCGCTGCTGCGCCACGGTGCGCAGCGGATGGCGCAGCAGAAGCTGACCCAGATCGGGCAGATGGCCGGCGCCGCCAGCGGCATGGATGCGCAGCAGCAACAGATGATGATGTCGGCGATGGGCTACGGGTATCTGCTGCCCTATGCGCGCAGCCACGAGACGCAGGCCGATGAAGTGGGACTGATGCTGGCTGCGGCGGCGTGCTTCGACCCGCGCGAGGCGGTGCCGCTGTGGCAGCGCATGGGCCAGGCCAGTGGTGGCCAGTCACCGCCGGAGTTCGCGTCGACTCACCCGAACCCGGGTACCCGTATCCAGAACCTGCAGGCGTTGATGCCGAAGGCGCTCGAGTACCGGCAGAAGTTCTGCGAGCAGGCAAAGTAGGGGGTTGTTCGGCAGGGCTTGCAGCCCTGCACCTGCCGAAGCAACAGCAACAGCAACAGCAACAGCAACAGCGTGCATTCCGTGGGATGGCGGGGTGGGTCCGGTTGCGGGGGGCGCTGCAAGTACGTCCATGTAAGCTCGGTCGCCGCATCCATGCGGCTCACGCCCCCGCAACCGGACCCACCCCGCCTTCGACAGATGTCCGCGATCTGCCGGAATGGCGCTTGGGGTCAGATCCGTTTTCCGCAGGAAAACGGATCTGACCCCGAATTGATTCGATGTCTGAAAGAGATTCATCCACACATGGCGTGGATCTACCGACCGTCATCGGGACACTGTCGAGGGTGGGGCGGTGTGGCTGTGCAGGACCGTTGGCGCCATGGATGGCGCCATCGAGCCCCCAGGGATGGTTTACGGCGTGTCCTGCACAGCCACACCACCCCGCCAAGCTACCAGCAATCCAGAGCCGCTTTCGCTGTTGCTTCGGCTGTTGCATTTGCCTCTGCAGGTGCAGGGCGCAGCCCTGCCGAACCCCTTTACTTGACCTGCACGTCGATCACGCCGTCGCCCACGCGCGCCTGCAATGCGTCGCCGGGCTGCACCTGATCGACCTGGCGCACCAGCGTGCCATCGTCACTGCGGGTCAGGATGCTGTAGCCGCGCGCTACAGTCGCCAGCGGGCTGACCGCTTCCAGCGAACGCGCCAGCCCGCGCAGGCGCAGCGCATCGCGTTCCAGCAGACGCTGCATCGCTGCCTGCGGTCGTCCGCGCAGGGCGGCCAGGCGGCGTTGCATCGTGTCGAACTGGCGCTGTGGGTGGTGCCCGCGCAGGACCGCCGCTGCATGGCGAAGGCGCGCAGCACGGCGCTCCTGCTGCTGGTTGAACGCGGCATGCAGGCGCCGGCCCAGATCGAGCTGGCGGCGGCGCAACAGGTCCAGTCGCGCCTGCGGGCTCTGCGCGTTCAGGCGCAGCAGGGCACGGTCAGCACGTTGCATCGCCTGCTGCATCGTGTGCCGCTGCAGCTGCGCCATGCGTGCCGCGGTGCGCCGCAGGCGCAGGGCCAGTTCGCGCTGGTCCGGTACCAGCAGCTCGGCTGCCACCGATGGCGTCGGTGCACGCAGGTCGGCGGCGAAGTCGCTCAGGCTGAAGTCGGTTTCATGGCCCACCGCCGACACTACCGGGGTGCGGCTGGCGGCGATCGCACGGGCCAGTGCTTCATCGTTGAAGGCCCACAGGTCTTCCAGTGAACCGCCGCCACGGGTCAGCAGGATCACGTCGTAGCGGCCACTGGCATCGGCGGCCTGCAGCAGGCGGGTGATCTGTGCAGCGGCGCTGCTGCCCTGCACCAGGGTCGGCAGCAGGTCCACTTCCAGCAGCGGGAAGCGGCGGCCGAGCACGCTCAGCACGTCGCGCACAGCGGCGCCGGTGGGGGAGGTGATCACCGCAAGGCGCTGCACGTGCGCCGGCAGCGGCCGCTTGCGTGCCGGGTCGAACAGGCCTTCGGCCTCCAGCCGTGCCTTCAACTCCTCGAAGGCGCGGCGCAGTGCGCCTTCGCCGGCTTCCTCCATGTGGTCCAGCACCATCTGGTACTCGCCACGGGCGTCGTACAGGGTCACCTTGCCGCGCACCAGCACGCGCATGCCTTCGCGCGGCACGAACTTCAGGTATTGCGCCTTCATCCGGAACATCGCCGCGCGCAGCTGCGCACGTGCGTCCTTCAGGGTGAAATACAGATGCCCGGAGGCGGGACGCGCCACGCTGCCCAGTTCGGCCTCGACCCAGATCGCCGGGAAGCTGCCTTCCAGCAGGTCGCGGGCCAGGGTGTTGAGCTGGCTGGGGGTGAGGATGTCGTTGTTGCGTGGCTGCATGGGAACGGCGTGCTGCGGGCGGAACGGGGGCTCAGGATCGCACGTCAGCGCACCGTGTGCTGGCCCAGTGCCCACTGCACGTGTTCACGCACCAGCGGCGAGGGATCGTCGATGCGGGTCTGCAGGGCAGCCAGCGCTTCGGCCGAGGACGGCGCATTGCCCAGCGCCACGGCGATGTTGCGCAGCCAGCGCTCATGGCCGCTGCGCCGGATCGGGCTGCCTTCGGTGCGGCGCAGGAACTCGGCTTCGTCCCAGGCGAACAGCTGGTCCAGGCGCGCGGTATCGAGGTTGTTGCGCGCGCGGAAATCGGCTTCGTCGGTACGCTTGGCGAACTTGTTCCAGGGGCAGACCAGCTGGCAGTCGTCACAGCCGTAGATGCGGTTGCCGATCAACGGCCGCATGTCTTCGGGGATGGCACCGTCGTGCTCGATGGTCAGGTAGGAAATACAGCGCCGCGCGTCCAGCCGCTGCGGGCCGGTGATCGCGCGGGTAGGGCAGACATCGATGCAGCGCGTGCAGGTGCCGCAGTGTGCCGTAGCCGGCGCATCGATCGGCAGCGGGATATCGATGTAGATCTCGCCGATGAAGAACCAGGAACCGCCGTTGCGGTCGATCAGGCAGGTGTGCTTGCCGATCCAGCCCAGCCCCGCGTTGCGCGCCAGTGCGCGCTCCAGCACCGGCGCCGAATCGACGAATACCCGGTAGCCCAGCGGTGCCACTTCATCGTTGATCTGCGTGGCCAGCTTCTGCAGGCGGTTGCGCATCAGCTTGTGGTAGTCGCGGCCCAAGGCGTAACGGGCCACGTAGGCGCGGCCCGGGTCGGCCAGGGTTGCCCAGGCTTCGGTGTCGTCCTTGTGGCTGTAGTCCATGCCTACCGAGATCACCCGCACCGTGCCGGGCAGCAGCTCGGCCGGGCGCGCGCGCAGGGTGCCGTGGCGCGCCATCCAGTCCATCGTGCCGTACAGGCCCTGGCCCAGCCAGTCGGCCAGGTGCGCCTCGTCCTCGCCCAGCTCGATGCCGGCGATGCCGCAGCGCTGGAAGCCATGCGCACGCGCCAGTTCGCGGATGCGCTGTACGGCCTGGACCGGATCGACAGGGGAGGGGGCGGGAGACATATGCACCAGTATAAAATCCCCGCATGGCCAACCTTGCCGCTCTGTTCGATTCCGCTGCCGCGCGTGCGCTTGATGCGCAGGCCTCGGCACTGGCTGCCGAGGGCGGCTGGAGCCTGATGGCGCAGGCCGGCCACGCCGCCTGGCAGTGCCTGCTGCAGCATTGGCCACAAGCGCAGCGGATCGGCGTGGTGGTTGGCGCAGGAAACAACGGCGGCGATGGCCTGGTGCTGGCCCGCCATGCACGACAGGCCGGGCGTACGGTGACGGTGATCGCCTTGCCGGGCAAGCCACCGGCGACGTCGCTGGCACAGCGTGCAGCATCGGAATTCACGTCCGGTGGCGGCACCCTCACCGATTTCGACGGCGCGCTGCCCGAGGCCGATATCTGGGTCGATGCCCTGTTCGGTCTGGGCTTCGACCGTGCGCCGGAAGGTGTGGCGCAGGCGCTGATCGCCGCCCTCAACGCGCAGGCGGCACCGGTTCTGGCGCTGGACGTCCCCAGTGGCGTCGATGCCGACCGGGGCGCCGTACCGGGCGAGGCGGTGAAGGCTGTTTTGACCCTGCAGTTCATCGTGCCGCATCGCGGGCTGTATACCGGCGATGCGCTGGATCATTGCGGGCGGAAGGCGTTGGCGCCGCTGCAGCTGCCCACGGCCGCATGGCAGGGCGTGTCACCTGCCGTGGAGCACTGGACCCAGGCGCGCTTGCCGGCACTGCTGCCGCCGCGCCGCGCCAACAGCCACAAGGGCGAATCCGGGCACGTGCTGTGCGTCGGCGGCAACCATGGCAGCGGCGGTGCCATCGCCATGGCGGCCGAGGCCGCGCTGCGTGCCGGCGCCGGATTGCTGAGCCTGGGCACCCGCCGCGATCACGTCGGCCCGTTGCTGGCGCGCCTGCCGGAAGCGATGACCCATGCGCTGGAAGACGGCGATGTGCTGCCGGCGCTGCTGGACAAGGCCAGGGTGGTGGCGATCGGGCCGGGCCTGGGCCAGGACGAATGGGCGCGCGCGCTGTTTGCGCGGGCGCTGGCCAGCGCCAAACCGCTGGTGGTCGATGCCGATGCACTGAACCTGCTGGCGCAGGATCCGCGCGCGCTGCCGGACGCCATCCTTACGCCACATCCGGGCGAGGCCGCGCGTCTGCTCGGCTGCAGTACCGCTGACATCCAGGCCGATCGCTACCGTTGTGCGCAGGCGTTGGCCGAACGCTTCCACGCCGTGGTGGTGTTGAAGGGCGCAGGCAGCATCGTGACGGCGCCCGGGCAGGCGCCACGGCTGATCGCTGCAGGCAATCCCGGCATGGCCGTGGGAGGCATGGGCGATCTGCTCACCGGCATCATCGCCAGCCTGCGCGCGCAGGGCCTGGCCGCCTTCGACGCCGCCGCGGCCGGTGCGCTGCTGCATGGGCTCGCGGGCGACGCCGCGGCCGCCGATGGCGCGCGCGGCCTGCTTCCTACTGATCTGCTGTCGCCGTTGCGGCGACTGGCCAACCCGGAACTTTCCCGATGATCGATTTCTTCCTTGCCGACAGCGATGCCACTGAACTGCTCGGGCAATGGCTGGCGGCCACGCGGCCGCCGCAGGCGCTGGTCGAACTGCGCGGCGACCTGGGGGCCGGCAAATCCACCACGGCCCGCGCACTGCTGCGCGCGCTGGGTGTCCAGGGCGCCATCCGCAGCCCGACCTACACCCTGGTCGAGCGCTATCCGCTGGCCGGCGGTGGCGAGGCCTGGCATCTGGATCTGTACCGGATCGGGCAGGCTGGCGAACTCGATTTCCTCGGGCTGGACGAGGGCAGCGCGGTACTGTGGCTGGTTGAATGGCCGGAACGCGGTGCCGGTGCGCTGCCGCCAACCGACCTGGTGGTGGCGCTGGAGATCGAGGGACAAGGGCGTCGCGTTCGTCTCACTGGCGCCAGCGACGCGGGGCATGAATGGCTGAAACGGCTTCCCCAAGGAGGCGACTTGCAGGCCATATCTGTCGGCTGACGAGAACAAACACCGGCAGGTTACGGATTATTAAGGAAAAAGGTGTTGCATTCCGTTCAGTGCGGTGATTGAATCCTGAGCCATGCGCCCGGGGAACCGTCTCATCGCCATCTGTGCCGCCGTCGGACTGGGTCTGGCGAGCGTCAGCGCGTGGGCCGGTGAAATTCGCCAGGTCCTGCTGAATACCGGTGCCACCGGCACCCGTGCCGAGATCTCGCTGGTGGGCAGTGGCGGTTACAAGACGATGTCGCTGGCCGGACCGAACCGCCTGGTGGTCGATTTCCCGGACTCCAGCGCCGTACGCAACCTGAAAATGCCAGCGGCGCAGGGCGTGGTCACCGCGGTGCGCACCGGACAGCCGGTGCCGGGTACCTTCCGTGTCGTTTTCGACCTTGCTGAATCGGTGGCGCCGTTCCGCCCACAGATGCAGCGCGAGGGCAATGAATCCAAGCTGGTGATCGAATGGCCGGGCGATGGCCCGGCCGTGGCCGCCAGCCGTCCGGCAGCGACGCCAGCGGTGCCGCCGCAGGCGCCGGCCAACACGCCCGCACCGACGCCGACGCCGGCGGAGAGCGCGCAGGCGCGTACCGATGCCGCGCGTGCCACGGCGCTGCTGACTGCCCAGGTGCGGCAGCAGGCCAGTGCCACCGCCGCCGCGCCGGCCACGCCTACCCCGGCGCCATCCACCGCGCCGGCCCAGGTCGCGGCGGCGGGTACCGTGGCCAGCAGTTCGCCTTCTTCCTCGCCGGCCGCGATCCTCGCTGGGCAGCGCACCGCAGCGGTGGTGACCACGCCGCCGGCCACGGTGCCTGCGCCGGCACCGACGCCGGTGGAACCGCCGCGCCCGGCCATGCCCAGTGATGCCTCCCGCATCCGCATGCAGGCCGGCATGCGCCATCTGGTGGTGGCCATCGATCCCGGTCACGGAGGCCAGGATCCGGGCGCGATCGGCCCGACCGGCAAGCGTGAGAAGGATGTCACCCTGGCGGTGGCGCGGGAACTGGCCCGTCAGGTCAATGCGACGCCAGGCCTGAAGGCCTACCTTACGCGCGACAGCGACGTGTTCATTCCGCTGCCGATGCGCGCGCAGAAGGCGCGTGCAAACAAGGCCGACATCTTCATTTCCATCCATGCCGACGCGGCCGAGAACCGTTCGGCCACCGGTTCGTCGGTGTACGTACTGTCGACCAAGGGTGCCTCTTCGCAGCGCGCCCGTTGGCTGGCAGACAAGGAAAACGCGGCCGATCTGGTCGGTGGCGTTCGCCTGCAGCAGACCGAGGGCACGCTTGCCAATGTGCTGCTGGACCTCGCGCAGAGCGGCTACATGAAGGCGTCCGAAGACGCCGCCGGCCACGTGCTGGGCGGCCTTAAGCGGATCGGCAACAACCACAAGCCGAACATCGAGCGCGCCAACTTCGCGGTGCTGCGTACGTCGGACATGCCGGCGATGCTGGTGGAAACCGCGTTCATCTCCAACCCGGATGAAGAGCGTCGCCTGACCGACCCGGCCTACCAGCGCAAGATCGCCGGTGCCGTGCTCGATGGCGTGCACACCTTCTTCAGCCGCCAGCCACCGCCGGGCACGCTGTACGCGGCCCGTGCCCAGGCCGAGATCGACGCCGCAGCCACCATGGCCGGCGGCAGCAAGTAATCCGCTTCCTGTAGAGCGCGGTAGAGTCGACTGTTGGTTGACTACGTGCGCAGCGCGGGGCTTTTCGGCGCCCGGGCGGAGAGCAGTCGACTGACAGTCGACTCTACCCACGGGCGCTCCGCTATCATCGACCCATGAAGTCTGCTGCCCATCATCTCCCATGAGCGCGCCCGGTCCGCGCCCGATCCGGCCCTTGCCGGAGATCCTGATCAACCAGATCGCCGCTGGCGAAGTGGTCGAGCGTCCCGCTTCGGTGGTCAAGGAGCTGGTCGAGAACGCGATCGACGCCGGTGCCAGCCGCGTAGATATCGATCTTGAAGAGGGCGGTGTACGCCTGATCCGCATCCGCGACAACGGCAGTGGCATCGCGCCGGAGCAGCTGCCGCTGGCGGTATCGCGCCACGCGACCAGCAAGATCGCCGATCTGGACGATCTTGAATCGGTGGCCACGCTCGGTTTCCGTGGCGAAGCGCTGCCGTCGATCGCCTCGGTCAGTCGCTTCACCCTGGCCTCGCGTCGCGCACATGACGAGCATGGTTCCGCGCTGCAGATCGAAGGCGGGAAGATCGGTGAGGTGACGCCGCGCGCGCATGCGCCGGGTACCACGGTGGAAGTGCGCGAGCTGTTCTACAACGTACCGGCGCGGCGCAAGTTCCTGCGCGCCGAGCGCACCGAGCTGGGCCATATCGAAGAATGGCTGCGCTCGCTGGCCCTGGCGCGGCCGGACGTCGAACTGCGCGTGTCCCACAACGGCAAGGCCTCGCGCCGTTACAAGCCGGGCGATCTGTATTCCGATACGCGATTGGCAGAAACGCTGGGCGAGGATTTCGCCAACCAGGCCGTGCGCGTGGATCACAGTGGCGCCGGCCTGCGCCTGCATGGCTGGATCGCGCAGCCGCATTACTCGCGTGCCAGCGCCGACCAGCAGTACCTGTACGTCAACGGCCGTTCGGTGCGCGATCGCAGCGTCGCCCACGCGGTGAAGATGGCGTACGGCGATGTGCTGTACCACGGTCGGCAGCCGGCCTATGTGCTGTTCCTCGAACTGGACCCGACCCGTGTTGATGTCAACGTGCACCCGGCCAAGCACGAGGTGCGCTTTCGTGATTCGCGGCTGGTGCATGACTTCGTCTATCGCACGCTGAAGGACGCGTTGGCTGATACCCGCGCGGGCATGTCGGCGCAGGAGATCGGTGCGGGTCCGGTGCATCCGGTGGACGCCGCTGCTGCATCGATGGCATCGAGCGCGGGCGCATCGGGTTTCGGGCTGGTGCGTGGGCCTGCGCCCGGTGCCGGCTCGGGCGCAGGCGGCGGTGGCTTTTCCGGCTGGCGCCCGCAGCAGCCCCTTGGGCTGCAGGTTGCTGATGCTCCGGCGGCCTACGCCGCGCTGTATGCCACGCCGGCCGGTGCCGAGCCCGGGGCGGCGCTGCCGCCGATGCCGACCGAGAACGGACTGCCGGTCACCAGTGCCGATGCCGGAGTGCCGCCGCTGGGCTATGCGATCGCGCAGCTGCACGGCATCTACATCCTGGCCGAGAACGCCGAAGGCCTGATCGTGGTCGACATGCATGCCGCACACGAACGCATCGGCTACGAGCGCCTGAAGAACGCGCACGATGGCATCGGCCTGCAGTCGCAGCCGTTGCTGGTGCCGATCACGCTGGCGGTGGGCGAGCGCGAGGCCGATACCGCCGAAAGCGAAGCCGACACGCTGGCCGCACTCGGCTTCGAAGTGACCCGTGCCGGCCCCGGTTCACTGCACGTGCGCAGCATACCGGCACTGCTGGCGCATGCCGAACCGGAAGGCCTGCTGCGCGACGTGCTGACCGACCTGCGCGAGCACGGCCAGAGCCGCCGCGTGGCCAGCGCGCGCGACGAGCTGCTGTCGACCATGGCCTGCCACGGCGCGGTGCGTGCCAACCGTCGCCTGACCGTGCCGGAAATGAACGCGCTGCTGCGCGACATGGAGATCACCGAGCGGTCCGGCCAATGCAACCACGGCCGGCCGACCTGGGCCCGTTTTTCGCTGGCGGAGATCGACCGCTGGTTCCTGCGCGGACGTTGAGGGGAGCATCGATGCGTTATCGGGGAATGGGCGGCCTGCTGGTCGCCATGGTGTTGGCCGCCTGCAGCCCCGCGCCGCCGCCGGCACCGGCTTCGGCCGCGGAGGATCCGTCCTATGCCGCCGGGCAGCAGCAGTGGCGGGTGGCACGCTATCAGGACCTGACCCGCCCGGACGGTTGGACAGCGCTGGTCGGCCTGCACTGGCTGCAGAACAGATCGCACTTTGTCGGCAGTGGCGCGACCAATGGCATCCGCCTGGCAGTGGGGCCGGACAAGCTGGGCCTGCTGCGCCGCGAAGGCAGCCAATGGTGGTTCACTCCCGAAGCCGGTACGGACGTCAGCCATGGGGGCAAACCGGTCCGCGGCCGCATCCGCATCGACACCGACAAGGATCCGCAGCCGACGCTGCTGGCCTTCGATGGTGGCAAAGGCCAGCTCAGCATCATCCGTCGCGGTCCGCGCGATGCGCTGCGGGTCAAGCACGCCGATGCGCCTGCACGCCGTGGGTTCGCCGGCCTGGAGTACTGGCCGGGCGGTCCTGACTGGCAGGTGCAGGCGCGCTTCATCGCGCACCCGCCAGGCAAGACCCTGCCGATCGTCGATATCACTGGCTTGACCACCGAGATGCCGAACGCGGGCGCGGTCGAGTTCCAGCGTGATGGCCGCAACTGGCGGCTGGAGGCGATAGGTGCACCCGGGCAGCCGCTGTTCCTGATCTTCGCCGACCGCACCAGTGGTCGCGGCAGCTATCCGGCTGGGCGTTACCTGGAAACCGATGCGCCAGGCGCCGATGGTACGGTGCGCATCGATTTCAACCATGCCTACAACCCACCGTGTGCGTTCACCGCCTATGCAACCTGCCCGTTGGCGCCGCCTGAAAACCGGCTGGACCTGCGCGTGGAAGCGGGCGAGAAGGCCTACCACCTGCCTGAAGGAGAAGGCTGAGATGCCGATCAGATCACTGTTGCGTGCCGCCGTTCTGTTGGCGGCCTGTGCGCTGGCACCGCTGGTTGCAGCACGTACCCTGCAAGCCGACACCGCTGGCGCAGCGGCGGCCCGGCCGCCGGTGCCGTTGCTGTGGAAAGTGACCGGCCCAGGCGACTCACGCCTCTACCTGCTCGGTTCCTTCCACCTGCTGAAGCCGCAGGACTACCCGCTGTCGCCCGATGTCGAACAGGCGTTCGAGGCCTCACAGCGGGTAGTGTTCGAACTGTCGCCGGAAGACATGCAGTCGCCCCAGCTGGCCAGCCGCATGGTGCAGGCGGCGATCCGCACCGATGGCAGCGAGCTGAAGCGTGATCTGGATGCGGCCACTTGGCAGAAGCTGCAGGCCTTTGCTGCCGAGAACCAGTTGCCGCTGGCGCAGATGCAGGGCATGAAGCCTTGGTTCGTCGGCCTGAGCATTTCGATCGGGCAGATGCAGAAGCTCGGCCTGGACCCGGCGCTGGGCCTGGACCGCCACTTCATGGAGCGCGCGCAGAAGACCGGCCGCAAGACGGCGGGACTGGAGGACATTGATACCCAGATCGGCATGCTTGACGGAATGACGCTGCAGGAACAGCGGCAGATGCTGGCCGAAGCACTGGACCAGGCCGGCAAGGCCGATGAGCAGGCGCGGCTGCTGCATGATGCGTGGCGCCGCGGTGATGATCGCCTGCTGTGGACCAAGATGGCGGCAGAGATGCGCCAGCAGTACCCGCAGCTGTACCAGCGCATCAACACCGGGCGCAACGATGCCTGGGTGCCGAAGCTGCAGCCGTACCTGCAGGCCGGGCAGGGCGGTACGCTGGTGGTGGTCGGCACGCTGCACCTGCTGGGCAGTGATGGCGTGGTCGAGAAACTGAAGGCCAAGGGCTACAAGGTCGAGCGCGTGTGCTCGGCGTGCAAGGCGAAACGCTGACGCATCGTTGGCGCGATGCCAAACAGAACGGCGCGCCAGGGGCGCGCCGTTTTCGTGTCAGCCTGTGAAGCGGCTCAGCGGCGGGTCTTGCTGCCGGTGCCGGTGCCCGGTTCGTTCGGCTTGTTGCCGGTGCCCGTACCGGTGCCGGTGCCGCCCGGGCGCGGGCCACCGAAGCCGCTGCCCATGCTGCGCTGGAATTCCTGCCACAGCTCCAGGTTGCGCTCGGTCAGCTGGTTCATCATCGCCCACGGGGTCTGGCCCAGCAGGTTGCCCATCTGCTGGCGGAACTGTTGCTGCTGGTCGAGGAAGACCTGCATGCTGCGCTCCAGGTAGTTGCCCATGAAGCCCTGCAGGGAATCGCCGTAGAAGCGGATCAGCTGGCTCAGCAGCTGCGTGGACAGCATCGGTTCGCCGTCCTGTTCCTGGTCGGCGATGATCTGCAGCAGGACCGATCGCGTGAGGTCGTCGCCGCTCTTGGCGTCGCGGACTTCGAAGTCTTCACCGTCCAGGATCAGCTGGCGCACGTCCTCGATGGTGATGTAGCTGGAGATCTCGGTGTCGTAGAGACGGCGGTTCGGATACTTCTTGATGATGCGGGTCGCAGCCATGAAGCGGTACTCGTCACAGTAGACGCGCAGCATGGCGCAGTGCAGCAGCGGTTGCAACCGCCCCAGCCCCCGCCAGGCTTGGCTTTCAGGGGCGATCATGTTGCGCAACAAGGGTTTGCGTGCTGCGCAGCATGACCATCGGCAGGGGCCGCCGGTGCATGCCGCGGCGCCCCCTGCGCGGCTCACCAGCCCATGTGGTGGCCGCCGTTGATGTCCAGGTTGCTGCCGGTGATCCACGAGGCTTCCTCGGCCACCAGGAAAGACACGCCATAGGCGATTTCTTCCGGCTTGCCGAGGCGCCCGGTGGGAATGTCGGCGATGATCTTGGCGCGCACGTCCTCCGGAACCGCCATCACCATGTCGGTGGCGACGTAGCCGGGCGAAATGGTGTTGACCGTGATGCCGAAGCCGGCGTTCTCGCGGGCCAGCGAGATGGTGAAGCCGTGCATGCCGGCCTTGGCCGCAGCATAGTTGGCCTGGCCGTACTGGCCCTTCAGGCCGTTGATCGAGCTGATCTGGATGACCCGGCCCCAGCCGCGGCGGCGCATGCCTTCGATGACCGGCCGGGTGACGTTGAACACCGAGTTGAGATTGGTGTTGATCACATCGTGCCACTGGTCCGCGCGCATGCGGTGGAAGGTGGTGTCACGGGTGATGCCGGCGTTGTTGACCAGGATCTCGACCGGGCCCAGCTCGGCCTCGACGGCGCGCACCAGCGCTTCGGCGCTGTCTGGATCGGAGACATCGCCCGGGAAGATCGCCACGTGGTAGCCGCGCTCGGTCATCGCCTGCTGCCAGGCGCGGGCCTTGGACTCGTCGCGGTAGTTGGTGGCGACCCGGTGGCCCTGGTCGGCCAGGCGTTGGCAGATGGCGGTACCGATGCCGCCGGTTCCGCCGGTGACCAGTGCGACGCGAGATGTCATGGAGTGCTGTCCGGGTATCAGGTGGGTGAAGGGGGATTCTGCAACATCGGCGCGGAAAGTGCGCCGGCCGGCAACAGGACGTCGGTCCGCGGCAGCCGCGCCGGGTCGAACGCCCGTTGCGCAGCCTCCAGCAGCGCATCCCGCTCATCGGCGCCGTCCAGTGCGGCAGGCGCCTGGCCCAGCAGCTGCCAGAGCGCGCGCAATACCGGCACCGGCCGCGTGCTGTCCACCGGCAGCGACGCCAGCGACTTGGACAGTTTGTGCCCCGGGGCATCGAGCAGCAGCGGCAGGTGCCAGTAGCGTGGCACGGCCAGGCCCAGCGCCTGCTGCAGCAGGATCTGCCGCGCGGTGGAATCGAGCAGGTCGGCGCCGCGCGCCACTTCGGTCACGCCCTGTTCGGCGTCATCGACCACCACGGCCAACTGGTAGGCCCAGCAGCCATCTGCACGGCGCAACACGAAGTCGCCAATCTCGGCATGCACGTCCTGCTGCTGCGGGCCGCGCAGGCCATCGTCGAAGTGCACGATGCTGCCCGGCGGCACGCGGAAGCGGACGGCAGGGTCCGGTCGCGGTTGCCGCGCAACGCAGCGGTGATGGATGCCGCCGTTGGCAGCCAGTTCGCTGCGGCTACAGTGGCAGATGAAGGCCTGGTCGCTGGCCAGCAACACATCCAGCGCGGCCTGGTAGGCCTCGCCTCGCGCGCTCTGCCACAGGACCGGGCCGTCGTGGACCAGTCCGAACGCAGCCAGTGCCTGCAGCTGCGACTGCGCGGCGCCGGGCACGGTACGCGGCGGGTCAACGTCTTCGATGCGCAGCCGCCACAGGCCGCCATGGTGGCGGGCCAGCAGCCAACTGCCGAAGGCGGCAAGCAGGGATCCGGGGTGGAGCAGGCCGGTCGGCGAGGGCGCGAAACGGCCGCAGGGAATGGGGGAGGTCATGCTGGCTGAATCGTCGGTCAGGTTGGCGCTTGAATTCAAGCTGACCACGCCGCAAATTGACCGGTATCGACCCCTTCCGAGCCGGATTTTCCCATGTTTACCCGCATTGCCCTGTTCCTGGCGACCAACTTCGCGGTCCTGATCCTCGCCAGCATCGTGATGTCGCTGGCGGGAACCGACCCGAGCAAGATGAGCGGTCTGCTGATCATGGCCGGCATCTTCGGTTTCGGTGGCTCCTTCATCTCGCTGCTGCTGTCCAAGTGGATGGCCAAGCGCTCCACCGGTGCGGTGGTGATCACCGAGCCGCGCAACCAGACCGAGCGCTGGCTGCTGGCCACGGTCGAGCGCCAGGCCAAGGCCGCCGGCATCGGTATGCCGGAAGTGGCGGTCTATGACGGCCCGGAGATCAATGCCTTCGCCACCGGCGCCAACCGCAACAACGCGCTGGTGGCGGTGTCCACCGGCCTGCTGCACAACATGAGCGAGGACGAGGCTGAAGCGGTGCTGGGCCACGAGATTGCCCACGTCGCCAACGGTGACATGATCACCATGGCGCTGCTGCAGGGCGTGCTGAACACCTTTGTGATCGTGCTGGCCCGCGTGGTCGGCGGCATCATCGACAGCGCGCTGTCGGGCAACCGCGAAGGCGGTGGCCGTGGCTTCGCCTACTACATCATCGTGTTCGTGCTGGAGATGGTGTTTGGCCTGTTCGCGACGATGATTGCCATGTGGTTCTCGCGCCACCGCGAGTTCCGCGCCGATGCAGGCGGTGCCTCGCTGGCGGGCCGCCAGAAGATGATCGCCGCGCTGGAGCGCCTGCAGTTGAACCACGGCCAGAGCACGCTGCCGACCCAGATTGCCGCCTTCGGCATTTCCGGTTCGACGGCCAAGAAGCTGTTCATGAGCCACCCGCCGCTGGAAGAGCGCATCGCCGCGCTGCGGGCGTCGACGGTGGCGTAACTCTCTGCTCCTTGTTAGTGCAGGAACGCCTGGCCCCGCGCCGGGCGTTTTTGTTTTGCGCGCGCACGCATTGGTGGCGCCAGGCGATGCCTAGGATCATTTCCGCGACCGCGGAGGGGTGTCACTTTCTTTGCGCGCAAAGAAAGTAACCAAAGAAACGCTCCGCCAGCCGCGAGCCGTCGCTACGCGCCGGTACCCTGCGCTTCTCGGTGAATCAGGGGACGGCGCCGAACTCGCTGCGCTCAGACACCGGCGCCTCTTCGCCCCTGATTCCCCTGCGATGCTCGGCTCGCTCAAGGCGGACTGGAAGATCAAGATCAAGATCGACAGCATCCACACGTGGCGCGGATCTACTGGGTTCAGCTGTGGCATTTGACGTTGGGTCCGCCTTGAGCGAGCCGAGCACCGCAGGTCCGGCGAGGGCGAAGAGGTGCGGGTGTCTGAGCGCAGCGAGTTCCCGCACCGTCCCTCGACGGTCCGAGGAGCGCAGGGTACCGGCGTGCGCAGCACGTCGGCTCGCGCCCCGGCGGCGTGTTTCTTTGGTTACTTTCTTTGCACGAGCAAAGAAAGTGACACCCCTCCGCGGTCGCGGAAACGACTCTCCGTGCGCACAAACGAAAACGGCACCTTCGCAGATGCCGTCCCCATGAACCGCTTTACGCGAAACCTCAGAACTTCGCGTCGAACTCGGCGGCGTAGCCGGTGTTCACCAGCACCTTCTGCAGCGACTCGGCCACCTTCAGGTTGCCGGCTACGATCTGGTGGGTCTCCGGGCCACGGTTGTCCATGCGGCCCAGGGTCGCGCCCTTGAAGTCACAGACCTTGCCGCCCGCCTCGCGGACCAGCAGCAGGCCGGCGGCGATGTCCCACGCCTTCACGCCGGCTTCGAAGTAGGCGTCGGCGCGGCCGCAGGCCACGTAGGCCAGGTCCAATGCGGCCGAACCGGTGCGGCGGATGTCCTCGCCGTGCACCAGCAGGGCGTCGACCGCCTTCAGCTGGGCACTGGCGCGGCTGCGCTCGCGCGGGGCGAAGCCGGTGTGGATCATCGTGCCTTCCAGGTCCTTGCGGTCGGCCACGCGGATGCGGCGGTCGTTCAGCACGGCGCCGGCGCCACGGCTGGCGGTGAACAGTTCATTGCGCAGCGGGTCGAAGATGACCGCATCGGTCGGCTCGCCGTTCTCGACCAGGGCGATCGACACACAGTAGTGCGGCACGCCGCGCAGGTAGTTGCTGGTGCCGTCCAGCGGGTCGATGACCCACATCTGGCGGCGCTCGCCCTGCACGCCACCTTCTTCACCGAAGATGCCGTAGTCCGGGTAAGCGCGCTTGAGTTCCTTGACGATGACCTTTTCCGCGTCCGCATCCACTTCGCTGGCGTAGTCCATCCGGCCCTTCTGCACCACGTTCAGTGCCTCGAGCTTGTTGATGTTGCGCAACAGGACGTTGCCGGCGAGGCGGGCGGCCTTGACCATGACGGTTACGGCGGGTTTCTGCATGGCGTGGGCTCCCGGAAAGGCAGAAGAGATGGACTGGCGGGGGAAAAGAGCGGGTCCGGCGCAGTGGCCGGCCGCACAGTTTACCATTGGTCATCGTCCAGCTCGACCTTTTCCCTGTTCATGTCCCAGTTTCCCGCCGCCACCCGCCTCCGATTCGTCCTGGTCGGTACCCAGCACCCCGGCAACATGGGGGCCGCCGCCCGCGCCCTGAAGACCATGGGCCTGGCCCGCCTGGTGCTGGTCGCCCCCGAAAAACCACTGGACGAGGAGGCCTTCCGCCGCTCGGCCGGTGCCGAAGACGTGCTGGGGGAGGCCCCGGTGGTGGCCACCCTGGCCGAGGCCGTGGCTGATTGCCGCCTGGTGCTGGGCTGCACCGCCCGTGCCCGCCGCGTGCAGCTGGAGGAGTACCTGCCGGCCGATGCCGCCGCCAGAGCAGTGGCCAAGGCGGGCGAGGGCGCCGAGGTGGCGCTGGTGTTCGGCCGCGAGCGCACCGGCCTGACCAACGAGGAACTGCAGCTCTGCCATGCGGCGGTGCACATCCCGTCCGATCCTGAGTTCAGCTCGCTCAACCTGGCGGCCGCCGTACAGGTGCTGGCCTATGAAACGCGCATGCAGCTGCTGGGCGCGCAGCCGGCCCCCAATGCCGAGCCCGGCTTCCGCGAACAGGCCGCCAGCCATGAGCAGATGGAGAGCTTCTTCGCCCAGCTCGGCGACACGCTGGACGAGATCGATTTCCACAAGGGCCGCGCGCCGGAATCGGCGATGCGCAAGCTGCGCCGCCTGTTCCTGCGTAGCGAGCCAAGCGAGCAGGAAGTGCGCCTGTTGCGCGGCATCCTCGCCGACACCCAGCGCATGGCGCGACTGGCACAAGCAGGCAACAAGAACAGCTGACGACGTTCTCATTTTTTCGGGTAGTCTGTCTGGATACCCAGGGGGGGATGAAGCCTGTGTCGGGTCTGCGAAAGGCAATGCAGGGGGGACTGCTGAGCCTGGCCATGGTCCTGCTGGCCGGGACGGTGCGTGCAGCACCGGACCACGTGCTGGTGCTGGGCCGGATCAGCGATGATCCCAAGGCCCACTACGAGCAGCTTCAGCCCTTGCTGGATTACGTGGTGGCGCGCATGCACGACGTTGGCATCAAGGAGGGGAGGATCCTGATGGCACGCGATCCACAGCAGATGGCCAGCTATCTGCGGCGCGGTCGTGTCGACTGGGTCACGGAAACCTCGGGTACGGCGGTGGCGCTGGGCCAGCGCAGTGGCGCCCGTCCGCTGCTGCTGACCGAGCGCAACGGTGTGCGGGAGTACCAGACGGTTTTCTTCGTGCGCCGCGACAGCCCGATCCAGCGCATGCAGGATCTGCGGGGCCATCGCCTGGCCCTGCAGAACACGGCGTCCACCAGTGCCTACCTGGTGCCGGTGATGACGTTGCTGCAGGAAGGCCTGTCGCCGCAGATCCTGGCCGGTGCATGGGACATGCCGGGCCCAGATAGCGTGGGCTACGTATTTGCACGCAGCGAGCTGAACATCGCGACGTTCGTGCACAAGGGGGTGGTTGACGTGGGAGCAGTGAGCAGCGTGGACTGGAATGACGAACGGCGGATGCCAGCAGCGTTCCGGCGCGACTTCCGCGAGCTGCTGCGCACCGAACCCTACCCGCGTGCGGTGGAGATGGTCCGCGCCGACCTTGATCCACGCGTGCGCGATCGCCTGCAGGAAGTGCTGCTGCAGGCGGCCGGCGACCCGAGGGCACGGGGAGCGCTGCATCGGTTTTTTGGCACTTCCGGGTTCCACCGCGTCGATGCGCATGCGCAGCAGCGGCTGGATGAATTGAAACAAGGATTGACGCGCGTGCGGATGGAAGTGGAATGAAGTGGCTTGGCTCGGGGATGCAGGCCCGGTTCCTGCTCGCGATGGGCGGGGCAATGGTCGTGGTGATCGCGATCCTGGCAGTGTTGTTGGGGCGGCAAGCGGCGATGCAGGGCGAGGTGCGCAACCTCAGCGGTGGCGTCATCCATGAATTGTTCGACCGCAGCGTGCGCAGCCGCGGCGAGGCGATGGCGCGCGAGTTGTCCGATGCGCTGGCCAACCCGTTGTACTACCGTGACCTGGACCAGGTTGGCGTACTGGTGCGCAGTACTGCGCGCCAGCCCGTGGTGCGCTACGTGCTGGTGTTCGACGAACGCGGCCGGCTGGTTCACGACGGCTCGGTCGAAGTATCCGGTTTCGGCCAGCCGATGGCTGATCCTCTTGCACCCAGGGCCGCGGCTGCGCAGGCGCTGGTCGTGCAGGAGTCGCCGAAGGTGCTCGACAACACCATGCCGATCATGGTCGGCAACCAGCGCATTGGCGGCGTCCGCGTCGGCATGGCGCTGGATGAGGTGCAGCAGCGCGAGCAGGCAGCCAACGCCACCTTGGGCGAACGCCTGCAGCAGGTCGGCAGCCGTCACCTGGGCTGGCTGCTGTTGATGCTGGGCCTACTGGTGGTGATCGGCGTGGTCGTGATCGTGTACGTGCAGCGTACTCTGGTTGCGCCGATCCGTGATCTCGCCGTCGCTGCCCGTCGCATCGAGGCGGGCGACTACCAGACGCCGCTGGCCGAGAACACCCGCGACGACGAGGTGGGTGAACTGGTGCGCGGTTTTGCCCGCATGCGTGATGCGATCGCCCGCCATGACCGCGAAGTGCGGCGCATGGCCTATACCGACGCGTTGACCGGGCTGACCAACCGGCTGGCATTCCGCGAGGCGCTTGATCATCGGTTGATGGCTGCCCGTGCCGCCAATCACCGGTTGGGCCTGTTGTTCGCCGATATCGACGACTTCAAGCGAGTCAATGACACCCTTGGCCACGAAGCTGGCGATGAAGCACTGCTGCAGTTTGCACAGCGTATCGATCGCGCGGTCACCGAAGCCGGGGGCGATGAAGCCCTGTTGGCGCGCTTCGGCGGAGATGAGTTCGTGATCCTGGTGGGCGATGGTGATGTGGCCGCAAATGCGCGGCTGCTGGCTGAAGTGCTGGTGCGGGAGCTGGGCAAGCCGCTGGTGGTGCAGGGCCGGGAACTGTTCCTGGGTACCTCGATCGGCGTGACCCTGTTCCCTGACGATGCGGCCGATGCCACCACCCTGCTGAAGAACGGCGACATTGCCATGTACCAGGCAAAGATGGCGGGCAAGAACTGCTATCGCTATTACAGCCGGGCGATGGACCATGCAGTCGAGCGTCGCGTGCATATGGAACAGGAGCTGCGCGGCGCCTGGGAGCGCGGCGAACTGCGCCTGGCCTACCAGCCGATCTTCCGCATGCGCGACCGCCGCATGGTCGGCGTTGAAGTGCTCCTGCGCTGGCAGCACCCGACCCTGGGCACGATCCCGCCTTCGGTGTTCATCGAGGTGGCCGAGCAGAGTGGCCTTATCGAAGTCATCGGCCCGAAGGTGCTGCGTGCGGCCTGCATGGAGGCCGCGCAATGGCCGCGCGGGACGGCCGGGGACGACCTGTTCGTGTCGGTCAACGTGTCGCCACGGCAGTTGCGCGGCGGCGAACTGCCGGCACTGGTGGCGCAGTGCCTGCATGAGTCCGGGCTACCGGCCTCGCGCCTGCATCTGGAGCTGACCGAAACCGCCGTGATCGGCGACGAGATGGTGGCCGCACAGCTGCTGGACAAGCTGCACCGCACCGGCGTGAAGGTCTGGCTGGACGATTTCGGCACCGGCTTCTCCGGTCTCAGCCATCTTCGCCAGGTACCGGTGGACGGGGTGAAGATCGACAAGAGCTTCGTGGCCGACATGCAGCGCGATCCCGACGATCTGGCGCTGACCACGGCGATCATCGCCATGGCCCACGCACTGGGCATCACCGTGGTGGCCGAGGGCATCGAGCAGCAGGCGCAGTTCGACCTGCTGGTGCAGCGCGGCTGCGATCTTGGCCAGGGCTACTGGCTGAGTCATCCGGTGACCGCCACCGAAGTGGTGCGGATGATTGAATCGGGCCTCTGACCGATACAAAAAAAGGGACGGAGGGGATTAAGTCGCTTACGCATTTGCGACTTAATCCCCTCCGTCCCCTTTTTTGGGGCTACAGCGGACGCTTGCTCGGGTCGCCGGGCAGTTCGCGCACCAGTTTCGGGATCAGATAACCGGACAGGCGCGCGGTCAGGCCGGCAATCAGCGCCTTGGCCTGGGCGTCATCCACTTCGAAGTGGGCCACGCCCTCGACCCGGTCCAACTGATGCAGGTAGTAGGGAAGCACGCCGGCGTCGAAGCTGCGCTCGCTCAGGTCCTGCAGGGCCTGCACGCTGTCATTGACCCCGCGCAGCAACACCGCCTGGTTCAGCAGTTGGGCGCCGGTAGCGCGCAGGCGGGCCATCGCCGCGTCCACGCTGGCGTCGAATTCATTGGCATGGTTGGCGTGGACCACGATCGCCAGCGGCCAGGGCAGACTGCCCAGCCAGGAGACCAGCTCATCGTCCACGCGCTCGGGCAGCACGATCGGCAGCCGGGTGTGGATGCGCAGGCGGTGGATATGCGGGATGGCGCGCAGGGCATCGGTCAGTTCGACCAGCTTGTGCGTGGCCAGCGACAGTGGGTCACCGCCGGACAGGATCACCTCGTCGATGTCCGGGTCGGCGGCGATGGCGGCTACGGCCTCCTGCCAGCCACCCTTGGCGGCGTTCTCCGCGCCATAGTCGAAGTGGCGGCGGAAGCAGTAGCGGCAGTTGATCGCGCAGCTGCCGGTGGCGACCAGCAGGGCGCGGCCACGGTACTTCTGGATGACGCCGGTGGCCTTCCTGGCGGCGCCATCGCCCACCGCATCGAAACTGAACCCGGGCGCGGGACGCATTTCCTCGTCGATCGGCAGCACCTGGCGCAGCAGCGGATCGGCCGGATCACCCTTGCGCATGCGGGCCACGAACCCCTCCGGTACGCGCAGCGCGAACTGGGCCATTGCCGCTTCCGAGACGCCCAGCGCGGCCGGGTCCAGCTGCAGCCGGGCCAGCAGGGCCTGTGGGTCGCGCAGTGCCTGGCGCCAGAGCTGCTGCCAGCGCGCGGGCGCGCCTGGCGACTGGGGCCGGGGGAAGGCGGAAAGCTGCATGGAGAGGGGGCCTGCGGTTATCATGGGGGCAGAAAAACAGTCGCCCACCGGCATCCGGTGGGCTTTCCATTCTAACGGCTCGCCGCACCCGCGGCGTTTCTGCCACTCAGGAGTTTACGCATGGCCAGCTACGGCATGAACGACGTCAAGAACGGGATGAAGATCCTGGTCAACAACCAACCGGCCGTCATCATCGACACCGAATACGTCAAGCCGGGCAAGGGCCAGGCCTTCACCCGCGTGAAGTACCGCCTGATCAAGGACGGCCGTACCCAGGAAGTGACCATGAAGTCGACCGACTCGCTGGATGCAGCCGACGTCGTCGACACCGACATGAACTTCATGTACAGCGATGGCGAGTACTGGCACTTCATGGATCCGGAATCCTTCGAGCAGGTCCAGGCCACCAAGGCCGGCATGGGCGGCGCCGAGAAGTGGCTGAAGGGCGAGGAGTCCTGCGTGGTCACCCTGTGGAACGGTGAGCCGATCTTCGTGCAGCCGCCGAACTTCGTCGAGCTGAAGATCACCGAGACCGATCCGGGCGTCCGTGGCGACACCTCGGGCGGCGGCGGCAAGCCGGCCACCCTGGAAACCGGCGCCGTGGTCCGCGTGCCGCTGTTCGTCAACCAGGACGAAGTGATCCGCGTCGACACCCGTTCGGGCGAGTACTCCGCACGCGTCAAGTAATCCGGCGCAGCCGGATTACCTGTAGAGCCGAGCCATGCTCGGCTTTCCGGGCATAACCCGGAACCCGTTGCTGGCGCCCATGGCGCCGCAGCGGACAGCCGCCGGGCATGGCCCGGCGCTACCGCCTCCCGCCAGGCCCTTCTCCAATAGCCAGTGAGCCCGCATGAGCGATAGCCCGCACCTCCCCGAAGCCTGCGACCTGCTCATCGAAGCCGGTTACGTCGTTCCGATCGAGCCGCATGCGGTGGTGCTGGAAGACCATGCCGTCGCCGTGCGTGGCAGCGAGATCGTGGCCATCCTGCCGCGTGCCGAGGCGCGCGCGCGCTTCCGTGCCGCCCAGGTAGTCAGTCGCCCCGAGGCCGCGCTGATGCCGGGCCTGGTCAACGCCCACACGCACAACCCGATGACCCTGCTGCGCGGCGTCGCCGACGACCTGCCGCTGATGACCTGGCTGCAGCAGCACATCTGGCCGGTGGAAGCGGCGGTGATCGGCCCCGAATTCGTTGCCGACGGCACCACCCTGGCCATCGCCGAGATGCTGCGCGGCGGCACCACCTGCGCCAACGAGAACTACTTCTTCGGCGACGTGCAGGCCGCGGTCTACAAGAAACACGGTTTCCGCGCGCTGGTGGGCGCGGTCATCATCGATTTCCCCACCGCCTGGGCCAAGACCGACGACGAGTACTTCGCCAAGGCCGGTGAACTGCACGACCAGTGGCGCACCGATCCGCTGATCGCCACCGCGTTCGCGCCGCATGCGCCTTACACGGTCAACGATGCCAACTTCGAGCGGGTGCGGATGCTGTCCGACCAGCTCGACATGCAGGTGCATCTGCATACCCACGAGACCGCGCAGGAAATCAACGATTCGATCAGGCTGCACGGCCAGCGCCCGCTGGCGCGGCTGGATCGGCTCGGCCTGGTCAACGACCGCCTGATTGCGGTGCACATGACCCAGCTGACCGATGCGGAAATCCACCTGTGCGCCGAGCGCGGCGTCAGCGTCGTGCATTGCCCCGAATCCAACCTGAAGCTGGCCTCCGGTTTCTGCCCGGCCTGCGCCCTGCAGCGCGCAGGCGTGAACCTGGCGATCGGTACCGATGGCTGCGCCAGCAACAACGACCTGGACATGTTCAGCGAGAACCGCACCGCGGCGATCCTGGCCAAGGCCGTGGCCGACGACGCCACTGCACTGGATGCGGCAACCACGCTGCGCGCGTCCACGCTGGGTGGCGCACGCGCGCTGGGCTTCGGTGACCGCATCGGCTCGATCGAAGTCGGCAAGCAGGCCGACCTGGTCTGCGTCGACCTGTCTGCGCTGGAAACCCAGCCGCTGCACAACGTGCTGTCGCAACTGGTGTACGCCACCGGCCGCCAGCAGGTCAGCGACGTCTGGATCGCCGGCAAGCCGAAGCTGGTGCAGCGCGAGCTGGTCGGCATGGACCTGCCGGGCATCATCGCCAACGCGCGCCAGTGGCGCGAGCGCATCCGTCATATCCGCGCCTGATCCCTGGCGCCGCAAGGACCCCTCATGACTGCCCCCCACGCTTCCTCCAATTTCGATCAGGCCGAGCTGGACAAGTTCGCCGCGCTGGCCAACCGCTGGTGGGATGCTGACGGCCCGCAGAAGCCGCTGCATGCGCTGAACCCGGTGCGCCTGAAGTACGTCGCCGACCGCGTGCCGTTGCGTGGCGCGCGCGTGCTCGACATCGGCTGCGGTGGCGGGCTGCTGAGCGAAGCACTGGCGCAGGCCGGCGCCGACGTCACCGCCATCGACCTGGCCCCGGAACTGGTGAAGGTCGCGCGCCTGCATGCGCTGGAAAGCGGCGCCAAGGTCGACTACCGCGTGCAGGCCGCCGAGGATCTGGCCGCCGAGCAACCGGGCAGTTTCGATGTGGTCACCTGCATGGAAATGCTCGAGCACGTGCCAGACCCGGGCGCGATCATCGAGGCCTGCAAGCGCCTGCTGAAGCCGGGCGGCCACCTGTTCCTGTCGACCATCAACCGCACCGCGGCCGCCTTCGCGGTGGCGATTGTCGGCGCCGAGTACGTGGCGCGCCTGCTGCCCAGGGGCACCCACCACTACCAGGAATTCATCAAGCCGGCCGAGCTGGCGCGCTGGCTGCGCGAGGCTGATGTGCAGCTGGTGGATGTCAGTGGCATGGCTTACGAGCCGTGGCGCAACCATGCCCGCCTGAGCAGCCGCACCGACATCAACTACCTGGCCTATGCGGTCAAGCCGGCATGACCGCTGCACGCTTCCCGCGCGCGGTGCTGTTCGATCTGGATGGCACCTTGCTGGACAGCGCGCCGGACTTCGTCGCTACCTGCAACGCGATGCTGGCCGAACGTGGTCGTGCACCCATCGATCCGGCCGCACTGCGCCCGGTGGTGTCGAAGGGCTCGCGGGCGATGGTCTCGGCTGCCTTCCCGGAACTGGACGTCGCCGCACGTGACGCGCTGATCCCGGAATTCCTGCAGCGCTACGAAGCGCTGATCGGCCAGCACGCAGTGCTGTTCGACGGCGTGGCCGGCATGCTCGCCGCGCTGGATGAGGCCGGTACGGTATGGGGCATCGTCACCAACAAGCCGGAGTACCTGGCGCGCCTGATCCTGCCGCAGCATGGTTGGCAGCAGCGCTGCGCGGTGCTGGTCGGCGGTGACAGCCTGGCCGAGCGCAAGCCGCACCCGCTTCCACTGCTGCACGCTGCGCAGGCCATTGGCGTTGCTGCCGAAGACTGCGTGTACGTGGGTGACGACGAGCGCGACATCATCGCCGCGCGGGCCGCGGCCATGCCGTCGGTGGCGGCGCTGTGGGGCTACCGCCTGCACAGCGACGATCCGCTGGCCTGGCAGGCCGACGTGCTGGTCGAGAACGCTGAACTTCTGCAACTGGCCAGTCTCTGGCCGACCCGGCCGGCAGCCCCGGCCCAGCCGTAAGGAATGGTGTAGTGAGCAGTACCGCGCTGGACAGTTTCCTCGACAAGTGGCGCAGCCGTTGGCCGGAATGGTCGGTGGCCGCCCCGTTCGTGGCCGAATCGCAACGCGAGCTGGCCGTGGCGTGGTTTGCGCTGCTGCAGGAGTTCGACGACATGCTCAACACCAGCGGCGACCCGTTGCCGGCCGACGCCAAGCTGGCGTGGTGGGGCGAGGAGCTGCGCAGTTGGGCCGGGCATCGTTCGCGCCATCCGCTGGGCCGGCTGCTGGAGCCGGTGCGTGCGCCGTGGGCGCAGTTGGCCGAAGCGCTGCCGGATCTGGTTGAAGCACGCACCGTCGCGCCCGATGCAGCCGGCGCCGAGCGCGCGCTGGCCAACTACGCCGAGGCCGTAGCCGCAGTGGAGGCAACCTTGTTCGCGGACAAGCCGCGCACCGGTGCCGGTCGCGCGGTGCAGCTGCAGACCCTGGCCCAGCGCTTGCAGGATGCCGGCGTGGCCGGTGTGCCGCGCAGCCTGCTGGACGGTGATGCCAGCACCGCTGCGCAGCGCTGGGCGCAGCATCTGTTAAAGGGGTGGGGCACCCGCGTGCCCGGCCCGCGCCCGCGCCGCGTGTGGTCCAGCCTGGCACGTGCCCGTGTGGCCGCGCAGGCCGCAGGCAAACCAATCGAAGCCACTCCGGTGCGCACCCTGCTGCGCGTGTGGTGGGCCGCGCGCGGTTGATCCCGCGCTCCGCCGGGCATGGCCCGGCGCTACCTCGCGCGGTTGATTGAATGCTGTCTGCAGAGCCGAGCCCATGCTCGGCCCATCTCTGCGCGACAGCAGCCGAGCGTGGGCTCGGCTCTACAACAGTGGCTCACCGCTGCACCGGGCGATGGGCGTTATTTGCGCTCCAGCACCAGCAGCGGGTCGATACGGGTCTCGAACCAGTTCATGCCCCAGTGCAGGTGCGGGCCGGTGGCACGGCCGGTGGCGCCGACGGCAGCGATCACCTGGCCCTGCTCCACACGGTCGCCGACTTTTACGTCGATGCGCGACAGGTGCAGGAAGTTGGAGCTGACCCCGAAACCGTGGTCGAGCAGCAGCGTGCCACCGGTCAGGTACAGGTCGGGGCCGGCGAAGGTGACGATGCCGGCGGCCGGTGCCTTTACCGGCGTGCCGGTCGGCACCGCGATGTCCATGCCGGAATGACCGGCACCGGGCTGGCCGTTGTACACCCTCGCATTGCCGAAGCGGCCGCTGATGCGGCCCTGGACCGGCCAGATGAAGGTCTGGGTGAAGTCGGTACGGTCGTCGTCGCGCGAACGTGCAGCGGTTACCTGCGCCTGTTCGCGCTTGATCCGCTCGGCAATCGCCGCCGGCGGATTCACCGTCTTCGGTGGCACCCCGTTGACGCGCTCGGTGGGCCAGTCGCGCGGCGTCACCGCGATGGTTGCGGTCTCGCTGCCACCATCGGGGCGTTGCACCTGCACGTGCAGCGGACCCTTCTCGTCGCGGCCGATGCCGAACACGACGCTGCCATAGCCGCTCACCCGCAGCTGGCGGCCGGCGTACTGCACGCGGCTGCCAGCGGGCACCTTGCCGATCACCAGCGCGCCCTGTGACGCACTGGCCGGGAACACCACGCGGCTGTCGATCAGGCTGCCGATGCCGTCCTGTGCCTGCGCCGACGGTGCGGTGAACAGGGGCGCGGCCAGCAGCAGCGCTCCGAACAGAAGTGCCGAACGCATCAGCGGTCGTAGGTCATGCGCTGGCCGGCGGGTTCGCCCACCAGCTTGCTGCCGTCCCACACCAGCTGGCCGTTGACCCAGGTGGAGGCGATGCGCGAGCGGAAAGTGGTGCCTTCAAACGGCGACCAGCCGCACTTGGACAGCACGTCCTCGCGCTTGACGGTGAACGGCACGTCCTCCACCAGCACCAGGTCGGCAAAGTAGCCTTCGCGCAGGAAGCCGCGTTCTTCCACGTCGAACAGCTGCGCCGGCGCATGTGCGAATTTCTGCACCACCTGCTCGCGGGTCAGCTTGCCTTCGTGCACCCGCTCCAGCGCGGCCACCAGCGCGTACTGCACCAGCGGCAGGCCCGACGGCGCCTGCGCGTAGGGCTTCTGCTTCTCCTCCCAGGTGTGCGGCGCGTGGTCGGTGGCCAGCACGTCCAGCACGTCATCGGCCAGTGCAGCGGTGATTGCCTCGCGGTCGGACACTTCCTTGATCGCCGGGTTGCACTTGATCAGGTTGCCCTTGGTCGCGTAGTCCGGGCGCGCGAAGTGCAGGAAGTGCACGCAGGTTTCGGCGGTGATCTGCTTGCGGCTGCCATCGGCGCGGATCAGCGGGCCCTTCTCGAACAGCGCCAGCTCGTCGGCGGTGGAGATGTGCAGCACATGCAGGCGGGTGCCGTGCTTGCGCGCCAGCGACATCGCCAGGCGGGTCGACTTGATGCAGGCCTCGCGCGAACGGATATCCGGATGCATGTCCGGGGTCAGCGCGTCGCCGTACTTTTCCTGGAAGGCCTTCAGGTTGGCATCGATCATCGGCGTGTCTTCGCAGTGCGTGATGATCGGGGTCGGGCATTCGCGGAAGATCGCATCCAGCGTTTCCGGGTTGTCCACCAGCATGTTGCCGGTAGAGGCGCCCATGAACACCTTCACGCCCGGGGCCTTCTTCGGGTCCAGCGCACGGATCGCTTCGAGGTTGTCATTGCTGGCGCCATGGTAGAAGCCGTAGTTGGCCCAGGCGCGGCCGCGCGCGAGCTCGTACTTGGCTTCCAGGATGGTTGAATCCAGCGTCGGCGGGTTGGTGTTGGGCATGTCCATGAAGCTGGTCAGGCCACCGGCCACGGCCGCCGCCGATTCGCTGGCGATGTCGCCCTTGTGGGTCAGGCCCGGTTCGCGGAAGTGCACCTGGTCATCGATCATGCCGGGAAGCAGCCAGCGCCCGGCCGCGTCCACCACCTGCTCGCCGTCGCGCGGCGCCAGCCCATTGCCGATCTGCGCGATGCGGCCGTTCTCGATGCGCAGGTCGCCGTCGAAGGTGCGGCCTTCGTTGACCATCCGGGCGTTGGTGATGAGCGTGGAGGACATGTCAGTGTTTTCCTGTGCAACGGCAAGAGGGGGCGTGGTTGGATTCGGGCACCGGGTCGAAGCCGCCGGGGTGGAACGGGTGGCAGCGGCCCAGCCGGCGCGCAGCCAGCCAGCTGCCGCGCAGCGGGCCGTGCCGCGAGATGGCTTCCATCGCGTATTCAGAACAGCTCGGCACGAAACGGCAGCGTGGCCCCAGCAGGGGGCTGATGAAGCGCTTGTAGAAGCGCAGCAGGGCAATGAGCAGGCGCGAGATCACCCAGTCATCTTATGCCAGTTGGCATGAAGGCCGCATTTGTGCAGGATGGGCCGTTGGTCGCATGTCGCCGATGGCCTGCGACCGGTACCAGCACCTTCGGGTGCTGGCCAGGTTCCGTACCGCGCAAGGCGGTCCGTGTTCGTCGGACTGCCCATTGGGCGCCTTGGCTCCAGGACTGAATGGGGCAGGGTGCCGAGGTTGCTGCTGCGGGTCGGGTAGGCTATAAAGGCCCGCTTTCCCGGGCCCCGGGGAATCCAAGGAAGAGCGTTTCGTGGCTGCTAAAAAAACTGCAAAGAAGGCCGCAACGGCCGCCAAGAAAACCGCCAAGCCTGTTGTGAAGAAGTTGGCGGCAAAGCCCGTTGCCAAGAAGCCGGCCAGCAAGCCGGCGACCAAGGCAGCGTCCTCGCAACCGGCGGCCAGGAAGGCCACCGCAAAGAAAACGCCGGTCAAGGCAACCAAGCCGGTGGCGAAGAAGGCCGCTGCGCCCGCCAAGGCCAAGCCAGCCGCTGCCAGCAAGAAGGCGCCGGTGAAGAAGACCGTCAGCAAGGCTGCGCCGGTGAAGAAAGCTGCCGCCAAGCCGGTGGCCAAGAAGGCCGCCGCCAAGCCGGCGCCGAAGGCGGTGGTGAAGAAGGCTGCAGCCAAGCCGGTCGCCAAGCCCGTAGCAAAGAAGGTCGCTGCGGCCAAGCCGGTCGCCACGCCTGCCGCTGTAAAGAAGGGTGCCAAGAATGTTGCCGCACCGGCCGTAAAGCCGGCCCCGGCCCCAGTAGTGAAGTCCGCACCGAAGCCTGCTGCCAAGCCGGCTCCGGCCAAGCCTGTCCCGGCCAAGACCGTGGCAGTGGCAGCAGCCCAACCGGCCTCCAAGCCGGCCCCGGCCGCCGCTCCTGCCGCTTCGAAGGCCCCGCAATCCAAGAATCCCGTGCCCGTTTCGAAATCGCCTGCCAAAACCGCCGTGAAATCCGATTCCGCCCCGAAGACCGTGTCGCGCCCTGTCGGCAAGGTTGCCGTGGCCGTCGCCGCCCGCTCGGCAGCACCGGCCCCGCGCAGCAAGTACAAGGTGGTCGAATACAAGACCGACGAGGCCACCGGCCGCCCGATCCTGCCGGCTGGCTACAAGCCGTCCTCGGAAGAGGAATACATGAGCCCGCTGCAGCAGGAGTATTTCCGTCAGCGTCTGCAGAACTGGCGCGCGGACCTGGTGGAAGAGTCCAAGCAGACCATCGAGAATCTTCGTGAGGAAGTGCGTGACATCGGCGATGAAGCCGAGCGCGCGACCCGCGAGACCGAGAACTCGCTGGAACTGCGTACCCGCGACCGCTACCGCAAGCTGATCGGCAAGATCGACAGCACCCTGAAGCGCCTGGAAGCGGGCGACTACGGTTACTGCGTCGACACCGGTGAAGAAATCGGCCTGGAGCGCCTCGAAGCGCGCCTCACGGCTGAACGCACCATCGACGCCCAGGAGCGTTGGGAGCACCTGCAGAAGCAGCAGGGCGACTGATTCCTGCTCGTTGTGTGGTCATGCGAAAAACCCGGCCTCGGCCGGGTTTTTTGTTGGGGTGGTTGGCTGAGTAGAACGGCGCCTTCCGCGTATCAGAGGGAGCCTGCGGGTGGGTCCGGGCAGGACACGCTGCAAGTACATCCCTGTAAGCTCGGCCGCGGCATCCATGCCGCGGACGGTCCTGCCCGGACCCACCCGCAGGCTCTCGACGGTTTCCTGCGTGCGCGGCCGATGTAGAGCCGAGCCCACGCTCGGCTCAGGCCGACAAGAGCGGTCATGCGTGCGCTCGCGGCTGTTGAGTCCGCCTTGTAGCGAGCCGAGCACCGCAGGGGAATCAAGGGCGAAGAGGCCGCTCTATCCTGTAGAGCCGACTGCTAGTCGGCTGGCTCTCCGCGCCGTCCCCTGATTCACCGAGGAGCACAGGGCACCGGCGCGCAGCGCCGGCTCGCGGATGGCGGAGCGTTTCTTTGGTTACTTTCTTTTCGCGAAAAGAAAGTGACACCCCGCCGCGGTCGCGGAAAAGGGCTGCCGGGCATGGCCCGGCGCTACCAATGCGTCGGCGCACGTAAAGCGGCTGTCGCGGAAACGACGAGCCGACGCTACTGCAGATCACGCAAATTCAGTTTCCGCAGCGTCGGGTTCTTCCACGCGGTGATCCCGGCCACGCTCAGCACCGCAAACCCACCCAGCACCACGGCCGGCACCAGGCCGAGCAGCTTCGCCATCGTGCCTGCATAGAACGCGCCCAGCTCGTTGGACGAACTGATGAAGATGCCGTTGATCGACGACACCCGGCCGCGCATCTCTTCCGGCGTGGCCAACTGCAGGATGGTCGATCGGATCACCACCGAGATGCCATCGAAGGCCCCGTAGAACAGCAGGATCAGCGCTGACAGCCAGAAGTGCTGCGACAGGCCGAAGCCGATCACGCACAGGCCGAAACCGGCCACCGCGAACAGCAACACGCGGCCGGCATTGCGGTGCAGCGGGTGGCGGGCCAGCCACAGGCCCACGCACACCGAGCCGAGCGCCGGCATCGCGCGCAGGATGCCCAGGCCTTCCGGACCGTGGTGCAGGATCTCGTGCAGGAAGGCCGGCAGCATCGCCACCACGCCGCCCAGCAGCACCGAGAACATGTCCAGCGCCATCGCCCCGACCATGATCCGGTTGCCGACCACGAAGCGCGCGCCTTCGGCGATGCTCTTGAAGATCGGCGCGGCCGGACCGGTGTGCACCGGTTCTTCCACCTTCAATGTAGCCAGGCAGGCCATCGCCACCAGCGCAAAGGCCGTAGCCACCGCGTAGGAGAGGCCCTTGCCGCCGAAGCCGACCAGCACGCCGCCCAGCGCCGGGCCGGCGACCATGCCGGCCTGGAACACCACCGCGCCGAGGCCTGCGCCGCGCGCGAACTGATCGCGGGCCAGCACGCGGGCGAACAGTGCGTTGTAGATAGGTGACAGGAAGGCGCGGACCATGCCGGTCAGGGCGATGGCTGCATAGATGGGCCACACGTCTTCAAACGGCAGCCAGCCCTTGGCCACGCTGGTCAGTACCAGCGCGGTGGCGATCAGCCCGGAACAGGCCGCCATGCCCAACCGACGCCGCGGCAGATGGTCGACCAGGTAGCCGGCGAATGGCGCCACGCAAAAGAACGGCAGCACCTCGGCCAGGCCGATCAGGCCCAGCGAGAACGGATTGCGGGTGACTTCGTAGATGTGCCAGCCGACGGTGACTGCCACCACCTGGTAGGACAGCATCGCGAAGATGCGGTAGGCCAGCAGCTTGGCGAAGCCGGGCCGGGACAGCAGGCCCAGCGCGGTGTCCTCGGCTGTGGCAGGCTCGTTCACGACGGATCGCGCTGCAGCTGGGTCTGCGCGGTCTCGCGGATGAAGGCCAGCATCGCAGCCACACCATTGCTGCGGGTCGGAGACAGGTGGCGGGCCAGGCCGATGTCCTGGATATAGCTCGGTTCGGTGTCCAGGATCTCCCGCGCCGAGCGCCCGGAGTACACGCGCAGCGCCAGGAAGATCAGGCCGGAGACGATGGCCGAATCACTGATGGCATGGAAGCGCAGCGACTGCGCATTGCCTTCCGGCACGATCCAGACCATCGACTGGCAGCCGAGCAGGCGATGCTCTTCGGTCTTCCATTCTTCCGGGAAGGCCGGCAGCTTGCGGCCGAGGTCGATCAGGTACTGGTAGCGCTCGGACCAGTCGCCGAAGAAGCCGAATTCCTCGGCGATGGCGGTCTGGGCCTCGGCGGCGGTGGGTTCAAGCGGGAACGGGGAGTCGGTCACAACAGTCTCTACAGTGGGGGCATGGCCGGCGGGCCGGCCACGGGGCAGGGCAGCAGGTCAGCCGCGCTTGCGCGACCAGCGCACGCCCTGCGGGGTGTCTTCCAGCACGATGCCTTCGGCGGCCAACTGGTCGCGGATGGCATCGGAACGGGCGAAGTCGCGCGCCTTCTTGGCCGCAGCGCGCTCGTCGATCAGGCCCTGGATACGGGCATCGTCGCCGTCAGCGCCCGCAGCGGTACCAAACCACTGCGCCGGATCGGCCTGCAGAAGGCCCAGTGCCAGGCCGGCACCGA
Organism: Stenotrophomonas sp. YJH_SMC_37; assembly: GCF_059370035.1. Lineage (NCBI taxonomy): Bacteria > Pseudomonadati > Pseudomonadota > Gammaproteobacteria > Lysobacterales > Lysobacteraceae > Stenotrophomonas > Stenotrophomonas sp. YJH_SMC_37. Next base: position 263,069 of record NZ_JCAFTG010000002.1, read on the forward strand.
GCAGCTCGGCCTTCAGGCGCGACTGTTCGGCCGGGTCCGTGGCACGACGCGCCTCGGCCGCGATGCGGGCCACTTCGGCCAGCGCCTGCGGGGTGTTGAGGTCGTCGTCGAGGGTCGCTTCGACCGTGGCCGGAATCACCGCGCTGGCCTCGACCGAGGCCAGTTCGCGCAGGGTGCCGTACAGGCGGTCCAGCGTACGCACCGACTGTTCGATCAGCGCATCGGACCAGTCCAGCGGTTGACGGTAGTGGGCCGACAGCAGGGCCAGGCGCAGTGCCTCCGGCGGATGCTGGCGAACCAGGTCATGCACGCGCTCGATGTTGCCCAGTGACTTGCTCATCTTGGCGCCGCCGAAGTTGAGCATGCCGTTGTGCAGCCAGTAGCGGGCGAAGATCCTGCCGCCATGCGCGCATTCGCTCTGCGCGATCTCGTTTTCATGGTGCGGGAACTGCAGGTCGACGCCGCCGGCATGGATGTCGATGGTCTCGCCCAGGTGGGCGGCGGCCATCGCCGAGCATTCGATGTGCCAGCCCGGGCGGCCACGGCCCCAGGGCGATTCCCAGCCGGGCAGGTCGTCGCTGGATGGCTTCCACAGCACGAAATCGCCCGGATCACGCTTGTAGGGGGCGACATCGACGCGGGCGCCAGCCAGCATTTCTTCCGGGTCGCGGCGGGAGAGCTTGCCGTAGCCATCGAAGCTGGCCACCGCAAACAGCACGTGGCCTTCGGCGGCATAGGCATGACCACTGGCGATCAACTGCTCGATCATGGTGATGATCTGCGGCATGTGCGCGGTCACTTCCGGTTCGATGTCAGGCGGCACCACGCCCAGCGCGGCCATGTCTTCACGGTAGGCGGCGGCGAACCTGTCGGTGATGGTGCTGATCGGCACCCCCTGCTCGCGCGCGGCGGTGTTGATCTTGTCGTCCACGTCGGTGATGTTGCGGGCGTAGCGCAGTGCGCCGAAACGCCGCCGCAGCAGGTCGGCCAGCACCCCGAACACCACCGGGCCACGGGCGTTGCCGATGTGCACGTAGTTGTAGACCGTGGGGCCGCACACATACAGGGTCGGACAGGCCGGGTCGAGCGGGGTGAACGGTTCGAGCTGGCGAGTCAGGTTGTTGTGCAGGCGCAGGGTCATGGGGCTGTGGCTGGGGGACAAGTCTGTGATTTTAGAACGTGTCGCTCCCTTTGGGGGCGCTGGTTGCCACCGGTGGACGCCGGAGGGAGCCAGGGTGGGGTGGGCAGGAGCGGCGTGGACGGGTAATGTTCAGCCCCTTGCGCTCGCCACTGCCTACACTATCGCCGTGTCCTTGCTCCCGTCGCCACTGAAATCCACCGCATTGCTGACCCTGGCCTGCCTGTCGGCGCTGCCCGCCGTGGTGCTGGCGCAGGAGGCCGAGCCCCGCAACCGGGTGGTGATCGTGGAGAACGTGAAGTTCGACTACGCCCAGGTACTTAACGTCGAGCCGGTATTCCAGACCCTGCGCGCGACCCGTACCGAGGAACATTGCGAGCCGGTGTCGACCCGCACCCTGGCCCCGGTCAACGTGACCGGCGAGGAGCCGGTCGAGGACAAGGGCCGGATCAGCCGTTTCTGGGACTCGGTGCGCTCGATATTCAAGCGCAGCGACGAGGAGCCCTCCGAAGAGGCCGGCCCCGAAACGCCGGCCCCGGCGCCTGCCAACAATGGCCCGATGCTGACCCGTGACTGCCGCATCGTGCCGGTGGGGCGTGAATTCCGCCGGCCCATCGCCTACGACGTGGACTACGTCTACAAGGGCACCAAGTATCGGTCGCGGCTGCCGGAAGACCCGGGCAACCGGCTCAAGATCCGGGTGTCGATCACCCCCTGGGTCGGTCCTGAGCAGGGCGCCGCCGGCAATCCCTGATTCTGCGACCCCGGCCCCTTGCGCCGGTCACGGCCGCATGCAAAGATATTCGGCCATGAAGCTCACCGACTTCCAGCACGACAGCAGCGCAGCCCGACAGGCGTCGGGCATGACCTCGCGTGCGCGTCGACCGGAACCCCACATTCTCGCTGGGTAACCGGAGCTTTTTGCTGTTCGTCCGAAAAAAAACCCAGCCCGCCGGCTGGGTTTTTTCGTTTCCGCGTTCTGAAAGCTGCAACTGCAACCTTTTCGTTTTCACCTTTGCTTCCTGTTTTCCCTTCCACCGCGTCGAACCCGGCGCCGCCACGCAAGGAAAGAAGATGTCCCCCAAGCACTTCCTGAACACCCAGGACTGGAGCCGCAGCGATCTCGACGCATTGCTGACCCAGGCCGCGCTGTTCAAGCGCAACAAGCTCGGCGACCAGCTCAAGGGCAAGTCGATCGCGCTGGTGTTCTTCAACCCGTCCATGCGCACCCGCACCAGCTTCGAACTGGGCGCGTTCCAGCTCGGCGCCCATGCGGTGGTGCTGCAGCCGGGCAAGGATGCGTGGCCGATCGAGTTCAACCTCGGCACGGTGATGGACGGCGATACCGAGGAACACATCGCGGAAGTGGCCAAGGTGCTGGGCCGTTACTGCGACATCATCGCCGTGCGTGCGTTCCCGAAGTTCCAGGACTGGGCGTACGACCGCCAGGACATCGTCCTCAACAGCTTCGCCAGGTATTCGCCGGTGCCGGTCATCAACATGGAGACCATCACCCACCCGTGCCAGGAGCTGGCCCACATCATGGCGCTGCAGGAGCACTTCGGCACCCAGGACCTGCGTGGCAAGAAATACGTGCTGACCTGGACCTACCACCCCAAGCCGCTCAACACCGCCGTGGCCAACTCGGCGCTGACCATCGCCACCCGCATGGGCATGGACGTGACACTGCTTTGCCCGACCGCCGACTACATCCTCGACGAGCGCTACATGGGCTGGGCCGAGCAGAACGTGGCCGAGAGCGGTGGTTCGCTGAAGATCAGCCATGATGTCGACAGCGCCTACGCCGGCGCCGACGTGGTTTACGCCAAGAGCTGGGGAGCGCTGCCGTTCTTCGGCAACTGGGAACCGGAAAAGCCGATCCGCGACCAGTTCAAGCACTTCATCGTCGACGAACGCAAGATGGCGCTGACCAACAACGGTGTGTTCAGCCACTGCCTGCCGCTGCGTCGCAACGTGAAGGCCACCGATGCGGTGATGGATTCGCCGCAGTGCATCGCCATCAACGAAGCCGAGAACCGCCTGCACGTGCAGAAGGCGATCATGGCCGCGGTTGCCGGGCGCTGATTTTTTCCGATTCAATCATTTCCGCCGGGCACGGCCCGGCGCTACCAGGACATACCCTCCCCATGAGCAATAAAGACGTCGTTCTCGCCTTCTCCGGCGGCCTGGATACCAGCTTCTGCGTGCCCTACCTGCAGGAGCGTGGCTACAACGTGCACACCGTGTTCGCCGACACCGGCGGCGTGGATGATGAAGAGCGCGATTTCATCGAGAAGCGTGCCGCCGAGCTGGGCGTGACCAGCCATGTCACTGTGAACGGTGGCCCGGCGATCTGGGAAGGCTTCGTCAAGCCGTTCGTGTGGGCCGGCGAAGGCTACCAGGGCCAGTACCCGCTGCTGGTGTCGGACCGCTACCTGATCGTGGATGCCGCGCTGAAGCGTGCCGCCGAACTGGGCACCAACATCATCGCCCACGGCTGCACCGGCATGGGCAATGACCAGGTCCGCTTCGACCTGGCCGTGAAGGCGCTGGGTGACTACCAGATCATCGCGCCGATCCGCGAGATCCAGAAGGAACACACCCAGACCCGTGCCTACGAGCAGAAATACCTGGAAGAGCGCGGCTTCGGCGTGCGCGCCAAGCAGCAGGCCTACACCATCAACGAGAACCTGCTGGGCGTGACCATGTCCGGTGGCGAGATCGACCGTTGGGAAACCCCGGGCGAAGGTGCGCGTGGCTGGTGCTCGCCGCGCAGCGAATGGCCGGAACAAGCGCTGACCGTCACCCTGAAGTTCATTGAAGGCGAAGCGGTTGAACTGAACGGCAAGGCGCTGCCGGGCGACCAGATCCTGGCCCAGCTCAACAAGCTGTTCGCCCCGTACGGCGTCGGTCGCGGCGTGTACACCGGCGACACGGTGATCGGCCTGAAGGGCCGCATCGTGTTCGAGGCCCCGGGCCTGGTCTCGCTGCTGGCCGCACACCGCGCGCTGGAAGATGCGGTGCTGACCAAGCAGCAGACCCGCTTCAAGCCGGACGTGGCACGCAAGTGGGTGGAGCTGGTGTACGAAGGCTTCTACCACGACCCGCTGAAGACCGACATCGAAGCCTTCCTGAAGTCCTCGCAGGCCAAGGTCAACGGTGAAGTGGTGCTGGAAACCCGTGGTGGCCGCGTCGATGCGGTGGCCGTGAAGTCGCCGCACCTGCTCAACACCAAGGGTGCCACCTACGCGCAGTCGGCCGACTGGGGCGTGGAGGAGGCTGAAGGCTTCATCAAGCTGTTCGGTATGAGCTCGACGCTTTACGCGCAAGTCAATCGCTGAGCGATTGAATTGCGCGCGCGTCTCCCGCGCATTCCACCTCAACCCTGCGCCGTTGGCGCGCCCCCTTCAACAAGAAGGGGGCTCTCCACCAGACGCATCACGGTAGCGCCGGGCCATGCCCGGCGGAATTCCACAGGATCTTTGTTTCATGCTTGAACAGACGCTCGATCACCTGCAGGTCCTGGTGTCCTTCGACACCCGCAACCCGCCGCGCGCGATCACCACCGGTGGCATCTTCGATTACCTGCGCGCGAACCTGCCCGGCTTCAACGTCGAGGTGATCGACCACGGCGCCGGTGCGGTCAGCCTGTACGCCGTGCGCGGGACGCCGAAGTACCTGTTCAACGTACATCTTGATACCGTGCCCGATTCGCCGCACTGGAGCGCCGACCCGCACGTGATGCGCCGCCTGGACGACCGCGTGGTCGGTCTGGGCGTGTGTGACATCAAGGGCGCGGCCGCCGCACTGGTGGCCGCAGCCAATGCCAGCGACGGTGACGCGGCCTTCCTGTTCTCCAGCGATGAAGAAGCCAACGATCCGCGCTGCATCGCCGCGTTCCTGGCCCGTGGCCTGCCGTATGAAGCGGTGCTGGTGGCCGAGCCGACCATGAGCGAAGCGGTGCTGGCGCATCGCGGCATCAGCTCGGTGCTGATGCAGTTCGCCGGTCGTGCAGGGCACGCCTCGGGCAAGCAGGATGCGGCTGCCAGTGCGCTGCACCAGGCGATGCGCTGGGGCAACCGCGCGCTGGACCATGTGGAATCGTTGGCGTCGGCACGCTTCGGTGGGCTGACGGGCCTGCGCTTCAACATCGGCCGCGTCGAAGGCGGGATCAAGGCCAACATGATCGCGCCCGCTGCCGAAGTGCGCTTCGGTTTCCGGCCGCTGCCGTCGATGAACATCGACGCGTTGCTGGCCACCTTCGCCGGGTTCGCCGAGCCGGAAGCGGCGGTATTCACCGAGACCTTCCGTGGCCCCAGCCTGCCGGCCGGCGACATCGCCGAAGCCGAGAACCGCCGCCTGCTGGCGCGCGATGTGGCCGACGCGCTCGAGCTGCCGATCGGCAACGCCGTGGACTTCTGGACCGAGGCCTCGCTGTTCTCCGCCGCCGGTTACACCACCCTGGTGTTTGGCCCGGGCGATATTGCCCAGGCCCACACCGCCGATGAGTTCGTGACGCTGGACCAGCTGCAGCGCTACACCGACGCCGTGCACCGCATCATCGCCGCCGGCGCCTGATTCTTCCCTTTCCGACGAAACCGAAATGTCTCCTGCCCTCCAGCCCCACCGCCAGACCCGCCAGACCATCGTGCGCCTGCTTTCCAGCATGGCCAGCGCGAAGGAGATCAGCCAGTACCTCAAGCGCTTTTCGCAGCTGGATGCCAAGCGCTTCGCCGTGGTCAAGGTCGGCGGCGCGGTGCTGCGCGACGATCTCGACGCGCTGACCTCTTCGCTGTCGTTCCTGCAGGAAGTCGGGCTGACCCCGATCGTGCTGCACGGCGCCGGCCCGCAGCTGGATGCCGAGCTGTCGGCGGCCGGCATCGACAAGCAGACCGTGAACGGCCTGCGCGTGACTTCGCCGGAAGCACTGGCGATCGTGCGCCGGGTGTTCCAGCAGTCCAACCTGCGCCTGGTCGAGGCGCTGCAGCAGAACGGCGCGCGCGCCACCTCCATCACCGGTGGCGTGTTCGAGGCCGAGTACCTGGACGTGGATACCTACGGCCTGGTCGGCGAGGTGAAGAAGGTCAACCTGGCGCCGATCGAGGCCAGCCTGCGTGCGGGCTCGATCCCGGTCATCACCAGCCTGGGTGAAACCGCCGGTGGCCAGATCCTCAACGTCAACGCCGACTTCGCCGCCAACGAGCTGGTGCAGGAACTGCAGCCGTACAAGATCATCTTCCTGACCGGCACCGGCGGCCTGCTGGACGAGGCGGGCAACGTGATCGATTCGATCAACCTGTCCACCGAGTACGACCACCTGATCGCGCAGCCGTGGATCCACGGCGGCATGAAGGTGAAGATCGAACAGATCAAGGATCTGCTCGATCGCCTGCCGCTGGAATCGTCGGTGTCGATCACCCGCCCGGCCGACCTGGCCAAGGAACTGTTCACCCACAAGGGCTCGGGCACGCTGGTGCGCAAGGGCGAAAAAGTGCTGCGCGCCACCGCTTGGGACGAACTGGACCTGCCGCGCCTGAAGGGCCTGATCGAATCCAGCTTCGGCCGCACCCTGGTGCCGGACTATTTCCAGAAGACCAGGCTGCTGCGCGCCTACGTCAGCGAGAACTACCGCACCGCGGTCATCCTCACCGACGAGGCCGAAGGCGTGTACCTGGACAAGTTCGCCGTGCTCGACGACGCACAGGGCGAAGGCCTCGGCCGTGCGGTCTGGAACGTGATGCTGGAAGAAACGCCGCAGCTGTTCTGGCGCTCGCGCCATGGCAACCCGATCAATCACTTCTACTACGCCGAGTCCGATGGCTGCTACAAGCAGGATCAGTGGAAGGTATTCTGGTTCGGTGCCGATGGCATCGACCGGATCAAGACCTATGTCGATCATTGCGCGCAGCGCACCCCGAGCCTGCAGGGCTGAGCAATGAGCAACCTCGATGCCTGGAACACGGTTCCTACCCTGCGCGGCCAGCACGTAACCCTGCAGCCGCTGCAGATGGAGCACGTGCCCGGCCTGCGCGATGCGCTTGAAGGCAGCGGCCTGGACCAGCTCTGGTACACCCAGGTGCCATCGCCGGAACAGGCCGAGGCCTATGTGCGGGCCGCGTTGCAGGCGCAGAGCGAAGGCAAGGTGCTGGCGTTCGTGATCCGTGATGCGGCGGGTGACATCATCGGCAGCACGCGCTTCTACGACATGGATGCCAGCGTGCCCAGGCTCAGCCTCGGCTACACCTGGTACACGCCGCGCGTGCAGCGCACCGGCGCCAACACCGAAGCCAAGCTGTTGCTGCTGCAGCACGCCTTCGAGGCCATGGGCTGCATCAGCGTGGTACTGGAAACCAGCTGGTTCAACTTCACCTCGCGCACCGCCATCGCGCGCTTGGGCGCCAAGCAGGATGGCGTGCTGCGCAACCACAAGCGGCATGCCGATGGCACGCCGCGCGATACCGTCATCTTCTCCATCATCGATGCGGAATGGCAGGGCGTGAAGCGCCACCTGCAGTACCGCCTGGACAGTCACGCATGAACGATTCGACTTTCACCCTGGGCATCGTCGGTGCCCGCGGCCATACCGGCGCCGAGCTGATCAAGCTGGTGGCCGCCCATCCGCGGCTGGAACTGGCTTTCGTCTCCTCGCGCGAGCGCGCCGGGCAGCGCCTGTCCGACCACCACCCTGAATTCCTGGGCGAACTGCAGTACGAAAACCTGGACGCTGACGCGGTGGCGGCCAAGGGCGTGGATGCGGTGATCCTGGCCCTGCCCAACGGCCTGGCCGCGCCGTTCGTGGCCGCGCTGGAGGCGGCGAAGGCGGACACCGTCATCGTCGACCTCTCGGCCGACTACCGCTTCGACAACAGCTGGTATTACGGCCTGCCGGAGCTGACCCGTGGCCGCTACAACGGCCAGAAGCACATCAGCAATCCGGGCTGCTATGCCACCGCGATGCAGCTGGCGGTGCATCCGCTGCTGGACCTGCTGGCGGGTCCGCCCCAGTGCTTCGGTGTCTCCGGTTACTCCGGTGCCGGTACCACGCCGTCGGACAAGAACAACGTCGAACTGCTGGCCGACAACCTGATGCCCTACGCGCTGACCAACCACGTGCACGAGCGCGAAGTGTCCGTGCAGCTGGGCGTGGCGGTCGAATTCATGCCGCACGTCGCGCCGCATTTCCGTGGCATCACGCTCACCGCCAATCTGTGGCTGAACCGGGTGCAGACCCGCGAGCAGATCGTCGAGCGCTTCCAGCAGGCCTATGCCGGCGAACCCCTGATCGATGTGGTGGATGAAGCGCCGTGGGTCAGCCGCATTGCCGGTCGCCACGGTGCCCAGGTCGGTGGCTTCACGCTCGCCCCGGGCGGCAAGCGGGTCGTGGTGGTGGCGACCCTGGACAACCTGCTGAAGGGCGCGGCCACCCAGGCCATGCAGAACCTCAACCTCGCGCTTGGCATCGACGAACTGACGTCGATCCCGCACTAAATACGCCTTCCGGAGCCCCCATGGCAGACCTTCTTTGGCAGAAGCCCGGCGTCGCTGTCGACGCCCAGATCCAGACCTTCCTCGCCGGCGACGACGTGATCCTCGATCGCGAGTTCTTCCTGCATGACATCGCCGCCAGCACCGCGCATGCACAAGGCCTGCAGCACATCGGCATCCTCAGTGCCGACGAGCTGGACGGCCTGCTGCGCGAACTGGAGGTGCTGGCGCAGGACTTCCGCGAAGGCCGCTTCGTGCTCGATACCCAGTATGAGGATGGCCACTCGGCGATCGAAGCGCGCCTGACCGAACGCCTCGGCGATGCCGGCCGCAAGATCCACACCGGCCGCAGCCGCAACGACCAGATCCTGGTCGCCACCCGCCTGTGGCTGAAGGAGAAGCTGCAGCGCGTGGCACAGCTCAGCGCCGAAGTGGCCAAGGTCGCGCTGGACCGCGCACAGGCCGAGAAGGACCTGCCGATTCCCGGCTACACCCACATCCAGCGCGCCGTAGTGTCCTCGGCCGGCATGTGGTGGGCGGGCTGGGCCGAGGCCTTCATCGACAATGCCATCCGCGCGCGTGACACCCATGCGCTGGTCGATGCCAATCCGCTCGGCACGGCTGCCGGCTACGGCGTGAACCTGCCGCTGGACCGCGAGCACACCACGGCCGCGCTCGGTTTCGCGCGCATGCAGATCTCGCCGATCTACGCACAGCTGTCGCGCGGCAAGTTCGAGCTGGCCGCGCTGGAAGCGCTCGGTGGCGCCACGCTGGACCTGCGCCGCATTGCCTGGGACCTGTCACTGTTCACCAGCGCCGAGTTCGGCTTCGTCGCGCTGCCGGCGCAGTACACCACCGGCAGTTCGATCATGCCCAACAAGCGCAACCCGGACGTGATCGAGCTGATGCGTGCGACCCACGCCAGCGTCGCCGCAGCGCGCACCGAGATCGAGCAGCTGCTGTCGCTGCCGTCGGGCTACCACCGCGACCTGCAGTCGTCCAAGGGTGCCATCTTCCACGGCTTCGGCCGTGGCCTGGCCGCGCTGGAGCTGCTGCCGGCGCTGCTGGCCAACCTGGAATGGCGTGACGACAAGCTGCGTGCGGCCATCGATTCGGGCATGTATGCCACCGACGTGGCGGTGGAAGCGGCGGTGGCCGGCGTGCCGTTCCGTGAGGCCTACAAGGCCGCAGCTGCCGGTGCCGACAGTGCAGGGCAGGGGCGTACCCCGGAAGGCAGCCTCGCCGCGCGCGTGTCGCCGGGTTCGGCCGCCGACCTGCGCCTGGACGAACTGCGCGCGCGCTGGCAGGCGCTGTCCTGATGGCGGGCACTGTCTACCTGGTGATGGCGATGCGCCGGCCGGACTTCAACGATGCAGCGGTGCAGCCGCACCGCGATTTCCTCGACGCGTTGCAGGCGCAGGGCAAGCTGCAGCTGACCGGCGGCTTCGCCGATGGCAGCGGTGGCGCCTACGTGCTGTGCAACGTGGACAGCCTGGCGCAGGCGCAGGCCATCGTCGCCACCGATCCGCTGGTGACGATGCATGCCTCCGACCTGACCGTGCACGAATGGAACACCCGTTGAGGCCCTGACTGATGACTCTGCATGCCAGCCACGTCGCTTCGCCGTTCCCGGAACAGGCGCTGCCGCCGTGGCGGCGTGCGGTGCTGAAAGTGGGCAGCAGCCTGCTCGCCGCCGATGGCGGCGGCCTGTCGCCCCGCCACGCGCTGGGCCTGGCACAGTTCGTTTCTGCCAATGTACTGGCCGGACGTGAGGTGGTGATCGTCTCCTCCGGCGCGGTTGCGGCCGGGCGCGCGATCCTGCCGCGGGCCGATGAGCCCGGCGCGGCGATGGCGGCACGGCAGGCGCTGGCCGCGCTTGGCCAGGCCCAGCTGATCGGGCTCTGGCAGCGCTTCTTCGAGCGCCCGGTGGCGCAGGTGCTGCTGACCCATGACGACCTGCGCAACCGCCGCCGCTACCTCAACGCACGCGCCACGCTCAACGAACTGCTGCGGCTGGGCGCGTTGCCGGTGGTCAACGAGAACGACACCGTGTCGGTGGACGAACTCAAGCTCGGCGACAACGACAACCTGGCCGCCACCGTGGCCGCGCTGGTTGATGCCGATGCGCTGTTCATTGCCACCGACATCGACGGACTGTACAGCGCCGACCCGCGCACCGTGGCCGATGCGCGGCCATTGCACGACGTGCCGGAACTGAGTGACGAGGTGCTGGCGATGGCCGGCGGCGCCGGCTCGCGCGCCGGTACCGGCGGCATGCGGACCAAGCTGGAAGCGGCAGCGAAGGCGGGGCGTCTCGGCATCGAAACCTATCTGTTCAATGGCCGCAGCGGTGACGTGGTACGCGCGCTGGCCCAGGACCGCCTGTTCGGTACCCGTATCCACGCCGCGCGCAGCCGTGAGGCGGCCCGCAAGCACTGGCTGCGGCACGCGCCGCTGGTCGAGGGTGCTATCGTGATCGATGCCGGCGCGGCGCAGGCGATGCGCGAGAAGGGCGCCTCGCTGCTGCCCGGCGGCATCACCGGCGCGGAGGGCATGTTCCGCCGTGGCGACATGGTGCAGGTGTGCTGGAACGCGCCACAGGGCCGCGTCTGCGTGGCGCGCGGAGTCAGCCAGTACGCGGCCGATGATGTGCGCCGGATCGCCGGCCGCCATTCGCGCGACATCGAGGCCGTGCTGGGCTACAACTACGGCGGTAGCGTCGTCCATCGCGACGACCTGGTGCTGCCATGACCGGATTGAAGGACTCGCCGATGAGCGAAATCGAAGCGCAGGCGCGTGCCTGCCGTGACGCGGCCCAGACCGTTGCCGGCCTCGACAGTGCGACGCGCCGCACGCTGCTGCTGGCGATGGCCCAGGCACTGGAAGTGAATGCCGGGCTGATCCTGGCCGGTAATGCGCGCGACCTTGCCGCTGCGCGCGAGAAAGGCATTGGCAGTGCCATGCTCGACCGCCTGGCGCTGGACCCGGCACGCCTGTTCGCGATGGCCGAAGCCGTGCGAGAGGTCGCCGCGCTGCGCGATCCCGTCGGCCAGATCACCCGCGACGATGTGCGTCCAAACGGCATCCGCGTGCAGAAGGTGCGCGTGCCGCTGGGCGTGATCGCGATGATCTACGAGGCGCGCCCGAACGTGACCGCCGAAGCGGCCGCGCTGTGCCTGAAGGCCGGCAATGGCGTGATCCTGCGCGGTGGTTCCGAAGCGATCCACTCCAACACCGCCATCGCCCAGGCGCTGGCCGGCGCCCTGCAGGCCAATGGCGTACCGGCGGCGGCAGTGACCGTGCTGACCGACCTGCGCCGCGAAGCAATGCTGGAACTGCTGCAGCTGCATGAACTGATCGATCTGGCGATTCCGCGCGGCGGCGAAGGCCTGATCCGCTTCGTTGCCGAGCATGCGCGGGTGCCGGTGATCAAGCACTACAAGGGTGTCTGCCACCTGTTCGTGGATGCCAGCGCCGACCTCGGCAAAGCCATCGACCTTCTGGTGGACGGCAAGTGCAGCCGTCCGTCGGCCTGCAACTCGCTGGAAACCCTGCTGGTGCATCGTGATGTGGCCGAAGCCTTCCTGCCGCGCGTGGCGCAGGCGCTCGGTGAGCGTGGCGTGGAGCTGCGCGCCGACACGAGCGCGCAGCCGCTGCTGCCGGGCAGCACCGCCGCCAGCGAAGACGACTACGCTGCCGAGTTCCTCGACCTGGTGCTGGCCGTGCGCGTGGTTGATGACCTCGAGGCGGCCATCGCGCACATCCGTGCCTATACCTCCGACCATACCGAAGTGATCGCCACCGAAGACGCCGGCCATGCCGAGCGCTTCGTCACTGCGCTGCGCTCGGCGGTAGTGATGGTCAATGCCTCGTCGCGCTTCTCCGACGGTGGCCAGCTGGGCCTGGGCAGCGAGATCGGCATTTCCACCACGCGCCTGCATGCGTACGGCCCAATGGGCCTGGAAGCACTCACCGTCGAACGATTTGTTGTGCGCGGCGAAGGGCAGACGCGCAAGTAGATCCACGCGATGCGCGGATGCACTTCGCGGTAGACCCCGGTGCCGACCAAGGTCGGCGCCCACCAGGCCCAAGCGCCGACCAGGATCGGCAGCTGCCAAAGCAAGCGCCGACCCGGGTCGGCGACTACCGGGGCGTCACACCACCTCGCGGCGGATACCGATCGGCCGCGCGTGATCGTCCATGTGCAGCGTGGCGGCCTTGCAGCCCAGCAGGCGCTCGGCAAGGCCGGTGCTGGCACCCAGATCGGCCGCGACTTCATTGAGGCTGGCCAGTGGTCGCGGCAGGCGTCGCTCGTGGCCACGGAAGCGCGCGCGATTGTACTCGGCCCAGCCGATCAGCAGCACGCTGGCACACAGCAGCATCAGCGGCAGTGCCACCAGCACATAGGGGTCGAACTGGCTTTGCCGTTCGTACAGCTGCTGCCAGGCCAGCTGGCCGCCGATCAGCCACGAGAACAGGGTCACCAACGGTGCCCACAGGTAGAAGTAGAACCCCCAGAACGCGAGGGTGACGAAGCCCCAGGCGGTGCGCTGGAAGCGTGGTTGGCGATGCGGCTTGCGGATCATCCGCGAGTCGAAGCGGTTGGACGGGCGTTGTGCGTTCATCGGATCCCCCGATCGGGACTGGTCCAGGTGGCGCGCTTGCTGCGACGGCGCAGCAGGGTCTTCGGCAACGCCACCAGGGTGGTGGAAAGACTGATCAGCCAGTACGCCATCGGGTACCAGATGACCCAGAAGTAGTTGCGTCCAATCTGTGTTTCGTAACGACGGTCGATGATCAGGCTGCTGGCGAACTGCATCAGGCAGACCAGGGCCAGGATCACGCCATGCCATTGCGGCAGCAGGCTGGCGATGTACAGCTGCGGCGGCATGTCGATGAGCTTGCCCAGCACCCACAGCACCACGATGAACAACATGGTGTAGGCCCAGATAACGCTCAGCACGTACTCCAGCAGCACGCCCCACATGCGCCGCTCCTTCCAGTGCAGCAGTGAACGCGCATGCCGCAGCATCACTTCCACGCCACCCTGCGCCCAGCGCAGCCGTTGCCGCCACAGGCCCTTCAGCGTTTCCGGCATCAGGATGAAGCACAGCGCGTTGGGTTCGTAGCGGATGTCCCAATGCGCCCGCTGCAGGCGCCAGCTGATGTCGATGTCCTCGGTCACCATGTCGTCCGACCACCAGCCGACCTGGTGCAGGGCGGTGCGGCGAAAGCCTGCGATCACTCCGGAGATGGTGAAGATGCGCCCGTACACGCGCTGCGCGCGCTTGATCATGCCGATGATCGACGAGAACTCGGCCACCTGCAGGCGTCCGAGCAGGGTGGAGCGGTTGCGGATGCGCGGATTGCCGGTCACCGCGCCGACCCGGTTGCCGCTCACCAGGTGCCAGATCATCCAGTGCAGCGCGTGCTCCTCCAGCATCGCGTCGCCATCGATGCACACCAGGTACTCCGAGCGGGCCGCCAGCGCACCCATGCGCAGCGCGTTGGCCTTGCCGAGGTTGCGGTCAAGGTGCAGCACGCGCAGCCGCGGATGCTTCGCAGCCAGCACGTCGAGCCGGGCGCCGGTGTCATCACTGCTGCCATCGTCGATGGCGATCACCTCGTAGTCGGCCGGATAGCGCTGTGCCAGCGCCGCGCCGAGCGTGTCGTCTAGGTTCGCGGACTCGTTGTGGCAGGGAATCAACAGGCTCGCGAACGGTGGATCGACCATCAGCGGCGGGTCGTTGCGTGGGCGCGAATGGCGTTCGCGCCGGAAGTAGTAATACAGGCCGCCCGACATCCAGAAGAACGCCATCACCATCGGGTAGTAGAAGGCGAACTGGAACAGGACCTGCAGCAGCGGATGCATGTCCATGTCACTTCTCCGGGTACGGGAAGTTGCCGGCGGACATCGCCGCGCGGGCATCATGGGTGGAAGGCTGGCCGGCGATGAAGTCATCCGGGTACCAGGCGAAGTGGTGCACGCCCTGCGCCTGCAGCTGGCGGATCTGCGCGCGCAGCCGCTCGGCGGGAATCGGTTGCCCGCTGCGCCAATCGACGGTCTGCAGTTCGAACAGGGTGTGCTGCAACTGGGGATCGTGCGCGCGCACCGCGGCCAGCAGCTGGTCGAGCCAGCGTTCCGGATGCCTGCTGCCTTCCATCCACGGCATCGCCATCAGTGCGGTCTGGTCGTAGGCCTTGTTGAACAGGTCCAGGCGCTGCGCGAACCAGGCCTCGCTCTGCGGACGCAGCACCGGCTCCGCGTACAGGTTGCGCACCGTGGCCAGCTTCGGCCGCCAACGCTGCGCACTGTCGCGCAGGGCCAGGGTGAAGTCGATCAGCGCCTGTGTGCGTGCGCTGCCGTCCGTACCGGCCGACAAGGTGGGCAGCTCGGTGTCGCGCAGGTAGCCATCATCATGGAAGAGCAGGCCTTCGAAATACGAATTGACGGCCAGATCCTCGTAGATGTCGAGCATGATCTGGCGTGCCTTCGGATTGGTGAAGTCCAGCCGGTACATGCCGTCGGCATCACCGTTGTGGATCGCCAGTGCCTTGCGCTGCACGGGGTCGGGCAGCTCGAAGCCGAGCACCGGCAGCCATGCGTAAACCTTCACCCCCGCGCGCGACTTCAGCTGCCAGGCGACCCGGCTGAACAGGTCCGCGCGCATCGGCATGTGCCGGTTGGGGAAGTACAGTGCATCGGCGGTGTTGTTGCCGTCCGGATCGGCGAACGCCTGCAGGTAGACGTGGGTGGGCGAGATGCGCTTGACCCGCTCGATCAGCGCATCGAGGTTGCGCCCCTGCTGCGCCGGGTCCGGGTCGTACACATCATCCAGGTCGACCTGCAACGCGCGGATGCCGTCGAGCGCAACGTCGCGCCGCAGCTCGTAGGCGAGGCCCTCCACGGTCGGGTTGTCGCTGACCAGGAAGCGCGCCAGCCCATGCAGGTCGCTGGCCACTGGCGTGCTGCGGCCTTCCAGATCGAAGGACACCGGCATGCCCAGCTGTTCGGCGATGTCGTTGCTCAACTGGTTGTAGGCCGCGTACGGCCAGACAATGGCGCGCGGGCGCACGCCCAGATGCTGCTGGATGCGCTGCACGCTGCGGCCGAGATCGGCGCGCAGGCGCTGCTCGTACTGCGCCTCGCTCTCGTAGCTGCGCGTGGCCGGCCGGTAGATGCGGGTGACCACCGCTGGCGTCGAATTGCCCTGCGGATTGGCAAGCACTCCGTGGTGCAGGTCGTCGGTATGGCTGGCCACTTCGATCAGGCCGCTGTCGTGCATCTGCTTCAGCTGCGCCCAGGTAACGAAGTCATCGTGGCCGAACGGCCGGTAGCCATAGTCGATCGTGCGCCCGGGTGCCATGTCCACGTAATCGGTGATCACTGCCACCAGCGCCGGGTAGCGGTACGCCTGCAGCAGCGGGAACGCCTTGTCGTAGACGCTGCGCAGGCCATCATCGAAGGTCAGCAGTACGGGTTTCGGTGGCAGCGTGGCGCGTCCCTGGGAGGCGTCGATCACCTGCGACAGCGAGACCGGGTGATAACCATGCGCGCCGAGCCAGTCCAGGTGTGCGGCGAAGTTCTGCGTGCTCACCGCATAGGTATCGGCATCGCCCTTGGCCGCGACCCGGTCGCGGATGTCGTGGTAGCTGAGGATCAGCAGGCCGTTGTCAGTGGCATCGAGATGCAGGGCCTGCTGCGCGAACGCCGGCCGCGTGGCGGCCAGCAGCAGGAGCACGATCAGTCGCAGGATGCGGGCCATGTCACTCTCCCCAGCGCAGTGCGGCTTCGAAGCCGATATGACGCTCGCGGTGGCCGTCGTAGACCGGCCGCGACCAGCGCACGCCGTACTCGAACACGCGGCCCTGGCCCAGCTGCCATTCGTGCATGTAGGACACCGAAGGGACCAGAGCGCTGCCGAAGCCGTCCTGCCAGTAGTCACCCAGCGAGACCGTCAGGCGGTGCCGGAAGTGGCGCTCGTAGTGCCGCCACAGCTGCTGGTCGATGCGCAGCCCGATCTCGACCATGCGGTCGCGCTTCGGGTTGAAGTAGGGCGCGTCGTCGCGGCCGCCCCGGCTGGTGTAGGCACTGGCCAGGCCGTCGATCAACCAGCGCGGGCGGGTCAGCAGGCGCTGTTCGATGCTGGTGCTGAACAGCTCGCGGTGGTTGCCGTCGTCGTAGCGGAAGCGGCTGGCGCCGAACATCCAGTGGGTCAGCTCGCTGCGCCGGTAGTCGACCTGCGCGCTCACGCTGTCAGCGGTGATGCCCGCCACGCGCGCCTGCATCGAGGCTTCCGGGTCATTGCGTGCGGCCACCAGCCCGGCATGCCAGTAATCGTTGAACTGCCAACCCACGCCGATGCGCAGGCCGGTATCGCCAATGTGGTCGTTGGCGCGCAGTACCGCCGCTTCCGCATCCAGCTGGCCGAAGCGGTAGCGTACGCCCGCGCCCAGCCACAGCGGGTCGATGCGCTGGTCCTGGAAGTCGACCGAGCGCCTGTCGGCCAAGGCGAACAACCGCCAGCGGTCGTCGAGTACCGGTGTCTGCACTTCGACCCCGTAGTGACGGTCGTTGTTGCCCAGCGGCGAGGTGCCGCCACCGCCGGAGCTGCGACCAATGTCGGTCCATGCCTTCAGCTGCCAACCGCGATGCGCCCGCCAGGCCTGGTCCATGCGTTCGACGGCGGGTTGGGTCGGGTAGCGTGCGACAAGATCGTCGTGCAGTGGCCTTGCCAGGTCATCGCGCTGCAGGGCGACGTAGGCCTCCTCCATGCCCAGCCGCGGCTCGATGTCGCGAGGGTCCAGCGCATGTGCCATCTGCTGGCGCTGCAGTGCCATGCGTGGCCATCCGCGCATCATGTACACGCTGCCCAGCGCGCTCTGCAGTCCACCGTTGCCCGGTGCGATCTCCACCATTGATTCCAGGTCGCGCTGCGCGGTGGGCAGGTCACCGCTGTAGGCGCGTACCATCGCCAGGTTGAGGTCAGCTTCGTAGCGCGACCAGTTCGCGTATGGGGATTTGCCATTGCTCCAGCGCCACGCTGGTTCCTTGTCGCGCCATGCCTGCAGCAGGTCGATCGCCTTTTCCTGCTGCTCGCTTTCCAGGTAGGCGTAGGCCAGTTCCGAATGCGAAGCGTCGCGCGCCGGATCGCCAGCGACGGCCGCCTGCAGCACCGGGATGGCTTCTTCCGGGTGCAGGGTGCCCATCAGCGAATCGCCGACCGCAGGCAGCACATAGTCGGGCAGGGCATGGCCTTCGGCCTGCAGTGCGCGGGCTTCTTCGCGCACCTGCGCATGGCGGCCCAGCCGGTTGAGCAGGATCAGCCGGTCCATGCGGACGCGAAGCGGCGCCTGCGCGGGCGGGGTGCCTTCGCTGCCCAGGTAGCGCTGCATGCGCGCCAGGGTCGATTCGGCTTCTTCCAGGCGGCTGTCTTCGCTGCTGCTGTAGGCCAGGCTCCAGACCACCCGCTTGGCCAGGTAGTCGCCTTCGATGCGTTGCTTCTGTGCAGCGTCGAACAGCTGCGGGCGCTGCTGGTACAGCTCCCAGGCGCGCCAGGCGTTGCCGATGTCGCCCAGGGTCAGTACGCGCAGCTTGAACAGCAGGTCGTCGTTGGGTTGCTCTTGGCTGGCGCGCTCGATCGCGCCGAGGGCATCCAGCCAGCGGGCCTGGTCGCGGTAGCGGCCGATCTCGGCCAAGGCCGCCTCGCGGTCAGGCGGGGCGGCGCCGCTGGCCCAGGCCAGGGCGGTGCAGGCAAGGCCGACGCAGAGCGCCAGCCGGCGGTGGACGACCATTGGGGACCCCCTTGGCTTCCTGACCAGACAACCGGTGAAAATGTGACGCATATCACATGCCAGTTTTGGGCGTGGCCGTGGCCCGCGTCACTCCCTTCGTGCATTCCCGTCCAGCAAGGACGGATACAAACCCGGACAGCGACCTGCAATGTCTTGCCTGAAACGAGAATCCCCCGCACACCGAATGGTGGCCTGGGCGGCGCTGCCGCCCCCATGCCCGATGCCGGCACGCGGCAAGGATGGGCATTCGTGGGCACTATCCGCCCGGAATTGTCAGCCCGGCGTCAAAATGCGCAGACGGGCTGACGAGCGGTAGGTGGGGCCGGTTGCGAGGCCCTGCGCGGCTTACCAGAGGTCTTCCAGCTTGCGCGGCTTGCAGGCCACCCAGGAGGCGCACAGCATCAGGGTGGCGCAGCCGAACAGGAAGCTGAACGGGAGCGTCCAGCCGTTGCTGACCGTATGCAGCCAGCCGACCAGGAACGGCCCCAGGCAGCTGAAGCTGTAACCCACGCCCTGCATGAAGCCGGACAGTGCCGCCGAGCCGGTGGGGGTGCGCGTGCGCAGGTTGATCAGGGTCAGCGCCAGCGGGAAGGTGGATGGACCGACGCCGAGCAGGCACGCCCACAGCAGGGGGGCCTTCATCGGTGCCAGCAGCAGGCCGGTGAAGGCGATCACGAACGAGAAGAAGCCGATCAGCACCAGCGGAAACGGGTTCTGCATGCGAACTGCCATGGATGGAATGACCAGCGACGGCAGCAGCCCGAGCGCCGAGAACACCGCCACCATCACGCCACCAAAGGCCGGTGTGCCGCCGGCCTCGACCACGATGCGTGGCAGCCAGGTGAACATCGAATAGGTCATCAGCGAAGTCATGCCGAACATCAGCGTCATGCTCCAGCCCAGTGAGGTGCGCCAGACTTTCCCATGCGGCTGTGCGGTCGGGTCGATGGCATCTGCCTGCGGCTTCGGTGCGCGCCTGGCCAGAACCAGCCACGGCAATGCTGCGGCCAGTGCCAGCAGTGCCCACATGCCCAGCGACACGCGCCAGCCAGCGTCGTTGGCCACCGGTACCGCCAGCAATGCGGGCAGCATGGTGCCCAGCTGCAGCACGCTGATGTAGAGCGTGCTCATGGTGCCGACCTTGTTGGCGAAGTAGCGCTTCACCAGCGGCGGCACCACCACGTTGCCGATGCCCATGCCGGCCAGTGCCAGCACCGAACCGAGCAGCAGCGTGCCGACGTTGCCGGCGCTGGAGCGCAGCAGCAGGCCAGCCATCGCCATCACCATCGCCAGCAGCGTGGTGCGCTCCAGGCCCAGGCGCCGCGCCAGCGTCGGCGTGGCCACGCCGAACACCGCGAACGAGGCGGTCGGCAGCATGCCCAGCACGCCGGTCATGGTGGTGCCGAAGCCGAACTGCTGGCCGAGTACGTCCAGCAGCGGGGTGATCGAGGTGACCGCAGTGCGCAGGTTGACCGCTGCCAGCAGGATCGCGGCAAACGCGAGGACACGACCGTGCAGCAGCGACGGCGAATCGGAAGTGGAGGAACTCATCGGTGGTCCTTGCAGGTGTCGCACGCCGGGGCAATGGCATGCAGCGCCGGCATCGGTCTACGCCGAAGCGGCAGGTGGGGGAGGGGCTGCTGGCGGGCCGGCAGCGCGGCCATTGTACGTGCGCTGCCTGGCAAGGTCCCGTCATGCGGGAGGCCTGGCGCCTGGTACAAAAAAACCCGGAGGACAGTGATGTCTTCCAGGCTTCTTGGTGACCACCGAAGTGGTCGGGGAGACAGGATTCGAACCTGCGACCTCTACGTCCCGAACGTAGCGCTCTACCAGACTGAGCTACACCCCGAAGGGAGCCGCCTATTCTAGCGATTCATCCCGATGGCGGCAAGGGGTGAACGCTGTTTTCTTCACACCGCAAAAGCGGTGCCACTTCAGGGAACAAAAAAGCCTGGGCGACATCACCAGGCTTCAATGCGACCACCGAAGTGGTCGGGGAGACAGGATTCGAACCTGCGACCTCTACGTCCCGAACGTAGCGCTCTACCAGACTGAGCTACACCCCGAAGGAGCCGCCTAAGATACCGTGTGAAGGCCAAGGCGGCAAGGTCTTTTTACATCTCAGCGACGATTTTCGTTCTCGATGCGGTTCTGCTCGCGGGCTTCGAACCACATGCCGTTGAGGATGGCCACCGTCGAGGCGAGGCCGGCACCGAGAATCCAGGCGAAATACCACATGATCAGTCTCCTTCATTCCGGGTAGGTGCCGACCGTTGGTCGGCACACGTGCAAGCAATCAATACGCGTTGGGGTTGTTGCCCATCTCTTCGGAGGTGGTCTTGCCCTTCAGCACGCGGTACACCCAGGTGGTGTAGGCGAGGATGATCGGCAGGAACACCGCCGTGGCCAGCAGCATGATCCACAGGGTCAGGTGGCTGGACGAGGCATCCCACACGGTCAGGCTGGAGGTGGGCTGGCTCGAGGACGGCAGCAGGAACGGGAAGATGGCGAAGCCGACGGTCAGGATGATGCCGGCGATGGCCGCACCGGAGGCGATGAAGGCCAGGCCACCACGACGGGCCCGCAGCAGCACCGCACTGGCCAGCAGGCCGGCCAGGCCGAGCAGGGGGGCCAGGATCGTGGCCGGCATCGCGCTGTAGTTGCGCATCCAGCCACCGGCGGCGCCGAGTTCGGCGGTCTTCAGCAGCGGATTGGTGGCGCCATCGGTAACCACCTGCGAGGTGATCTGGTAACCCGGCAGGCCGAAGGCCACCCAGGCGCCGCCCACTGCGAACAGCACGAAGGCGATGATCGCCGCGATGCTGCCGAATCGGGCGGCACGCTCGGCCACCGCGCCGTCGGTCTTGATCACCAGCATGGCGGCACCGTGGGCGACCAGCATCGACACGCTCAGCAGGCCGGCCAGCAGCGCGAAGGGCATCAGCAGGCCGAAGAACGAGCCGGTGTAGAAGATGCGCATGCTGTCATCGAAATGGAACGGCACGCCCAGCAGCACGTTGCCCACTGCCACGCCCATGATCAGCGCCGGGATGAAGCCACCGATGAACAGCGCCCAGTCCCAGGTGTTGCGCCAGCGTTCGCTGGGCATCTTGCTGCGGAACTTGAAGCCGACCGGGCGCAGGATCAGGGCGAACAGGATCACGAACATCGCCAGGTAGAAGCCAGAGAAGCTGACCGCGTACAGCGGCGGCCAGGCGGCGAAGATGGCGCCGCCACCCAGGATCAGCCACACCTGGTTGCCTTCCCAGACCGGGCCGATGGTGTTGATCACCCGGCGGCGTTCGGCGTCAGTGCGGGCGACGAAGGGCAGCAGGGTGCCCACGCCCAGGTCGAAACCATCCATCACGGCAAAACCGATCAGCAGGATGCCAAGCAGCAGCCACCAGATCACGCGCAGCGTGGTGTAGTCCAGAAGAATGAAATCCATCTTGGTTCTCCTGCCTCAGGCCTGGCCGGCGACCGGCGCCGAGGCATTGTGGGAAGCATGCGGCTGGGGCGACTGCAGCGATGGCAGCAGCTCGTCCGGACCCTTGCGGATCGCCTTGAGCATCAGCTTGATCTCGACCACGATCAGCGCGGTGTAGATGGCAGTGAAGCCGGCCAGGGTGAGCACGATTTCATGCAGGGCCAGCCCCGATGCCGCATAGAAGGTTGGCAGCACGCCATCGACCGCCCACGGCTGGCGACCATACTCGGCCACGAACCAGCCGCACTCGATCGCGATCCACGGTGCCGGCAGCGTCCACACGGCCAGCTTGAGGAACCAGCGCTTGTCCTGGAAGTTGTTGCGGCAGGAGTAGTAGAAGGCCAGTGCGAAGAAGGCGATCAGGTAGAAGCCCAGGCCGGCCATCACGCGGAAGGTCCAGAACAGCGGCATCACGCGCGGCACGGTGTCCATCGCCGCCTGCGAGATCTCCTGCGGGGTGGCGTTGAGGATGTCATCGCGATAGCGCTTGAGCAGCAGGCCGTGGCCCAGGTCCTGCCAGTGGCGGTCGAACATCTCGCGTGCTTCGACGTCGTTCTTGTTCGCACGCAGGCGTTCCAGCGCGCCGTAGGCCAGCTGGCCGCCACGCACGCGGTGTTCGGCGCGCTCGACCAGTTCCAGGATGCCCGGAATCGGCTGGTTCAACGAACGGGTGGCGATCAGGCCCATCAGGTAGGGGATCTTCACCGCGTAGTCGTTCTGGTGGGTGTCCTGGTTCGGGATGCCGAAGGCGGTGAAGTCGGCCGGCGCACGCTCGGTCTCCCACATCGCTTCGATCGCGGCCAGCTTCATCTTCTGGTGTTCGCTGGCGGCGTAGCCACTCTCGTCACCCAGCACCACCACCGACAGCGAGGACAGCAGGCCGAACGCCGCGGCCACCGCGAACGAACGTCGGGCCAGGTCCTTGTGCTTGTTGCGCAGCAGGAACAGGGCACTGATCGCCATCACGAACACCGCACCGGTCACGTAGCCGGCGCTGACGGTGTGCACGAACTTGGCCTGCGCCACCGGGTTGAACACCACCGCCATGAAGTCGACCACTTCCATGCGCATGGTTTCCGTGTTGAACACCGCACCGGTCGGGTTCTGCATCCAGCCATTGGCGACCAGGATCCAGATCGCCGACAGGTTGGTGCCCAACGCCATCAGCCAGGTCACCATCAGGTGCTTGACCTTGCTCAGGCGATTCCAGCCGAAGAAGAACAGGCCGACGAAGGTGGCTTCCAGGAAGAAGGCCATCAGGCCTTCGATCGCCAGCGGCGCACCGAAGATGTCACCCACGTAGTGGCTGTAGTAGGACCAGTTCATGCCGAACTGGAACTCCATGACAATGCCGGTGGCGACGCCCATGGCGAAGTTGATGCCGAACAGGACGCCCCAGAACAGGGTCATCCTGCGCCAGATCTCCTTGCCGGTCATCACGTACACGCTCTCCATGATGGCCACCATGAAGGACAGGCCGAGGGTGAGCGGTACGAATAGGAAGTGGTACATCGCGGTCAGCGCGAATTGCAGCCGCGACAGTTCTACGACTGTCTGATCAATCATGGCCTGGCTACCTCGTTGGATAGTGCCGTTGCAGGTGGCGGGAAGGGTGGTCTACGACGTGAATGATGTGACCGACTACTTCAAACAGCCTTGATCCAGATCAATGTATGAACAGGTGCCCCGGTTGATCGTATGCCAACCTGATGAAGACTGCGACCGCCGGCCGCAGGGGCGGGCTATTGCCTGCGCCTACAATGCCGTGTCTCCCCCGTTGCCCGTGAAGACCTCTTGAGCGCTGCCGAAACGACCCCTGACGGCCTGTCCCCGGAAGCTGAAACCGCCCGCCAGCGGCGTGTGCGCACGGCCTGGCTGGCCGACCTGGCACGCTCCGCCCGGGCCCGCCAGCGCCTGGCCGCGCTGTGCATCAGCCTGTCCGGCGCGCTGTTGATAGGCCAGGCTGCCGCCATCGCCTGGCTGGTGCAGCAGGTGCTGGTGGAGCGCGTGCCGCTGGCCTCGGGACTGCCAGCGCTGGGTGGGCTGGCGGTGATCCTGGTGCTGCGCACGCTGCTGGGCAGCGCCACCCAGGCGGCTGCCGGTGACGTGGCCGACGCCGCACGCCTGGCATTGCGCGAACGCGTGTTCGCACGCCTGCTGGGCCACGGCCCACTGTGGCTGCGCCAGCGCCGCACCGGCGAACTGGGCGAACTGATGCTGCATCACGGTGATGCGATCGAGAGCTATTACAGCGGCTTCCTGCCGGTGCGCACTGAAGTGGTGGTGGTGCCGCTGCTGATCCTGGCCGCTGTCGCCTGGGTCGACTGGGTGGTGGCGCTGATCCTGCTGTTCACTGCGCCGCTGGTGCCATTTTTCATGATGCTGGTGGGCTGGGGCGCCGAAGCGGCCGGCCGCGCGCAGCTGGGTGAGCTGGCACGCATGAGCGGCCATTTCGCCGACCGCATCAAGGGCCTGGGCCTGCTACGCCTGTATGGCCGCGGCGAAGCTGAGCTGGAGGGGATCGAGGCGGCTGCCGAAGGCGTGCGCGTGCGCACCCTGAAGGTTCTGCGCATCGCTTTCCTCTCGTCCACGGTGCTGGAATTCTTCGCCTCGGTGAGCGTGGCGATGGTGGCGCTGTACCTGGGCCTGAGCTATCTTGGCATGATGTCGCTGCATGCAGCGGTGCCGACGCTGGGTGCGGGGCTGTTCTGCCTGCTGCTGGCACCGGAATTCTATGCGCCGCTGCGACGACTGGCCGCGCATTACCATGATCGCGCCAATGCACTGGCCGCCGCCGCCGAAGTGGAGCGCCTGCTGCAGTCGCTGCCCGATGAGCAGGGCCTGATCGAGAACGAGGTTGCACCGCTGGCGGTGGAGCCGGCCGAGGCCGCCTTGCCGCCGCTGCAGGCACAAGGGCTGGTGCTGCGCCCGCTGGGCGCGCCGCAGGATGTGCTGCAGGATCTGGACCTGCGGCTGGAGCCGGGCCAGCGCCTGGCCCTGGTTGGTCCCAGCGGCTCCGGTAAAAGCACCCTGCTGGAAGCGCTGGCCGGCTGGCTGCCGCCGCGCGCCGGCAAGCTGCAGCTGCGTCCCGGTGTGCAGGTGGCCTATGCCAGCCAGCGCCCCTACCTGTTCCACGGCAGCATTGCCGACAACCTGCGCCTGGCCGATCCGGGTGCCAGCGATGCGCGTCTTCGTGCGGTGGCCGAGGCCGCGCAGGTGCTGCAGTTCGCACAGCGCCTGCCACTGGGCCTGGACACGGTGATCGGCGAACGTGGCTTCGGCCTGTCCGGCGGCGAAGCCCGTCGTATCGGCCTGGCCCGGTTGTTGCTGCGCGATCCGCAGGTGCTGCTGCTGGACGAACCCACCGCGTTCCTCGATGCCGATACCGAAGCGGCGCTTTTGCGCAGCCTGGCCGCCTATGCACGTGGCCGCAGCGTGGTGGTCGCCACCCACAGCCCGGCGGTGATCGCCTGGGCCGACCGTTGCCTGCTGTTGCCGGAAGGCCGCCTGGTCGAGCCGGCACAGGCGGTGCGCGCATGAGCCGTTCGCCTGATTCGCTGCGCGCGGTGTTCCTGCGCCATCGGCCGCGCCTGCTGCTCACCGTGCTGCTGCTGTGGACCACCATGCTGGCCGGCACCGCATTGCTAGGTCTGTCCGGTGGCTTCCTCACCGCCGCCGCGTTGGCTGGCGCGGCCGGCCTCGGCCAAGGCTTCAACTTCTTTTCACCGTCCGCTGGCATACGCGGGCTGACGATGGCGCGCATCGTGTCGCGCTATTTCGAGAAGCTGGTCGGCCACGACGCCACGCTGCGCATCGCCCGCGACCTGCGCGTGTGGTTCTTCCGCCGCGCGTTGCCGCTGGCACCCGCACGGTTGGGGGCTACGCGCACCGGCGACCTTCTGGCGCGCCTGCTCGGCGATATCGGTGAAGTGGACGGCCTGCTGGTGCGTGCGATCGGGCCGCTGGTGGCGTTGGGCGGATTGTCGCTGGTCGCGATCGTTTCGGCGGCACTGATCCTGCCGTCGGCTGCGGTGCTGATGGCGGTGCTGGCGCTGCTGATCGCCTTCGGCGTGCCGTGGCTGGGCGTGCGTGGCCATGACGACGAGGAGGCCGACCGTGCCGCGCATCGTGCCGCATTGCGTACCGCTGCATTCGAAGGGCTGGAAGGTGCGGGTGACCTGGCCGCGCTGCACGCCGATGCGGCCTGGCAGCTCAAGGTACGCGTAGCTGCCAAGCAGCTGGCCTCGCGTGATCGCCGCCGCCGCTGGCGCCTGATCGCGGCCTCGACGCTGCGCGGTCTGGTCGCCGGGCTGGGGCTGGTGGCGATGCTGGCATTGGCCCTGCATGCGGCCGAACAGCAGCGCATCGCGCCGGAGATGGCCGCGGGCCTGGTGTTCCTGACCGTGGCGTTGATCGAGCTGTGGGCCGGCATGGGCCTGGCCTGGCAGTCGCTGCAGTCCGGGCGCATTGCCGCCGAGCGGTTGCAGGCCATCGTCGAGCAACCGCCGACGGTGGACGATCCGCAGGCGCCGCAGCCGGTACCGCAGGCCGCGCGCGTACAGTGGGATGACGTGCATTTCCAGTGGCCCGGTGCGGCGCGGCCGGTGCTGTCCGGCCTGCATCTGACCCTGGCGCCGGGCGAGCGCATCGTGATTCGCGGCGACAGCGGCAGCGGCAAGACCACGCTGTCCAGCCTGCTGCTGCGGCTGTGGGATCCGCAGCAGGGACGGCTGACCTACGGTGGCCGCGATCTGCGTGATTTCGCCCAGGCTGACTGGCACCGGCAACTGGCGTGGCTGCCGCAGAACGCGCCGGTGTTTGCCGGCAGCGTGGCCGAGAACCTGCGCCTTGGTGATCCCGATGCCAGCGACGCCGCGTTGTGGGCGGTGCTGCGCCGCGTGCGTCTGGGCGAATGGGCCGAGCGCAACGGCGGCCTGCAGGCCTGGGTGGGCGAGAACGGCGCGACGATGTCAGCCGGCCAGGCGCGGCGGTTGGCACTGGCGCGCGCGCTGCTGCGCAATGCGCCGATCCTGCTGCTGGACGAACCGACCGAAGGCCTCGACGTAGATACCGCACGCGCGTTGTTGCAGGACCTTTCCGGGTTGCTGGACGGGCGCAGCCTGCTGATGATCACCCACGATGATCTGCCTCAAGGCGTGGTCGATACGCAGTACAGATTGCGCGACGGGGTGTTGGTCCGCGAACTTTGACCGATGCACATCCGCGCGTGGCGTGGATCTACTGTAGAGCCGAGCCCATGCTCGGCTGCCTCTGTACGGAGCCGAGCATGGGCTCGGCTCTACAGGTTGGTTACCGCGAGAACTCGCGCAGCATCACCGCGATCGAGGCCACGTTGGCCAGCACGCACAACCAGAACACCCACTGGAATGCGGCCTTGCGGTGCTTGTGGCGGAACAGCGCCTGGCCCAGCAGCGCGCCCGGCCAGCCACCGGCAAAGGCCAGCAGCTGCAGGGTGCGTTCGGGAATGCGCCACTGCTTTCGCTGCGCCGCGCGCTTGTCCTGGCCGTAGAGCGCGAACGACACCGCGCTGGCCAGCATGCACCAGCCACCCAGCCACAGCGGCAGCACACCGCTGACCATCAGCGCGATCAACGCACCGAACGCGGCGAGCGCCAGGTTGCGCTGCCAAGCCACTACAGCGCGTCGAGGAAGCCGCGCACGGCGGGGCCGAAACGATCGAAGTCGACCAGGAAGGCGTCGTGACCCTGCGGTGACTCCAATCCGATGAAATGGGCGTCAGCGCCTCCGGCACGCAGGCCATCGGCGACCTGTTGCTGCTGCTGCACCGGGAACAGGATGTCGGTGTTGGCGCCGATGGCCAGCGCCTTCTCCACCCGGATCTTCGCCAGCCCGGCCAGCACATCGCCATCGGCGTACTCGGCCAGGTCGAACCAGTCCATCGAGCGGCTCAGGTACAGATAGCAGTTGGGATCGAAGAATCGCACGAAGCGCCGTGCGTGGCCTTCCAGGTAACTTTCCACCTGGAATTCGAGGCCGAACGGATCGTCGTCGGTCTGGTCCGAATCCAGCCGCACGCGGCCAAAGCGGCCATCCCATTCCAGTGCCGAACGGTAGGTGATCACGCCCAGCTTGCGGGCCATGCGCATGCCGGACTCGGGATACGCGTCGTCGTCGTAGTGGCCGCCATTCCAGCGTGGATCAAGGCGGATCGCTTCGCGCTGCAGCGAGCGGATCGCGATGGAGAACGGCAGCGCCTGCGCACTGCCGGAAATGTTGACGTGGCTGCGCGCAATGCCCGGGTGCAGCATCAGCACGGCCAACGCGGTCATGCCGCCCATCGAGTTGCCGACCACGCAGGCCAGCTGCTCGATGCCCAGCGCACGCACGACTTCGATGGCGGCGCGCGCGCCGTCCTCGATGGACAGTTCGGGAAAGTCCAGGCGATACGGTTGGCCCGTGGCCGGGTTGAGCGAGGCCGGACCGGTCGAACCCTTGCAGCTGCCCAGCGAATTGACGCAAACCACGAACCAGCGATGGGTGTCGATCGGTTTGCCGGGGCCTAGCATCGCTTCCCACCAGCCGGGTGCAGGGTTGGCCTCGTTGGCCGCCGCATGCGCGTCCGGTGAAAGGCCGGTCACGATCAGGATTGCGTTGCTGGCGTCGGCCGCCAGTGTGCCCCAGGTCTCGTAGGCCACCCGTGCACCATGCAGGGCGCCACCGCGCTTGAACGGGAAGGGCGAGGGCAGGGCGTGGAAGCGGGTGCCGGGCGGGATGAATTCGGTCATGCACGCATTCTAGCGGGGCGGCCTGTGGAGCTGGCGACACGCTGGTTTCCAGCAGCGGGTGGACGCGGACCGGACCGTCGAATCCACGCATGGCGTGGATCTGCTGTAGAGCCGAGCCGATGCTCGGCTGGCGGGCGCCGGCAAGCCAATCGCAGCCGAGCGTGGGCTCGGCTCTACAAGTCAGGGAAACCGCAGTTCCACCACGCCTTCATGCGGCAGGCTTACCTTCACCGGAACGCTCTGCAGGTCGTCCTCGCTGCGGTTGGCGCTGCCGGTGCGTGAGATGCGTGCCAGCACTTCCACTTCGCGATGGGCCGACAGCGGTGCGGTTGGCATCGGACTGTCACCGTCGCCCAGCCCGACCGTGTCCGGGAATCCGCTCAGCGGCAGCTTGCGAGCGGCCACCGGCATCGGCGGGCCGCCGACGGCACGGGCCAGCACGAACACCTGGGTGCTGGCGGGCCACTCGTCGTTGTTCAGTGCCGGCAGCTGCACGCGCACCTGCAGCAGCGCCGGTGGCGCCGCAACGCCAGCATCGGGCGCATGGCCGGCGGCCTCGCGGGCAATCGCGATCTGCGCCTGCAACGCCTGCGCGGCACCCGGTTCCAGTCGCGGCAGCAGGCCGCTCCACACATCCGCGGCCTCGGCATTCTTTCCGCGTTGGCGCAGGGCGATGCCCAGCAGCCAGCTGGCGCGCTCGGCGTCAGGGGCCTGTGTACGTGCCTGCTGCAACCAGGCCATCGCGGTGTCATCGAACTGCTTGCCGGCATCAGCCTGCGCGCGCGCCTGCGCGGCTTCCACCAGCACGCCAGGATCATCCGGTGCCAATTCGGCGGCCTTCGCGAAGGCGTCTGCCGCAGCTGAGGCATTGCCCAGTTCTGCCTGCGAACGCCCGAGCAATGCCCAGCCATCGGCACGCTGAGGGTCGCGCTTCAGTGCATCCTGCAGGGCCTGCACGCCATCGCGCAGGGTGGCTACCGACGGCGTCGGCTGTACCTGTGCTGCACGCGGATCACCGACCAGCAGGTACAGGCAGGCACCGGCCACGCCCAGTGCGAACACGCCGACCACGAAACCGCGACGACCGTGGTGGCGCAACGGCCACAGCACCAGTGCTGCCATCAGCGCAGCAACCAGGCCGGCCAGCACCGGCAGCCAATGGTTCACCATTCGTCTCCTTCATCGGCCTTGCCGGCCGGCGCCGCGCCGAAGGTGCGTCCACGTCGGCGGACGATGCCCAGCACCACCAGTGCACCGGCGCCGAGCACCAGCAGGGGGCCACCCCACAGCAGCCAGGTGCCCGGCTGCAACGGTGGTTGATAGAGCACGAACTCACCGTAGCGGGCGACCAGGAACTGCTTGATCTGTGCGTCGTCGTGGCCCTGCTGCATCAACTGCAGCACCTCCCGGCGCAGGTCCTGGGCGATCTGCGCGTTGGAGTCGGCCAGCGACTGGTTCTGGCACTGCACGCAGCGCAGCTGCGCGGCCAGGTCATGGAAGCGGCGTTCCTCGGCACCATCGCGGAACTGCAGCGGCTGCGGATCGTGCAGCGGCTGCTTGGCCAGCGCGGCCAGCGGCAGCATCAGGAGCAGCAGCGCCAGCAGCCAGCGCATCGGCTCAGGGCGCCGTATGCAGGGTGTTGCCGGCACTGCCCTGGGCCTTCTCGATCTTCTCCAGTGCCGGGATCAGCTTCTCGTCGACCACGCGCTGGGTCATCGCTCCGCTGTACTTCCAGCGCACGATGCCACTGCCATCAACCAGGAAGGTTTCTGGCGCAGCGGTCACGCCCCAGTCGATCGCGGTGCGGCCCTCGACGTCACTGAGCACCACCATGAACGGGTTGCCCAGCTGCTCCAGCCAGTGCAGCGCGTCCTTCGGATCATCCTTCCAGTTGTAGCCGATCACGCG
Source organism: Stenotrophomonas sp. YJH_SMC_37 (assembly GCF_059370035.1). Classification (NCBI taxonomy): domain Bacteria; kingdom Pseudomonadati; phylum Pseudomonadota; class Gammaproteobacteria; order Lysobacterales; family Lysobacteraceae; genus Stenotrophomonas; species Stenotrophomonas sp. YJH_SMC_37. Next base: position 293,649 of record NZ_JCAFTG010000002.1, read on the forward strand.
CACGCGCTTGCTTTCGGCAAAACGGGTCAGCACCGGGTGTTCCTCGCGGCAGGCCGCGCACCAGCTGCCCCATACGTTCAGCAGGTAGGGCGCACCGCGCAGGTCGTCGCTGCGCACGATCATCTCCGGATCGTGCAGCACCGGGAGCGCGAACGCGGGTGCCGGCTTGTCGATCAGCGCAGACGGCAGCACGTCGCGCTGCGGGTCACCCGATTTCATCACCCCGTAGATCATCAGCCCGAGCAGGCCGAAGAAGAACAGCACGCCGATCACGATGGCTACCGGCGGCAGCGGGCGGGAGGGGCGCGGGGCAGGGGACTCGGACATGGAAACTCCTACGGACGACGGAAACGGCGGTCAGCGGCGGCGATGAATCCGCCCAGGGCCATCAACAGCGCGCCCAGCCAGATCCAGCGCACGAACGGCTTGATGTGCACCCGTACCGCCCATGCATTGTTGCCCAGCGGCTCGCCCAATGCCACGTAGACATCGCCGTCGAAGCGTGCATCGATGCCGGCCTCGGTCATCACCTGGCCGCCGCTGGCGTACTGGCGCTTCTCCGGGTGCAGCAGGGCCAGTTCGCGGCCGTCGCGGAACACCCGCAGGTGACCGCGGTCGGCGATGAAATTGGGGCCTTCGCGATGGTCCACGCCCTCGAAGCGCACTTCGTAGCGACCGACCACCAGATGCTGGCCCGGTGCCAGCGCCACTTCACGCTGCACGTTCAGCGCTTCGACCAGCAGCGCGCCAGCCAGGAACACGGCGATGCCGGCGTGGGCGACGATCATGCCGAGCATCTCGGCGGTGAAGCGGCCATTGCCGCGCAGGCGCTGCCAGACGAAGCGTGCGGTGCCGAGTGCGACCCAGGCCGCAGCGGCGACGCCGATGCCGGCCTTCCAGCCGTTCTGCGGCGCCTGCCACCAGGCCAGCGCGCCCAGCAGCACGGCCAGCCCCAGCCATGGCGCCAGCAGCGCGAATGCACGCGAAGTTTGGTCGCGCTGCCACTTCACCAGCGGGCCGAACGGCAGCAGCAGGATCATCGGCGCCATCAGCAGCAGGAACAGACTGCCGAAGTAGGGCGGGCCGACCGAGATCTTGCCCAGCGACAGCGCATCGGCCAGCAGCGGGTACAGCGTGCCGAGCAGGACCATCGCGCAGGCCGTGGCCAGCAGCAGGTTGTTGGCCAGCAGCAGGGTCTCGCGCGAGGCGGCGGTGAAGCCACGGCGCGGATCGTCGGCGTCCACGCTCAGCTGGCTGGCGCGCAGCGCGTACAGCAGCAGGCTGCCGCCGACCAGCACCGACAGGAACACCAGGATGAACAGGCCACGCGACGGATCGGCGGCGAACGAATGCACGCTGGTCAGCACACCGGAGCGCACCAGGAAGGTCCCGAGCAGCGACAGCGCGAAGGCCGCGATCGCCAGCAGCAGGGTCCAACTGCCGAACGTGCCGCGCTTTTCAGTGACGGCCTGCGAATGGATCAATGCCGCACCGACCAGCCATGGCATGAAGCTGGCGTTCTCCACCGGGTCCCAGAACCACCAGCCACCCCAGCCCAGCTCGTAGTAGGCCCACCAGCTGCCCAGCGCGATGCCAAGAGTCAGGAAGCCCCAGGCGACGTTGGTCCAGGGCCGCGTGCAGCGCAGCCAGCGGGCGTCGACGCGGCCTTCCAGCAGCGCGGCCACCGCGAACGCGAACGGCACCGCGAAACCCACGTAACCGATGTACAGCATCGGCGGATGGATGATCAGCCCCGGGTCCTGCAGCAGCGGGTTGAGGTCGCGGCCTTCCAGCGGTGCCGGGTTCAGGCGCAGGAACGGATTGGAGGTGAAGATCAGGAAGGCGAGAAAGCCGACGCTGACAATGCCCATCACCGCCAGTACGCGCGCCTGCACCGGTGCTGGCAGGTGCCGCGAGAACAGCGCCACCGCGCCGGTCCACAATGCCAGCACCAGCGCCCACATCAGCAGCGAGCCCTCATGCGCACCCCACACCGCCGAATAGCGGTAGATCATCGGCAGCAGCGAATTGGAGTTCTCGGCCACGTAGCGCACCGAGAAATCCTGCTGCACGAACGCGGCGGTCAGCACCGCGAACGCGCCGGCCAACAGCAGCAGCTGCGCGAAGGCGGCCGGCCGTGCCACTGCCATCCATGCCGCGTTGTTGCGATGCGCACCGACCAGCGGCAGGCCGGCCTGCAGCAGCGAGGCCAGCAACGCACACAACAGCAGGATCTGACCCAGTTCGGGCAGCACTCAGCGCACCTCGGGGGCCGTCACCGGCACGTCGTGCCTACGATGGGCATCGCCCATCTTGTCGGCCACTTCCTTCGGCACGTACTTCTCATCGTGCTTGGCCAGCACTTCGTCGGCGACGAAGACACCGTCCTGCAGGCGGCCACTGGCGACCACCGCGGTGCCTTCGGCGAACATGTCCGGCAGGATCCGCGAGGTGGCCACCGCCAGCTGTGCATCGCCGTCGGTCACTTCGAAGCGCGCCTCCAGCGAGCCGACCGGGCGGTTGAAGGAGCCCTTCACCACCATGCCGCCCAAGCGGAAGCGCGACTGCGCATCGACATCGCCGCGCAGCACTTCCGAAGGGGTGTACAGGTAGGCGATGTTGCGCTCCAGTGCCATCGCCACCAGCGCGGTGGCCAGGCCGGAGGCGAGCAGTGCCAGCAATACCCAGGCCAGGCGGCGGCGTTGTACCGGCGTCATCGTTCCAGCTCCGTCGACAGCGGCGTCGCTGCGTCCTGCCTGCCCGCCCGGGTCTGCTGGCGTTGCTGGCGGGCCAGTGCCAGCCGGCGTGCCACGCGCAGTCGCAGCCACGAACCGATGGCATCGGCGCCGAGCACCAGTACGAACACGGCGTAGGCGCCGATCACATAGGGAAGGTGGGTCATGGCTGGGCCTCCGGGACAGGGCGTTCGGCACCGACACGTCCACCGACCCAGGCCTTGCCGGCCTCGCGGTCGAGATTGTCAGAGCGCGCCTTGGCCAGCACCGAACCGGCAAACCAGAACTTGGTGCCGATCACCATCCACCACAGCGGCGCGATCATCGCGCTGCTGATCGCCGATTCACCGAACACGTTGATGGACTGGCGCTGGTGCAGGCCGCCCCACCAGTCCACCGAATAGCGGATCACTGGCAGCAGGCTGACACCGACGATGGCCAGCAGGCCGGCCGCGCGTGCGGCGCTGCGGCGGTCCTCGATGGCGTGGTACAGGCCGATCACGCCCAGGTACAGGAACAGCAGCACCAGCTCGCTGGTCATGCGCGGGTCCCAGTCCCACCAGGTGCCCCAGGTGCCCTTGCCCCAGATGCTGCCGGTCAGCAGGGTGATCAGGGTGAAACCGGCGCCCATCGGCGCGCAGGCCATGGCCAGGATCTCGCAGACCTTGATCCGCCAGATCAGCGCGATGGCCGCGTACAGCGCCATCAGTGCGAACACGAACAGGCTCATCCAGGCACTGGGGACGTGGATGTAGAGGATGCGGAAACTGTCCAGCTGCTTGGCTTCCGGCGGAACCACCAGCAGCGCCTGCCACATGCCGACCAGCAGCACCGGCACTGCGGCGAGGTAGAACACCCGCGACCAGCGGGCGGCGAAACGGTCGAACGTGGGAGGCGAACCGAGTTGGTGGAACCAGCGGACAATCGGATTCATGCGTGGCGGCTATCCAGCAGGGGTGGATTGGCTCTCAGCTCGGTCAACTCAGAGAAATACGTATTGCAGCAGCAGTGGCCAGCGGAGCCAGCACCAGCGCGACCAGCAGGCCAGCGCCCAGCATCAGCAGCGCACCGACCGGATCCTGCCCGCGCCCGGCTGCCGCCAGGCTGCCTGCGCCGAACACCAGCACGGGCACGTACAGCGGCAACGACAGCAACGCCACGAGAATACCAGAGCGCCGGATGCCGACGGTCAGTGCAGCGACCACGCCACCGATCAGGCTCAGCAGCGGCGTTCCCAGCAGCAACGATGCCAGCAACATCGGCAGCTGGTCATGCGGCAGATGCAGCATTTCGGCCAGCAGCGGGCTGACCACGATCAACGGCAGGGCGGTGGTGGCCCAGTGCAGCAGCACGCGTACCAGCACCAGCCAGGCCAGCGGCACCGGCGCCAGCAGCCATTGTTCCAACGAGCCGTCTTCGGCATCGGAACGGAACAGCGAATCCAGCGACAGCTGTCCCGCCAGCAGCACGGCCAGCCACAGCACCGCGCCGGCGGTGGCGGCCAGCAGCTGTGGCTCGCGGCCCTGCGCCAGCGCGAACAGCACCACCACCAGCACCGCGAACAGCAGCGATTGCAGCGCGTCGCCGCGGCGGCGCCAGAGCAGGCGCAGGTCGCGCTTGAGCAGGGCGCCTGCGGTCTGCCACAGGCCCGGTTCGGTACCCGGCGCGATCATGCGGCACCGCCGAGGTCGAGCTGGCGGGTACGCACCGGCGGTGCGGCATAGGCGCCGTGGGTGGTGACCAGCGCAGCGCCACCGGCGCGCAGGTGCGCCGAAATCATCCGGTTGACCAGGGTGATGCCCTCCAGGTCGAGGTTGGCATAGGGCTCGTCCAGCAGCCACAGCGGCGCCGGCGACAGCCAGATGCGCGCCAGTGCCAGCCGCCGCCTCTGCCCGGCCGACAGATGCCGCACCAGGGTGTCCTCGTAGCCGGCCAGGCCGACGATCGCCAGTGCGTTGCCGGGCATCTGCCGGGCACGCCGGCCATGCAGGCCGCACAGGAAGTGCAGGTTCTCCAGCGTACCGAGGTCCGGCTTCAGCGCCGGCAGGTGGCTGAGATAGGCCACGTAGCGCGCACGCTCGGCGTTGCTGGCGGGCTTGCCGTCGATCCGCACCTGGCCGGCGCCGGGCCGGGCCAGGCCGGCCAGCACGCGCAGCAGGGTGGTCTTGCCGGCGCCATTGCCACCCTGCACCAGCAGTGCCTCGCCGGCGTCCACATGGAAGTCCAGCGGGCCGAACACCGGCTCGTCATTGCGGGAGAAGCTCAGGCCGCTGGCGGCCAGCAATGCAGGGGTGTTCAAGGGGCAGGGGTCTTCATGCCGGAGTGCGATGGCAATTGTAGCGGTGAATTCACATGGTAGTGCCGGCCGCTGGCCGGCAATTTCGCCATCTGCCAGCCGAGGTTGCCGGTCAGCGGCCGGCACTACCGACGCGCGGATTGCGTAAACTCGGGGGCCCTTGTTCTCCACAGTCCAGGCCGATGCAACCCACCACCAAGCTGCCCAAGGTCGGTACCACGATCTTCACCGTGATGTCCCAGCTCGCTGCCGAACATGGCGCGGTCAACCTGGGCCAGGGGTTCCCGGACTTTTCCGCGCCGCAGCGCCTGATCGATGAAACGGCCAAGGCGATGGCTGCCGGCCTCAACCAGTACCCGCCGATGACCGGCGTGGCGCCGCTGCGCCAGGCCATCGCACAGAAGTCGCTGGACCTGTACGGCGCCACCATTGATCCGGACACCGAAATCACCGTCACCAGTGGCGCCACCGAGGCCATCTTCAATGCCATCCACGCGGTGGTGCGCGCCGGCGAGGAAGTCATCGTGCTCGACCCGGCCTATGACTGCTACGAGCCGGCGATCGAGCTTGCCGGTGCCAAGGCCGTGCACGTGCCGCTGGACCCGCAGACCTTCGCTGTGGACTGGGACCGCGTGCGCGCGGCAATCACCCCGCGCACCCGCATGCTGATGGTCAACACCCCGCACAATCCGTCCGGTGCGATGCTGGACGAGGCTGACATGCAGGCGCTGGCCGAGCTGCTGCGCGGCACGCAGATCTACCTGGTCTCCGATGAGGTGTACGAGCACATCATCTACGACGGTCGCCGCCATGAGTCGGCGCTGCGCTATCCCGAACTGCGCGAGCGCACCTTCGTTATCTCCAGCTTCGGCAAGACCTACCACTGCACCGGCTGGAAGATCGGCTACGCCGTGGCGCCGCCATTGCTGACCGCCGAGTTCCGCAAGGTGCACCAGTACAACACGTTCACCAGCTTCGGCCCGGCCCAGTACGGCTTCGCCGCGATGATCCGCGACGAACCCGAACACCACCTGGAACTGGGCGCGTTCTACCAAGCCAAGCGCGACCGTTTCCGCGAGCAGCTGACCGGTACCCGCCTGAAGGCGCTGCCGGTCCCGGGCGGCTACTTCCAGCTGGTCGACTACTCGGCCATCAGCGACCTGCCGGACCATGAGTTCGTGAAGTGGCTGACCATCGAGAAGGGCGTGACCGCCATCCCGCTGTCGCCGTTCTACGAGACGCCGCCGGCCGGCCAGCGCCTGGTGCGCCTGTGCTTTGCGAAGAATGAAGCAACGATGGACGCGGCGATCGAACGCCTGCGCCTGCTCTGAGCGGAGGCGTGAACATGCAGGACCTGCGCATTTCCCTCGTCCAGGGTGACACCCGCTGGCACGATCCGGCCGGCAACCGCGCCTACTACGGCGCGCTGCTCGCACCGCTGGCCGGCACCACCGACCTGGTGATCCTGCCGGAGACCTTCACCAGTGGCTTCTCCAATGACGCCATTGCCCAGGCCGAAGGCATGGACGGCCCGACCGTGGCCTGGGCGCGCGAACAGGCCCGGGCCCTGGGTGCGGCGGTGATCGGCAGCGTGCAGCTGCGCGACGGCGAGGGCGTGTACAACCGCCTGCTGTTCGCCACCCCCGATGGCAACCTGCAGTACTACGACAAGCGCCACCTGTTCCGTTACGGCGGCGAGCACGAGCGCTATGCCGCTGGCCGTGAGCGCCTGAGCGTGGAATGGAAGGGCTGGCGGATCAATCCGCAGGTCTGCTACGACCTGCGCTTCCCGGTGTTCTGCCGCAACCGCTACAACGTCGAACGCCCGCAGCAGCTGGATTTCGACCTGCAGATCTTCGTGGCCAACTGGCCGTCGGCGCGCGCCTATGCGTGGAAGACCCTGCTGCGTGCGCGCGCGATCGAGAACCTGTGCTTCGTGGCGGCGGTAAACCGCGTCGGCGTGGACGGCAACCAGCTGCACTACGCCGGCGACAGCGCGGTGATCGACTTCCTCGGCCAGCCGCAGGTGGAGATCCGCGAACGCGAACAGGTGGTGACCACCACCATTTCGGCCGAAGCACTGGCCGCACATCGTGCGCGCTTCCCGGCGATGCTCGATGCCGATGCCTTTCGCCTGGACGAACAGGCCTGAGCCACGGCCTGAACACCGCCGCACCAGCGCGCGCGCCTGCATCCAATCTGCACGCGCGCGCTGCTAGATTCGCCGGCAGTCCGACCGAACTGGAAGTGCCGCCATGAACAAGCCTCTCGCCCTGCTGCTGGCCCTGTCTGCTGCAACGCTGGCCCCAGCTGCACACGCCGCCGGCAATCTCGATTGCCAGCTGCGCTACAACCTGTCCGGTTGGTCGCTGATCTACAAGACCGCTTCCGGCACCGGCACGGTCACCTGCAGCAATGGCGCCAGCATGCCGGTGCGTATCGAAGTGAAGGGCGGGGGCCTGACCGTGGGCAAGTCGAAGATCACCAATGGGCGTGGCAGCTTCACCGGTGCGGTCAGCGTCAACGAACTGCTGGGTACCTACGCGTCGGTGGGTGCGCATGCGGGTGCGGTGAAATCCAGCAACGCGCAGGTGATGACCAAGGGCGACATCTCGCTGGCCCTGTCCGGTACCGGCAAGGGCTGGGACCTGGGCGTGGACGGCGCCGCCTTCACCATCAGCCGGCGCTGAGGCGCGTCGGCTGGGCAGTTCCCCAGCTGATGCGGATGTAGTGCTGTTCGGAATCGCTCAACAGCCGTTCGACATCGAAACCATTTTTCAGCAATTGTGCGACCGCGTCTTCGACGAGCTGCTCGCTGGCCATTACCTGGCTGAAGCCGAACACGATGTAGCGACGGCCATTTTCCGAGCCGGCCTGGATGGCGTTGTCGAGGTCGCGGTAGAACAGTTCGATCGGGCGCTTGGCGGCGTCAGCGTTGGCGCGGGCCTGTTCGGCGGTGATGGTGATCATGGGCATCGGTCTTGTGTGGGAAAGCGCGCACGATAGCCAGCGAATCAAAGCCGTTCCCGGAAGCCGCGCACAGTGCGCTGTTTTTGCAGCAATTCCTAGGTCGCAGCGGGACGCCGCCGCTGCAGCCAGAAGGCCAGCAGGCCACACACGATGAGCGTCGGGGCCAGCAGCTGCACTGCACCGACCAACGCCATTGCCGCACCCATCAACAGGTAGTAGAGCAGGCCGAACAGTGCGCCTGCGCTGCCAAGACAATGTGGGTAGCCGCGCAGGGCCTGGCCCAGCACATTGGGAATGGCAAGGCCGAAGCCCGTCACCACCGGCACCATCGCCGCGACCACGGCAGGGTGATCATGCAGCAGCGCAGCCAGCAGGCCTCCCGTCAGGACCAGGCCTGCGGCGGTGCGGATGCGCGTGGCCGCGGCGACGCCGGCACGCAACAGGCGTCCATTGCCCCATGCACCCAGTGCCGAGCCCAGTGCCAGCAACGCGCCGCTGGCGCCGAACCAGGCGGCGGGCCAGTGCAGGCGCGCAAATACGAAAGGACCGAGCGCGTACCAGCTGTACATCGCTACGTTGAAAGCCATCACCAGCAATGCGTGTGACCAGATCCAGCGATCGCACAGCAGTTGCCGCAGCAGCGGCAGCATGGGCGTGTGCGGGATATGTGCAGGGCGGCTTTCGCGCAGGCCAGCCAGGCATGCGACTGCCAGCACGGCAGCGGTCAGCAGCAGGCCGGACTGTACGCCGACATAGCCATGGACGGCGACCAGCAGCGTGCCCAGTGCAAGGCCGATGGCCGGGCTCAGGGCCAGGGCCATGCCGATCCAGGAGAATGCCTGCGCCAACGCGGGTCCCTGCAGGTGGTCGCGCAGCACGGTCTGGGTGACCACCGAAGCGGCGGCGGCGCCAACCGCGGCCAGCGCTTGGGCCAGCAACACCTGGCCGAAGCTACCAGCGAGCAGGCCGCCCAGTGCAGCCACGGCAAAGACGCCCAAGCCACATAGAAGGGCCGGGCGACGACCGATACGATCGGCCAGGCGCCCCCACAGCAGCACGCCTGCAGCGAAGCCGAACAGATACAGGCTCATGGCCTGGCTGGCGGTACCCGGCGGCAGGGCGAAGCGTTTGGCCAGATCGGCCGGGCCGGGCTGTACAGGGTCTGTGCCAACTGCGGAAACATCAGCAGTGCAATGGTGAGCAACAACAGGCGGCGCGACATGCGGGCGCTCCAGAAACGGGGCTGCGCATTGTGGTCGCGACTGCAATGACGCACCCTGTCTATCCTGTCATCGAATGTATGAAATCAGACATGGCCTGGTTGCAGCCGCACACGCACTTCGACGCCGATGCCTGGAGCGCTCCGGTGCTGGGGATCGCAGCCTCACTGGCGGATCACGACTCGGGTTGGCACCAGCATGCACGCGCGCAACTGCTCTACACCCGGCAGGGCTGCACGCGCCTCACCTACGGTGATCGCATCAGCCTGCTGCCGCCCGCGCGCGCCGCGTGGATTCCCGGTGGGCTACGCCATCGCGCGCAGATGCGCCAGGCGGTCGACTACCGTTCGTTGTACTTCGACGCCACCCTGTCAGCCCAGCTGCCCCGGCAACCAGCGATCATCGGCGTGGGGCCGCTGCTGCAGGCCTTGCTGGAGCCGATTGCGCAGGCGCCGTTCGACCATGACTGGCAGTCGCCGCGCGCGCACCACCAACTGGCGTTGTGCGTGCTGGAAATCGCTGCTGCACCGGTGGCGCCGATGGACCTGCCTTTGCCGCGTGATCCGCGCATTGCACGTTGCCTGCCGTTGGCCGAACAGCTGCCGCCCGAACTGCACGAACTGGCCACGCGTACCGGCCTGAGCGCGCGTACGGTTGGCCGGTTGATGCAACACGATACAGGCATGGGCTATCAGGCCTGGCGCCAGCAATGGCGCCTGATGCGGGCCATGGAGCTGCTGTTGCTCGGTCATCGCGTCGCGCATGTGGCCCAGGACACCGGCTTCTCCGCCGAGAGCCCGTTCATCGCCTTCTTCCGCGGCATGACCGGCACCACGCCCGCCGCGTTCCAGCGCCACGCAAAAGGGGACGGAGGGGATTAAGTCGCTTTCGCCCCTTTGATACAGGCCGTGGCAAAAACGACTTAATCCCCTCCGTCCCCTTTTCAAAGAAAAACCCCGGCCGGAGCCGGGGTTTTCATTTCAGTCGTGCCGGTGATCAGCCGCCGCGCGGGCCGCTGCGGCGCGGGCCGCCCGGTCCGCGGTTGCCACCGGGGCCGCCCGGACCACGGTTCCCACCCGGGCCGCCAGGGCCGCGATTGCCGCCCGGGCCACGGTTACCGCCGCCCGGACCACGACCGCCCGGACGCGCACCGTGCGCCGGCTTCGGGCTGCCGTAGGGGTTGAAGCCCGGCGTGGCGTGGTCGGACGGGAAGCTTGGGGCATTGCCCGGATGGCCGTACGGGTGCCTGTTGCCCTGGCCCTGCGAGCGGTTGCCGGCACCGGCCGGACGACCCTGGCCGCCTGCGCCGCCACGGCCTTCGCCGCCGAAACCGCCACGGCCCTGCCCGCCACCGGCGCCAGCACCCGGGCCCCTCGGCTTGCCGTACGGACGGCCCTGGCCGCCTGCACCCGGACCACGGGCACCGGGGCCGCGCGCGCCCGGACCGGCGTTGCGATGGCCGCTCGGGCCGGTGCTCACGCCATCCGGCACGTACCAGGTGCGGAATGCCGCAGGATTGCCTTCCGGCAGCGAGCGATCATTCTTCGGGGTGCGCTGCTTGAACGGCTTCTGCGACTGCTTGGCTGCTGCTTCACCGCTGACCGTCAGGCCGCCCTTGAAGCCGCCACCCTTGCCGCCGCGACCACGGCCGCGGTCTTCGCGGACGTTGTCGAAACGGCGCAGCTCGCGACCTTCGTCAGCGGTGTTGTGGCCATTGACGTAGGCATTGCCGCGGCCACCTTCGCGCACGCGCACGGTGGTCTTGGCGGCGCGGCGCTGGCCGATCACCGGCTGCAGCGTCAGCGCCGACGGTGCGCCTTCTTCCAGCTTCAGCTGCGCACGCAGCGCTTCCACCTGGGCGGTACCCAGTTCCACCGAATGGCCACGGGCCAGTTCGCGCGGCAGGCTAACCTTGCCGTAGCGGGTGCGCTTCAGGCGGCTGACCTGGCAACCCTGCGATTCCCACAGGCGGCGCACTTCGCGGTTGCGGCCTTCCTTCACCACGACGCGGAACCAGTCGTGCGAATCGGTGCCGCCGATGCGTTCGATCTCATCGAACTTGGCCGGACCGTCCTCCAGCGCGACGCCACGGCTGAGGCGGTCGACGATGGCGTCGGAGACCTTTTCCTCGCCTTCCGGCGCACGCACGCGCACCACGTACTCGCGCTCGACCTCGAACGACGGGTGCATCATGGCGTTGGCCAGTTCACCGTCGGTGGTGGCCAGCAGCAGGCCGGTGGTGTTGATGTCCAGGCGGCCGATGGCGATCCAGCGCGCGCCCTTCAGCGGCGGCAGCGATTCGAACACGGTCGGGCGGCCTTCGGGATCTTCGCGGGTGGTCACTTCGCCTTCAGGCTTGTTGTAGACCAGCACGCGCGACGGTTCGGACAGGGCGGTGGCGACGAAGCCGCGACCGTCCAGTTCGATCCTGTCGCCGCTCTTGACCGACATGCCGGTCTGCGCGACTTCACCGTTGACCTTGACCAGGCCCTCGGCGATGCGCTGTTCCAGCGCACGGCGCGAGCCGAGGCCGGCCTGGGCCAGCACCTTGTGCAGGCGCTCTTCCAGCTTGAACTGTTCGGAGGTGGCTTCGCGCTTCAGCGAGAGCTTGTTACGGGGGGTGTCACTCATCAGTTTTGCTCCGGCCGACGGTTTCGAGGTCGGCCTCTGGTTCGGAATCGGCTTGGTCAACAGCCACGGTCGTCATCGCGACGGCGTTGTCTTCGCGTTCGTTCAGGGGCACCGCGCGCTCGCCCGGCGCGGAATCGGGGTGCCCATCATCGAGGGGCGAAGGTGCTTGCTCATCGGTGGCCGACGCAGGCGCTGCATCGGCGGAATCGGGGGTGTCACTGCCGGCCAGGCCGGCGTCGTCGTTGGCGGCAGCGCCGTCGGCCGAGACGTCCGGACCGTCGGCGCCGGCAACGGCCGGAGCATCGCGGTCCAGCGCCAGCTGCGGTTCCAGCTCGCCCAGGTCCTTCAGTTCCGACAGCGGCGGCAGTTCGTCCAGCCGCTTCAGCCCGAAGTAGTCCAGGAAGCCCTTGGTGGTGCCGAACAGTGCCGGCTTGCCGGGCACGTCGCGGTGGCCGACCACGCGGATCCATTCGCGTTCTTCCAGTGCCTGGATGATGTTGCTGCTGACCGCCACGCCGCGCACCTGTTCGATCTCGCCGCGGGTGATCGGCTGCCGGTAGGCGATCAGCGCCAGGGTTTCCAGGGTGGCACGGGTGTAGCGGGTCTTGCGTTCGGTCCACAGCCGGCTGATCCAGCCATGCACTTCGCTGGTGACCTGGTAGCGGAAGCCCGAAGCGACCTCGACCAGTTCCACGCCGCGTCCTTCGCAGGCCTCGCGCAGCCGTTCCAGCGCACGTTCGATGCTGCCCGGCGGTGCGGGCTCATCTTCCGGGAACAGGTCCTTCAGCTGGGCCAGGGTGAGCGGCTGGCTGGAGGCCAGCAGGGCACCCTCGACAATGCGGTCGATCAGCGATTGGTCCATCGGCACTCAGCGCTCACTCATTGGCATTGGCGGCGTCGTTGTCGTCAAACTCGCTGCTGAACTGCAGCGGGGCGTTGGTGTTGCCGGCCGCCAGCGACTTGACGTAGATCGGCGCCAGCGGTTCTTCCTGGACGATGTCCAGCAGCTGTTCCTTGGCCAGCTCCAGCACCGCCAGGAACGTGACCAGCACGCCCAGCTTGCCTTCTTCGGCCGTGAACAGCCCTTCGAAGCGATAGAACCTGCCGTCTTCCAGGCGGCCGAGTACCTCGCCCATGCGTTGCCGCACGCTCAGTGCCTCGCGCTTGATGGCGTGGCCGCTGAACAGCTCGGCGCGCTTGAGCACGTCGTGCAAAGCCAGCAGCATTTCCTTCAGGTCCACCGGCGGCGGCAGCTTCACCGTGGCGCGTTCGGGCATGAAGGCATGCGCCACCGTGGTGTCGCGGTCCTGACGGGGCAGGGCGTCGATGTCCTCGGCGGCCTGCTTGAAACGTTCGTACTCCTGCAGCCGGCGCACCAGCTCGGCGCGCGGGTCGGCCTCATCGCCTTCCTCGCTGACCGGGCGCGGCAGCAGCATCCGCGACTTCACCTCGGCCAGGATCGCGGCCATCACCAGGTACTCGGCCGCCAGCTCGAAGCGCAGCTCGCGCATCACGGTGATGTATTCCACGTACTGCCGGGTGATCTCGGCGACGGGGATGTCCAGTACATCGAGGTTCTGGCGGCGGATCAGGTACAACAGCAGGTCCAGCGGGCCTTCGAAGGCATCCAGGATGACTTCCAGCGCGTCCGGCGGGATGTACAGGTCCTGCGGGATCTGCAGGACCGGTTGCCCATGCACCACGGCCAGCGGCATTTCCTGCTGCTGGGGGGCGGGCGGCCGGGTTGGCGGGTTCGCGTCAAGCGCGAGTTCGGAAGTCATCTAATGGACATCAGGATTGCAACGGACCAGTCGCGGCACCGGGTTCGCCGGGCCAACGCCACGGCGCCCCAGGGCACCAGACACGCCGGGATCGGCGCGATTCCACACATATCAAACAGCAGGACGCGCCGCAGGAGACGGCAGCGACAGAACTACGGGGAGGTCGTCTACGTGGCCCGGCCGGATGGTCCGGTTTGAAGCAGCGGGACGGTCGTCGGGGGCTGCGTTGGCCGCAAAACCGACGGGCTGCTGCATCCACCACGTGCAATGGGGTCTAGGGTAAGCCTTTGTCGCGCCAGTGTCCAGCCGGGCCGGGGCAGGGAGCGCATTGGCTAGAATCTGCGCACCCGACAAAGCAAGCGAGGAAATGCCGGTGTGGTATGTGATCGAAGGGTATGACGGCCAGGATGTGCTGGCGCAGCGGCTGCAGGCGCGGCCGGAACACCTGGCGCGCCTGCATGCGCTGCGCGACGAGGGGCGCCTGCTGCTGGCCGGGCCGTGCCCGGTGGTGGACAGTGAAGACCCGGGCCCGGCCGGCTTCAGTGGTTCGGTGGTGATTGCACAGTTCGAGTCGCTGCCGCAGGCCCAGGCCTGGGCCGATGCCGACCCGTACGTCGCCGCCGGCGTATACACCCATGTGCAGGTGCGGCCGTTCCGCAAGGTCCTGCCGTGAACGCGGAGCGGATCGAGCGGATGCGTGACGCACTGCAGCAGGCGCTGGCCCCCAGCGTGCTGGAAATCGAAGACGACAGCCATCGTCACGCCGGTCATGCCGGTGCACGCGATGGCCGCGGCCATTTCAACGTGCATGTGGTCAGTGAGCGCTTCGCCGGGCTGGGTCCGCTGGCCCGGCACCGCGCGGTCTATGCCGCGCTGGGGTCGATGATGGAGACCGATATCCACGCGTTGTCCATCCGCGCGCAGACCCCGTCAGAACAGGGCTGAGCCCTTGTCCCACGCTGTCCTGGCGGGTCCTTCATGGGCCTCGCCACGGACAGGTTTTCATGTCCATTTCGGGACATTCGCCTAACGGACTGTTTACAAGCCCAGATGGAAACGCTTACATTCCGCGCCAATGCTGGTAGGTCCAAGCCGTGGAGGGCGGCTTCGTGAACAAGGCAGCTATCACAATCAAAGACGTCGCACGCGAAGCCCGGGTCTCTGTGGCCACGGTTTCCCGCGCGCTCAACGGGCATGAAAATGTCGCCGAACCGGTCCGCCAGCTTGTGCTGGAGGTGGCCGCACGGTTGCGTTACACCCCGCACGCCGCCGCCCGCAGCCTGAGCAGCCGCCGCACCAATACGGTGGGCGTGGTGCTGCCTGACCTGTACGGCGAATTCTTCTCCGAGTTGATGCGCGGCATCGACGGCGTGGCCCGCAACCGCCGCCAGCACCTGCTGGTGTCCAGCTACCACGGCGACCAGGAACAGCAGGGCGCGGCCCTGCGTGCCATGCGCGGCCGCGTCGACGGCCTGCTTGTGCTCTCGCCCTACGCCGAGAGCCCGGGCTTCCTGACCGACAACCTGCCGCAGTCGCTGCCGACGGTGTTGATCAATACCTATCTGCCCGGGCAGGACCACCCGGTGCTGAGCATCGATGACCACGCAGGTGCGATGGCGATGACCCGCCACCTGCTGGACGCCGGCCACCGTCGCATCGCTTTCATTTCTGGCCCGGATCTCAACTTCGACGCGCGCGAGCGCCTGCGCGGCTTCCGTGACGCGCTGGTGGCTTTTGGCGGTGGCGCCGAAGGCATCGAGTTGCCCGGTGATTTCGACGAAGCTTCCGGCCATCGTGCCGGTCAGGAGTTGCTGGCAGCCGGAGCGCTGCCCGATGCCGTATTCGCCGCCAACGACATGATGGCCCTGGGGTGCCTGTATGCATTCACCCAGGCCGGCGTCCGTGTGCCCGCCGATGTTGCCTTGGCGGGTTTCGATGACATTCCACTGGCGCGTTTCGTCCACCCGTCGCTGACCACCATGCAGGTCAGCATCGCCGAGCTCGGCGACCGGGCCATGACGCGTCTGATGCAGTTGATGGACGGCACCTCCACGGATGGGGCAGGGGACAAGCAGACCCTGGTTCCCCGCTTGATTGTTCGCGATTCCACCACTCCGCCATCCGGCCGTTGAAGCCAGAGGCGTTCCTTCTTTTTTGATTGATCGCAGGGACCGCGCAAGCGGTTACCGCCACCCGGAGATTGAGTTGATGATGCATACCACCTTCCGCATGCCGGCGCGCCGGCTGCTGAGCACCGCACTGGTCAGCTGCCTGATGCTGGCTGCCGCCCCCAACGTCATGGCGCAGTCGGCCAACGCCAGCCTGCGCGGCCAGGTTGCCGGCGCCCAGGCAGGCACCGAAGTGACCGCCACCAACGTGGCCACCGGTACCGTCCGCCGTGGCACCATCCGCGCCGACGGCAGCTACTCGCTGATGGGCCTGGATCCGGGCACCTACAACGTGGTCGCCAACGGCCAGACCCAGAAGGTCACCGTCACCGTGGCCTCGACCGCGACGCTGAACTTTGCCGGTGCCGCCAGCAGCACCCAGGGTTCGACCGCGGCCACCAACCTGGACACCGTCAACGTTGTTGCGCCGACCCTGCTGCAGGAAGTGCGCACCTCCGAAGTCGGCAAGACCGTCAGCCTGCAGCAGATCCAGACCACCCCGCAGGTGTCGCGCAACTTCCTGGAGTTCGCCGACGCGGTGCCGGGCCTGATCTTCACCCGCGACGCCAAGGGCAACACCTCGCTGCGCGGCGGCGCCACCAATGCCGATGGCACCAACGTGTACATCGATGGCGTGGGCCAGAAGAGCTACGTCAAGGGCGGCGGCGTGGCCGGCCAGTCCGGTAGCGCCGGCAACCCGTTCCCGCAGCTGGCCATCGGCGAATACAAGGTCATCAGCGGCAACTACAAGGCCGAGTATGGCCAGGTGTCGAGCGCCGCGGTGACGGCTGCAACCAAGTCCGGCACCAATGAGTTCAAGGGTGAGGCGTTCTACCGCTACACCGATGAAGACATGCGTGCCAAGACCCCGGCCGAGCGCCAGGGTGGCAAGGAGAAGATGGTCTCGGCCGAGAAGGAATACGGCTTCGCCCTGGGCGGCCCGATCGTCCAGGACAAGGCGCACTTCTTCGTGACCTACGAAGCCAAGCGCTTCGACCTGCCGGTCACCATCGCGCCGGATGGCGCGGTCACCGGCGCTGCCGGCCTGCTGCCGCCGGCCGGCGCCGCCGGCCTTGGCCCGGCCAGCCAGCCGTTCCAGCAGGACCTGATCTTCGGCAAGATCGACTTCGAGCCGACCGACAACGATCGCATCGAGCTGACCTTCCAGGACCGCGACGAAACCCAGTCGCAGTTCAGTGGCCAGACCTCGCCGGAAGCCGGCCGTGAAGTGGTCAACACCGACCGTCGTTACGCCCTGCGCTGGAACCACAGCGGTGAGCGCTACTACAACGAGTTGATGGTCACCCACGAAGACTCGTTCAACAACCCGACCCCGCTGACGCTGGCCAACGGCATCACCTACACCGCACCGGACGGCCCCGAAGACCGCACCATCGTGAAGATCGGTGGCGCCTCGGCACTGGATTCGCAGGTGAAGGGCCAGAAGGGCTGGTCGATCGAAGACAACCTGACCCTGGATGGCATCCAGTGGGCCGGTGACCACACCATCAAGATGGGCGTGAAGTACAAGGCGATCGATCTGTACGCATCCGATGCGGCACAGATCAACCCGACCTTCACCTACTCGCTGGGCGATCCGGACTTCCCCGATTCGATTCCGTACAAGGCGCAGTTCGTCAAGCCGGTGACCGGCGTGTCCGGCGTGTCCGGCGAAGTGCGTTCGAAGTCCAAGCAGTACGGCGTGTTCATCCAGGACGACTGGCAGGTCAACGACCACCTGCAGCTGAACATCGGCCTGCGCTGGGACTACGAAAAGACCCCGTCCTACCTGGACTTCGTGACCCCGCAGCAGGTGGTCGACGCCATCTATTCGCAGGATCCGCGCGCCCCCGCCGGCCAGACCTATGCCGATTCGCTGGCACTGGGCGGCCTGGACATCAGCGACTACATCAGCAACGGCCACAATCGCAAGGCGTTCAAGGATGCCTGGCAGCCGCGCCTGGGCTTCTCGTATGACATCAATGCCGACGAGCAGCACGTCATCCACGGCGGTGCCGGCCGTTCCTACGACCGTGACCTGTTCGACAACCTGCAGCTGGAAACCACCAAGCTGGCCCTGCCGCAGCCGACCATCTACTTCCGCAACCCGGCAACCAACACCTGCATCAACGGCCAGGCCGCCTGCTATGACTGGAATCCGAACCTGCTCAACGGCATCGGCAACCTGCAGGCACTGGTCGGCGCGACCAGCAATGCCGGGCTGGAGGTTGACCTGCTGAACAACAAGCTGAAGGCGCCGTACTCGGATCAGTTCAGCCTGGGCATGAGCAACCAGATCGGCGACTGGCTGACCGACGCCACCATCGCACGTACCCTGAGCTACGACGGCTTCGCCTTCACCCTGGGCAACCGCTACCCGACCGGCCAGTTCTTCGATGATCCGCGCCTGTGCGGCGGCACCTCCGCAGGCCTGAGCCAGGCCTGGAGCTGCAACGTGCCGGGCTTCGGCAGCCTGATCATCGGCCAGCAGGGCATCAAGACCCGCGCCACCCAGGTCCTGTTGTCGGCACAGAAGCCGTTCACCAAGGAAAGCGGCTGGGGCACCTCGATCGCCTATACCTGGACTACTGCGCGCCATAACCGCGACATCAACGAGAAGTATGCGTTCGATCGCGGCCTGATCGGTGACTACCCGACCATCCGCTCCAACGGCGCGCCGCGCCACCGCCTGGTGGTGACCGGTTCCTACGCGGGCTTCTGGGGCATCACTTTCGGCGGCAAGATCACCCTGGCCACCCCGACCGCCGTCAACGACTGGTACCCGGTGATGCAGGCCAGCGGCTACACCCTGCCGACCCCGCAGGCGGCCGTGCCCAACGCCACCGGCAAGTTCCTGGTGGGTGGCAAGATCTTCGGCTACCGTTCGGTCGACCTGCAGGCGACGAAGACGTTCAAGCTGGCGGGCAACACCGAGCTGTACGCCCGCCTGGACATCATCAACGTGTTCAACTTCGACAACTTCTCCACCTACAACTACGTCAAGACCAACGGCAAGCTGCAGGCCAGCTACAACGAGACCGGCGACATCATCGGTACTCCGCGCCAGGTCAAGGCCGAAGTGGGCTTCCGCTTCTAAGCCCGGGCGGTGATGCATGACCCGATGCCGCCGGCTCGCTGGCGGCATCGGTCAAAACGGCAATGGCCGGCCCTGTGCCGGTCCATTGCCCACGCCGCTGCCGGCCAGGGGGCAGCGGCGTGGGCAATGATCGCGGTGTCAAGCCACGTTTTTCGTGGTTTTTTAAGAACGCACCTTGTAAACGATTTCAGATCATTGGACGTTATGCTCTCCCATCGATCAGACCACCGGAGGAACCGCGCCATGCAGGCACGCCATCTGTTGTCCGCCGCAGCGCTGAGCCTGGCCGTGGCCGCCTGCCAGCCGGCCCAGCAGGAACCTGCCAAGCCCCGCCCGCCGGTGATCCTGATCGAGGCCGACGCACCGCCGCGGCCGATGAAGCCGGAGCTTCCGCCGCTGTTCGATGACATCGAACGCCGCACCTTCCAGTTCTTCTGGGACACCACCAACGAAGTGAACGGCCTGACCCCGGACCGCTACCCGTCACGGCCGTTCGCCAGCATCGCCTCGGTCGGTTTCGCGTTGACTGCCTATCCGATCGGCATAGAAAACGGCTGGGTCAGCCGCAACCAGGCCATCGACCGCACGCTGACCACGCTGAAGTTCTTCCGCGATGTGCCGATGGGCCCGCAGCGCACCGGCAAGGCCGGCTACAAGGGCTTCTACTACCACTTCCTGGACATGCAGGAAGGCCGTCGCTACGACAGCTGGGTCGAACTGTCCTCGGTGGATACCGCACTGCTGATGATGGGCGTGCTGTTCGCGCAGTCGTACTACGACGGCGATGATCCGCGCGAGAAGGAGATCCGCCAGATCGCCGACACCTTGTACAAGAAGGTGGACTGGCCGTGGCTGCAGCAGCGTGCGCCGCTGATCTCGATGGGCTGGTTCCCCGAGAGCGGCTTCATCGACCACGACTGGATGGGCTACAACGAGGCGATGATGGTCTACATCCTTGCCCTGGGGTCGCCCACGCACCCGGTCAGCCCGGATGCGTGGACGGTGTGGACGCGCACCTACGACAACGACTGGGGTGTTTACCAGGGCCAGGAATACCTGTCCTTCGGCCCGCTGTTCGGCCACCAGTACAGCCACGTCTGGATCGACTTCCGCGATATCCAGGACGCATACATGCGCGAGCGCGGCAGCACTTATTTCCTCAACAGCCGCTCGGCTGCGCTGGCCCAGCGCGAATACGCCATCGCCAACCCGATGCAGTGGAAGGAGTATGGCGAGAATGTGTGGGGCCTGACCGCCAGCGATGGCCCGCAGAACACCACGCAGGAGTACCGCGGCGAGCAGCGCCAGTTCCGCCATTACTCCTCGCGCGGCGCTGGGCTGCGCGAGAATTTCGATGACGGCACCATTGCCCCGACTGCTGCGATCGCCTCGGTGGTGTTTGCGCCGGAGCAGGTGATCCCGGCCACGCTGGAAATGCACAAGCGCTACGGCGACTACATCTATTCCAGCTACGGCTTCCTGGATTCATTCAACCCCAGCTTCAACTACGACATCCCGATCAAGACCGGCCGCCTGGTGCCGGATCGCGGCTGGGTCGCCAGCGATTACATCGCCATCGACCAGGGACCGATCCTGACCATGATCGCCAACTACCGCAACGATTTCGTGTGGGAGGTGATGAAGAAGAACCCCTACATCCGCAAGGGACTGGAGCGGGCAGGGTTCAGCGGTGGCTGGCTGGCGCCGGAAGGCGCGTTCCAGCCGCTGGAGCTGCAGAAGGACGAAAAGGCCGCGGCGGCACGCGCGGTGGGTATCGCCGAATCACGCGCGGCTGCCGCGCAGGAACAGAAGAACAATGCCAACCGCACCACAGGCCAGGGCAAGTAACCCGATGCCGAACTGGATCGACCGCCTGCGCCGCTGGGCGCTGCCTGCCTTGGCCGCATTGGCCGTGGCCGGCTGCGCCCGTACCGATCCGGGCACCACCACCGTACGTTTCTGGGCGATGGGCCGCGAGGCGGAGGTGGTCAGCGAGCTGATCCATGAGTTCGAGGCCGAGAATCCGGGCATCAAGGTGGATGTGCAGAACATCCCGTGGACGGCCGCGCACGAGAAGCTGCTGACCGCGTTCGCCGCCGACGGCCTGCCGGACGTGTGCCAGCTGGGCAACACCTGGGTACCGGAGTTCGCCGAGCTTGATGCGCTGACGCCGCTGCAGCCGTTCGTGCAGCGCTCGGCCGTGGTCGACCCGAAGGACTACTTCCAAGGCATCTGGGATACCAATGTGATCCACGGCGCGCTGGTGGGCGTGCCGTGGTATGTCGATACGCGCCTGATCTTCTACCGCAAGGATCTGCTGGCCAAGGCCGGTTACGACCACCCGCCGCGCACGTGGCAGGAGTGGGACGAACAGATGGCGGCGATCAAGCGCATGCAGGGCCCGAACCGCTATGCGGTGCTGATGCCGATCAACGAGTTCGAGCAGCAGCTGTCGCTGGCGCTGCAGCAGCCCGATCCGCTGCTGCGCGACGATGACACCCGCGGCAATTTCGCCAGCCCGGGGTTCCGCCGCACGCTGGCCTTCTACGCCAACATGTTCGAGCAGGGCTGGGCGCCGAAGATGTCCGAGACGCAGATCTCCAACGTCTGGGACGAGTTTTTCCGTGGCTTCAATGTGTTCTACATCTCCGGCCCCTGGAACATCCGCGAGTTCAAGAAGCTGCAGCCGAAGGAACTGGAAGGGCAGTGGGGCACTGCCGCGCTGCCGGGGCCGGACGGTCCCGGCGCCGGCATCGCCGGTGGTACCAGCCTGGTGATCTTCCGCAAGTCGCAGCAGAAGGAAGCGTCGTGGAAGCTGATCGAGTTCCTGTCGCGGCCGCAGATCCAGGCGCGTTTCCATTCGATCATCGGCGATCTGCCGCCGCGCCGCAGTACCTGGAACGCACCGTCGCTGGCCAACGATCCGCTGGCAGCGGCATTCCGTGACCAGCTGGAGCGGGTCAAGCCGACGCCGAAGGTGCTCGAATGGGAGCGCATCGTGCAGGAAATGCGCATCGTCACCGAGAAGGTGGTGCGCGGTGGCCTGCCGCAGGACAAGGCCGTGGAAGAACTGGACCAGCGCGTGGACAAGGTGCTGGCCAAGCGCCGCTGGATGCATGAGCAACAACGCCTGCAGCAGCGCGCACCGTCGTCGCAGTCCAGCAGTGCCGTAGCCGCCGGGAGCGCGCAATGAAACGTACTTCGCTTGCCGGCTGGATCTTCGCCGGGCCCTCGTTGATCGTGCTGGGCGTGTTCTTCGGCCTGCCGGTGGCTTCGGCGCTGGCGCTGAGCGTGACCGACTTCGACCTGTATGCCCTGGCTGACAGCAGCAACCTGCGGTTTGTCGGCCTCGGCAATTACATCGACCTGCTGCAGACACCGATGTTCTGGAAGTCGCTGTGGAATACCACCTACTTCGTGTTGATCGGTGTGCCCTTGTCGATCAGCGTGTCGCTGGGCGCGGCGATGCTGCTGAATGCACCGGCCGCGCGCTTCAAGGCGCTGTTCCGCACCGCGCTGTTCGCGCCGGTG
Organism: Stenotrophomonas sp. YJH_SMC_37; assembly: GCF_059370035.1. NCBI lineage: Bacteria > Pseudomonadati > Pseudomonadota > Gammaproteobacteria > Lysobacterales > Lysobacteraceae > Stenotrophomonas > Stenotrophomonas sp. YJH_SMC_37. Next base: position 316,078 of record NZ_JCAFTG010000002.1, read on the forward strand.
GTGACCACGCTGGTGGCGGTGGCGGTGATCTGGCGTTACCTGTTCCACACCAGTTACGGCCTGGTGAACTACGGCCTGGGCCACCTGGGCATCAGCCCGATCGACTGGCTGGGCGATCCCAACTGGGCGATGCCGACCATCATGCTGTTCGCGGTGTGGAAGAACTTCGGCTACAACATGGTGATCTTCCTGGCCGGCCTGCAGGCGATCCCGCATGACCTGTACGAGGCTGCGCGCATCGACGGCGCCTCGCGCTGGAAGCAGTTCCTGCACATCACCCTGCCGATGCTCGGCCCGGTGCTGCTGGTGGTCGGGGTAATCACCGTGTCCGGCTACTTCCAGCTGTTCGCCGAGCCGTATGTCATGACCCGCGGCGACCCGCTGCAGAGCACCGTCAGCGTGCTGTATTTCATGTTCGAGGAAGGCTTCAAGTGGTGGAACCTGGGACGCGCCTCCGCCGTGGCGTTCCTGCTGTTCCTGATCATCCTGGCGGTGACCACCGTGATGCTGCGTTTCGGCCGCAAGAGGCAGTTGGTATGAGTCGTGAAATTGGCCAGTCGCGCTGGTACCCGTGGTTGATCAATGGTGCGTTGCTGGTGCTGGCCCTGGTCAGCCTGGCACCGCTGTTGTGGATGCTCTCGGTCTCGTTCATGCCGCAGGGCGAGGCCAGCCATTTCCCGCCGCCGCTGCTGCCTTCCAGCATCACCACGCACAACTACCATGAGCTGTTCGCGCGCACTGGCATGGGCGGCAACTTCGCCAACAGCCTGCTCGTCTCGCTGGCGATCACCTTTGGCTCGCTGTTGCTCAACACCATGGCCGGCTATGCGTTCGCCAAGCTCAACTTCGTCGGGCGCGAGCGCCTGTTCCAGGTGCTGATGGCGGCGCTGGTGATTCCAGCGCAGGTGGCGATGCTGCCGCTGTTCCTGCTGATGAAGCAGCTGGGCCTGGTCAACAGCTTCGGCGGCGTGATCGTGCCGGCGCTGGCCAGCGTGTTCGGCATCTTCCTGGTGCGCCAGTACGCGCGTTCGATTCCGGACGAATTGCTGGAAGCGGCCCGTATCGACGGGGCAGGGGAGCTGCGCATCTTCTTCCAGATCGTGCTGCCGATGCTCAAGCCGGTGCTGGTGACCCTGGCGATCTTCACCTTCATGGGCGCATGGAACGATTTCATGTGGCCGCTGATCGTGTTGACCGATCAGGAGCACTACACTTTGCCGGTGGCGCTGGCCACCCTCTCGCGCGAGCACATCATGGACGTGGAAATGATGATGGCCGGCGCGGTGGTCACCGTGGTCCCGGTGCTGGCGCTGTTCCTGGTGCTGCAGCGGTACTACATCCAAGGTCTGTTGCTGGGGAGCGTCAAGGGATGAAGCGAGCGATCGCCGTTGGACTGGGCCTTTTGTGGACTTCCCTGGCGATCGCCGCGCCACCGGCGCTGCCGGCACCGAAGGTGCTGGACGACTTCGACGACGTCGCGGCCTGGAAGCTGGTGCTGTCCGACCAGGTCAGCGGTTCGCTGCGCCCGGTCAGTGGCGCTGGCGGCGGCCGCGCGCTGTGCCTGGACTATGACTTCCACGATGTCTCCGGCTACGTCGGCATCCGCCGCGCGCTGAACATCGAATACCCGGTCAATTACCGTTTCGGCTTCCAGTTGCGCGGTGATTCACCGGGCAACGACCTGCAGTTCAAGTTGATCGATGCCAGCGGTGACAACGTCTGGTGGGTCAATCGTCCCGGCTACAGTTTCCCCAAGGGCTGGACGCCGGTCGAGTACCGCCGCCGCCAGATCGACAAGGCGTGGGGTCCCTCGCCCGAGAAGGAGATGGCGCGCAGCGCCGCAGTCGAGTTCACGATCTACAGCAAGGTCGGCGGCCGCGGCACCGTATGCTTCGACAGGCTGACCCTGCAGGGGCTGCCACCGCAGGATGATTCGGCGCTGGTGCCGTCGGTGATTGCCGATACCGCCACCGCGCTGCAGGACCGCATGATCGACGGCAAGAGCGACACGTTCTGGATCAGCGGTGGCGTCAAGCAGCAGACCATCAGCCTGGACCTGCACAAGAGCCGCGAGATCGGCGGTGTCGTGATCGATTGGCTGCCGAACCTGGAAGCCAATCGCTACACCGTGCGGACGTCCGAGGATGGCCGGGATTGGCGCATCGTGCGCGAAGTGACCAGCGGTGCCGGTGGCCGCGACTGGCTTGCCCTGCCGGATACCGACGCGCGCTACGTGCGTTTCGATCTGCGCGATGGCCCGAACTGGCGCTATGGCATCCGTGACATCGCACTCAAGCCGCTGGCGTTCGCCGCCACGCCCAATGCCTTCCTGTCCTCGGTAGCCGCCGATCTGCCGCGCGGTTCGTTGCCGCGCGCGTATGTGGGCGAACAGCCCTACTGGACCCTGCTCGGCCTCGATGGTGGCCAGGAGCAGGCGCTGATCAGCGAAGATGGCGCGCTGGAGCCGGCCAAGGGCAGCTTCAGCATCGAGCCGTTCATCCGCCTGGACGGCAAGCTGCTGGACTGGTCGAAAGTGGCTATCACCCAGTCGCTGCAGGATCACTACCTGCCGATCGCCACCGTCGACTGGGTGCATGAGAAGGCCGGACTCTCGGTGACCGGTTTCGTGCAGGGCACGCCCGAGCGTGCGCAGCTGATCGGCCGCTACCGGCTGAGCAATCCGGACAAGGTCGCGCACGAATACACCCTGGCACTGGCGATACGGCCGTGGCAGGTCAATCCGCCCACCCAGTTCCTTAATACCGTCGGAGGCTTCAGCCGGATTGATGCCCTGGATGTAGGTGAGCAGCTGGTTCGGGTCAACGGTGAGCCGCGGATCTATCCGCTGCAGGTACCGGACGCGCGCTTTGCCAGTACGTTCGATGGCAAGCTCGATGCGATGCATCTGGAAAGCGGCACGTACCCGGCGACCACGGCGGTGAAGGACAGCACCGGCATGGCGTCGGGTGCGCTGGTGTACACGATCAGGCTGGAGCCCGGGCAGAACCGTGAGGTGGCGGTGGTGCTGCCACAGACCGGTGGCTGGGCGCCGCAGGCGCTGGATGTGGCCAAGGCGCAGGCGCAGGTGGCCGAGCAATGGCGGAAGAAGCTGGGCGTGGTTTCGCTGCAGGTGCCTGCTGCAGGCCAGCCACTGGTCTACACCCTGCGCACGGCGGTGGCGCACATGCTGATCTCGCGTGTCGGACCGCGCCTGCAGCCGGGCACGCGGTCGTATGCGCGCAGCTGGATCCGCGACGGCGCGATGATCTCCGAGGGCCTGCTGCGCATGGGGCGCAGTGATGCGGTGCGCGATTACATCAACTGGTATGCGCCGTACCAGTTCGAAAACGGCAAGGTGCCGTGCTGCGTCGACGCGCGCGGCAGCGACCCGGTGCCGGAGAACGACAGCCATGGCGAGTTGATCTACAGCATCGCCGAGTATGGGCGCTACACCGGCGACAGCACGTTCACCGAGCTGATGTGGCCGCACGTGCAGGGCGCCTACAACTACATGGAGCAGCTGCGCGCCAGCGAGCGCACCGAGGAAAACCGCGCGCGCAACCCGGCGTTCTACGGGATGATGCCGGCCTCGATCAGCCATGAAGGCTATTCGGCCAAGCCGATGCATTCCTACTGGGACAACTTCTGGGCACTGCGCGGCTACAAGGACGCGGCGCTGCTGGCGACCCAGCTGGGCAAGGTGGAGGCGATGCAGATCGCCGAATCGCGCGACCAGTTCCGTGCTGACCTGCAGGCCTCGCTGCTGTCGGCGATGCAGCAGCACAAGATCGATTACCTGCCGGGCTCGGCCGAGCTGGGCGACTTCGACGCGACCTCCACCACGATCGCGCTTGCCCCCGGCGGCGAGCAGGGCCGGCTGCCGCAGCAGGCGCTGGAGGCGACCTTCGAGCGCTACTGGAACGAGTTCGTTGCCCGTCGCGATGGCAAGCGCGAGTGGAAGGATTACACCCCGTACGAATGGCGCAACGTGGCAGCGTTCGTGCGCCTGGGCTGGCGCGAGCGCGCCTGGCAGGCCACCGAGTTCTTCTTCAGGGACCGCGCGCCACAGGCCTGGAACCAGTGGGCCGAAGTGGTCTCGCGCACGCCGCGCAAGCCGTTCTTCGTCGGTGACCTGCCGCACGCCTGGGTGGCTTCGGACTTCGTGCGCTCTGCGTTGGACATGTTCGCTTACAACCGTGATCTGGACGATGCGCTGGTACTGGCCGCCGGCGTGCCGACCGCGTGGCTGCAGGGCGAGGGCATTGCCGTGCAGGGCCTGCGCACGCCGCAGGGGCAGTTGAACTACCGCCTGCAGCGCAGCGACAAGCAGCTGGTGCTGGAGGTGCAACCGGGCCTGGTGCCGCCGGTCGGTGGTGTGGTGCTGCCGTGGCCGTATGCTGGCGACCCGGGCGAGGCGAGCATCAACGGTGAAGCGGCCCAGTGGATCAACAGAGAACTGCACGTGCACCAGCTGCCGGCGCGGATCGAGATCGACGTGCCGAGCGCAGTGCGCCGCGCCGAACGCAAGGGGCAGTAACGATGAAGCAGCAGCGGGCGAAGGTGCGCACGTCGGTGCGCGCCCTGGGGCTGGCCATTGCAATGGCATTGCCGGGCGTGATGATGGCGGCTGAACCGGCTGGCACGACTGTGGCGCCCGACGTTGCCAGCGCGCCGGGCATGAGCATGGTCACCTTCAACCTGCACCACGACCGCGAAGACTGGCCGAGCCGGCGCCGCACCATCCTGGCCGAGCTCAAGCGCCTGCAGCCGGATGCGGTTGCCCTGCAGGAAGTGATCCAGCGCCGCAACGTGCGAAACCAGGCGCAATGGCTGGCCGGCCAACTCGGCTACAGGTATGTGTTCGTGTCCACCGATCCGGTCGCGGCACCCAAGCGCTACGGCAATGCGCTGCTGACCCGGCGGCCGATCCTCGCTCAGGGCGATCATCTGCTGCAGCCGCTGGACGACTACCGCACCGTGGCCCACCTGCGCATCGACGTCGACGGCACGCCGGTAAACATCTACGCCACGCATCTGAACGAGCGCAGCGACGAGAACGGGCAGCGCATCCGTCGCACCCAGGTCGAAGACCTGCTGCGCTTCATCACTGCAACCTCGGCCGGTGCACCGGTGGTGATCGCCGGCGACTTCAATGCACTGGTGGATGCCGGCGACCTGAGCGAGCTGCGCAGCCACTACGGCGACAGCTACGGCAGCGTGCATGTCAACACCGATCTGTCCGCGGTCAGTACGCTCAACCGTCACTATTACCAGGCGCCGTCGCGGATCGACCACATCTTCTTCCAGCAGGACGAGATGGTCGCACGCGAGGCGAAGATCCTGTTCGACCAGCCCGATGACAGCGGTCGCTGGGCCTCGGACCACTACGGCGTGTGGACCCGCCTGCAGTTCGCGCCGAAACCCTGACGCAGGCACGCTTGGGTAGGTGCCAACCTTGGTGGGCACGGTTCGGCCCGACGCACAAACAAAAACGGCGGGGATCATTGATCCCCGCCGTTTCGTTTTCACGCTATCAAGGCGCGATCAGTTCGACGGAGGCGTGCGCTTGGCGGCCTCTTCGTCTTCTTCATCGGCCCTGGCTTCTGCAGCCTGCGCTGCGGCGTCGGCATGGCCATCGGCGACCGGATCGATCGACGGCGTCACCACGGCTTCGGCGACCGGGGCAGCGGCCTCGATCGGCGCGGCTTCCACCGCCACCGGCGCGACCGGCTGTTCCACGATCGGCGCAGTCTCGACGACCGGCGTGGCTTCAACGGCCGGGGCGGCCTCCACCACCGGGCCACTCTCACTGGCCACCGGCTTGGTTTCAACCACCGGGGTTGCTTCAACCACCTGCGGCTTCGATTCCACGACCGGCGCGGCCTCGACTGCGACCGGCTTCGTTTCGATCACCGGAGCGGCTTCAGCCACTGCGGTCGTTTCAGCCACAACCGGCTTTGCTTCGATCACCGGCGCGGCAGCGTCCACCACCGGAGTGGCGTCGGCGACCGGCTGAACCGGGGTCGCAGCGTCGATGGCATCGAGCATGCTGGTCTGCACCGGCGAGGACACCGTTTCAGTTTTCGCAGCAGCCTCGGCCGGCGCCTGCGCTTCAGCCGCGACGGGGGCGGCGACTTCGACCACGGCGCTGCTCACCACCGCAACCGGTGCGGAAACCGCAGCGGCGGCAGCGCGGGCCGGCTTCCCGGCTTCGATGGCGATCGGCTCGACTTCGTCATCGAAGTCGAACTCCGGCTGCGAACGGACCGGCTGCACCGCAGCAACCGGAGCGGTTCCGGCGGTGTTGTTGACGCTCGGCTCGGCGCCGTCGGTGTCTTCACCGTCATCACCATCGTCCTGGTCATCGCCCAGGGCGTCGCTGCCGACGGCATTCTCGGTGCCACCGCGACGACGGCGACGGCCACCACGACGGCCACGACGACGGCGGGTTGCGCCTTCGCCTGCCTGCTCGCCATTGGTGTCGGTTGCAGCCTCCTCGCCGGCAACCGCAGTCACCTCGGCCGCGCTGCCAGCGTTGGCAGCGGTGTCGGCCGACGCAGCGGCTTCCACCGGAGCGGCGGGTGCCGGAGCAACCGGCGTCACCGGCGCGGTGGCTTCCAGCGCGTTCACCCCGTTGGCGGCGACGGCCGTAGCGGCTACGGCTGCCGCTGCGGTCACGGCTTCGGCAGCTGCTTCGGCGGCATTGCGCTGCGGCTTCTCGGCCGGCTTGTCACCGTCCTGCTGCTGCGGGCGCGGCTGCTTGGGCTGCTTCAGCTTCGGCTGCTGGTTCTGGTTCTGGCCCTGCTGCTCGTTGCGCGGCTTGTTCTGCTGCTGCGGCTGCTGCTGGCCATCCTTGTGCTGCGGCTCCTTCTGCTTGCCCTGCTGCGGCTGCTGCTGCGCATTGCCGTTGTTGCCGTTGCGGCCGTCCTTGCGCTGCTCGCCGCGGTCCTTGCGGTTGCCGCCATCCTTCTGCTGCTGCGCGTTGCCATTGCCACGACTGTCGTCGCGACGGTCCTTGCGGTCCTTGTTGCGATCCTTGTTGCGGTCCTTGCGGCCACCGTCCTGCGACTGACGCGCCGCCGGAGCGGCCGGCGCCGGCGCCGGGGCCGGCTCGCCACCGAACACGCGCTTGAGCCAGCCGATCACGCCGCCGCTGGGGGCCGGGGCCGTCGGTGCGACCGCGACCGGGGCCGGGGCTGCCTTGGCCGGCTCAACTTCCTCGCGAACCGGGGCGGGCGAGGTGTGTTTGACCTGGGTCACCGCCGGCGGCGGGATGTTCAGCTGGCCCTTGGTCAGCGCGTGCACCGGCAGCTTGCGCGGGGTGCCCCGCTGGTAGCTGGGCTTGCTGCTTTCTTCACCCAACTCGTTCTCGCGCAGGCGGGTGACGGTGTAGTGCGGGGTATGCAGCTGCTCGTCGGCCACGATCACGATCGGCGCCTCGTGGCGCTGCTCGATCTCGCGCAGGGCGCTGCGCTTCTCGTTCAGCAGGTAATTGGCGATCTCCACGGGGGCCTGCACCAGCACCTGCCCGGTGTTCTCCTTCATCGCATGCTCTTCGGCGACGCGGATGATCGACAGCGACAGCGACTCGACGCTGCGCATGCGGCCGTGGCCGTCACAGCGCGGGCAGACGATCTGGCTGGACTCGCCCAGGCTCGGGCGCAGGCGCTGGCGGCTCATTTCCAGCAGGCCGAAGCGCGAGATGCGGCCGACCTGGACGCGGGCCCGGTCGTACTTCAGCGCGTTGGCCAAGCGGTTCTCGACCTCGCGCTGGTGCTTGTTGGAGGCCATGTCGATGAAATCGATGACCACCAGGCCACCCAGGTCGCGCAGGCGCAGCTGGCGGGCCACTTCCTCAGCCGCTTCCAGGTTCGTCTGGAACGCGGTGTCCTCGATGTCGCTGCCCTTGGTGGCGCGCGAGGAGTTCACGTCGACCGCGGTCAGTGCTTCGGTCTGGTCGACCACGATCGAGCCGCCCGACGGCAGGCGCACGTTGCGCTCGTATGCACCTTCGATCTGCGACTCGATCTGGAAGCGGTTGAACAGCGGGATGTCGTCCTTGTAGTGCTTGAGCTTGCGCAGGGTCTGCGGCATCACCTGCTGCATGAACTCGCGGGCGTGCTCGTACATCTCCTCGGTGTCCACCAGGATCTCGCCGATGTCGGCGCGCAGGTAGTCACGCAGGGCGCGCACGATCAGGCGCGACTCCTGGTAGATCAGGAACGGAGCCGGCTTGCTCAGCGCGGCTTCGGCAATGGCGCGCCAGACGTTGAGCAGGTAGTCCAGGTCCCACTGCAGTTCTTCCGCATCGCGGCCGACGCCGGCGGTACGGATGATCACGCCCATGTCGTCGGGAATGTTCAGCTTGTCCAGCGCGTCCTTCAGCGCGGCCCGGTCTTCGCCCTCGATGCGGCGGGACACACCACCGGCGCTGGGCGAGTTCGGCATCAGCACCATGTAGCGGCCGGCCAGCGAGATGAACGTGGTCAGGGCGGCGCCCTTGTTGCCACGCTCTTCCTTGTCGACCTGGACGACGATCTCCTGGCCTTCCTTCAGCAGTTCGCGGATGCCGGCCTTGTTGTGGTCGACGCCGGCCTGGAAGTAGTCGCGGGAGATTTCCTTCAACGGCAGGAAGCCATGGCGGCCACCGCCGTATTCGACGAAGGCCGCTTCCAGCGAGGGCTCGATGCGGAAGATCCGGCCCTTGTAGATGTTGGACTTCTTCTGTTCCTTCGACGGCTGCTCGATGTCGATGTCATACAACGACTGGCCATCCACGATGGCAACACGCAGCTCTTCAGCCTGCGTTGCGTTGATCAGCATTCGCTTCATTGTTGCGTTCCTCGCAAGCGGCTACCGCGCGGAACGCCATGGGGTTTCGCCTCTGGACACGGCTCGCCGCCCATTCGCGCAAGCGCGGGGAGGGCGGCTTGGGTTTCCAGCGCTACGACACCACGGCAGGCCGCGGGAGCGCTTCACTCTTATGGGTTTTGGGTGTTGCAGGGCCGCAGGCAGCTGTCAGCCAGGCTGGAGCGCCACGCGGGACATGTTCAGCACGGTTGCGTGTCAGGCATCCGGCGATGGCCGGGAAGGCCGGTGAGCCGCTAACATGGCCGCCCCGCGGGCGGTGGTCGCGCACTGTGCCGGATTCGTCGGAAGCTGGGCTTCTGGCCCTGAGTAACTTCCAACGAAATCAATCCCTTATCTCGCCCCCCGAGTGTAACAGAATAAACAGCCTGATGACCGCCCAAGACCCCACCAAGCCCGCAGGCGACAAGCCTTCCGTGCGCATGATCACCGTTCCCGCCGACCGCGCCGGCCAGCGCCTGGACAACTTCCTGCTCGGCCAGCTGAAGGGGGCCCCGCGCAGCCTGGTCTACAAGCTGGTGCGCAGTGGCCAGGTGCGGGTCAACGGCGGTCGCGCCAAGGCCGAGCGCAAGCTGGAGGCGGGCGATGAGGTGCGTGTACCACCCGTGCGTCTCAGCGAGGAGGGAGACAAGGCCGGTCCACCTGAGGCGTTCATGCGCCGCCTGGAGCAGGCCATCGTGTTCGAGGATGCCCGCCTGCTGGCCCTGAACAAGCCCTCTGGCGTGGCCAGTCATGGCGGCAGCGGCATCAGCTTCGGGGCGATCGAGACTCTGCGCGCGCTGCGCCCGGGGCAGACCCTGGAGCTGGTCCATCGGCTGGATCGCGACACCTCCGGCCTCCTGATCGTGGCCAAGAAGCGCTCGGCGCTGAGTGAACTGCAGGCCCTGCTGCGTGAAGACCATGGCGCCGGCATCCGCAAGCGCTACCTGACCCTGCTGGCCGGGCGCATGCCCGATGGCGTGATGACGGTGGACGCGCCGCTGCACGTGGGCCTGCGCCAGGGCGGCGAGCGCCATGTGCAGGTCAACGCGATCGGCAAGGAATCGATCAGCCACTTCCGGGTGCTGGAGCGCCGCGGCGGCCATTCGTACTGCGAGGTGCGCATCGAGACTGGCCGCACCCATCAGATCCGCGTGCACGCCCAGCATCTGGGCCACCCGGTGGCCGGTGACGACAAGTACGGCGATCCGGCGGTGAACAAGCGGCTTCGTGAGCAGATCGGGCTGAAGCGCCTGTTTCTGCACGCGGCTTCGCTGGAGTTCGCGCTGGATGACGGCAAGAGCCCATACGTGCTGAACGCGCCGCTGGCCGATGAGCTGGTTGAGGCGCTGGACCGCCTGCGCTGACGGCGGTTCGGCGGCGCCGGGTGCTTGGTCGGCGCCGTCGCTTTCCTGCGATGAGTGGGCTCGTCACTTTCTTTGCTCGTGCAAAGAAAGTAACCAAAGAAACACGCCGCCATCCGCGAGCCGGCGCTGCGCGCCGGTACCCTGCGCTCCTCGGTCCGCCGAGGGGCGGCGCGGAACTCGCTGCGCTCAGACACCCGCGCCTCTTCGCCCTCGCCGGACCTGCGGTGCTCGGCTCGCGACAAGGCGGACCTGACAGCCGCAGCGTAGACCCATACCCGCACGCAGCCCTTGTAGAGTCGAGCCACGCTCGACTCACGCGCGCAGCGCGGGCTTCGCTTTTTCATTCTTTCATCGCGCGGCTGGCACGCCTATAGCCTGTCAGAGGCCGGGCGAGGTGGGTTTGCGGTGGTGTAAGCGCCATGGATGGCGCGCCCAAGCCCCCAAGGATGGGTTTACGGCGTCCCCCGCAAACCCACCTCGGCCGGCCCAACCCGGAATGTCGCTCCGCCAGCCGCGAGGGGGCTCAGCCCGTTGGCCGGGAACCCCTCACCACTTGAACAGCACCAGGCTGATCGCCAGGGTGCCCATGCCGGCCACCAGTCCGTAAACCGTCTCGTGGCCCTTGGCATAGCGCTTGGCCGCCGGCAGCAGCTCATCCAGCGCCAGGAACACCATCACGCCGGCGATCAGTCCGAACACCCAGCCAAACGTGGCGTGCGACAACGATCCTGACAGCAGCCAGTAGCCCAGCGCCGCGCCCACCGGTTCGGCCAGGCCGGACAGCAGGCTGGCACTGAACGCATAGAACTTGTTCTGGGTGGCGAAGTACACCGGCACCGCGATCGCGATGCCCTCGGGAATGTTGTGGATGGCGATGGCGAAGGCCAGTGGCATGCCCACCGATGGGCTTTCCAGCGTGGCGAAGAAGGTCGCCAGCCCTTCCGGGAAATTGTGCGCGGTGATCGCGACCGAGGTCAGCAGTGCGACCCGCTTCAGGTACTCGCGGCTGTTCTCGCGGAACGCGGGGTCCTGCTTGTCCAGGCTGTCGTGCGGATTCGGAATGAAGTGATCGATCAGCACGATGACGATCACGCCCAGCAGGAAGGCCAGGGTGCCGTAGGTGAAACCGGTACGCTCTCCATAGGCCAGTGCGAAGGAAGCAATGGACTTGTTGAGGATCTCCGACAGCGACACATAGACCATCGCGCCGCCGGCGAAGGCCAGGCCGAACGCCAGCAGGCGCGGATTGGGGCGGCGCGAGAACAGCACCAGCAGGCTGCCGATGGCGGTGGCGAGGCCGGCCGCAAGAGTGACCGCCAGTGCGATCCAGATGTTTTCGGGAGGAATCTGCAGCATGTACCGACGCGGTCCTGGTCAATAGACAACCGCCCCGGACAAGGCCGGGGCGGCGAGGGCGAGGCGGGCGTCGGCTGGCCTCGTCGGGGCGCGGGCGATCAGCCGCCGCGGCGCAGGCGTTCTTCGATGGCGAAGCACTGGTCCGGCTTCGGCTGCGGCGGGTTGAAGCTGACCGGTACCTGGATGGTGGCCGGCACTGCAGCACCGTTGCGGGTGGCGGCCTTGAACTGCCAGCCCTGCACGGCGGTCCTGGCCAGTTCGTCCAGTTGCGGGTTGCCGGCCCCGGTCAACAGCGCGACCTCGCTCGGTTTGCCGTCGGCGCCGATGGTCACTTTGAAGGTGCTGGTGCCGCCCACGCCCATGCAGGCCAGCTCAAGCGGGTACTGCGGCGGCGGCGTCTTCACCGCGGCCACTTCGGTCGGCGGCGGCGGTGGTGGTGCCGGTGGTTCGGACGGGCCACAGCCGGCCAAGCCGGTCGCAGCGATCAGGGACAGGCTCAGCAAACGTACGTTCATGGCAGTTGCTCCGTCAGGGCCGAAGTCTTTGCCGCGCAGATGAAGTCGTTCTCGCTCAGGCCGCCCACATCGTGGGTGGAAAAGCGCACCACAGCGCGGTCGTAGTGCACGCCCAAGTCCGGATGGTGGTCCTCGCGGTGGGCAATCCAGGCCAGCGCGTTCACGAAGGCCATGGTGGCGTAGTAATCCTTGAAGCGGAAGGTGCGCGTCAGGGCCTGCCCGCCCTCGCTCAGCTCCCAGCCGGGAACCTGCGGCAGCAGTTCGGCCAGGCGGGCCTCGCCAAGCTTGTGGTCGCTGCCTTTGCGCGGCACGCAACGGGCCTGGGCCAGTGGAATCAGGTCGGCCATGGGAATCTCCACCTCGTGTTGACTGAACAATGCGCCGGACGGTGTATAAACCGAATGAGCGGCTGACGCGTACTTGGCTAGAATAGCCTGATGATCCAGATCTCCGACACTGCCCAGACCCACTTCCGCAAGCTGATCGAACGCGAGGGCGTGCCCGGCATGGGCGTGCGCCTGAGCGCGGTCGACCCCGGTACCCCGCGCGCCGACGCCCGGCTGGAGTTCGCCGAACCGACCGACCTGCTCGGCGATGAGTGGGCGGTGGACTGCGAAGGATTCACCCTGTACGTCGATGCCGGCAGCGTCGGCTGGCTGGACGGGGCCGAGATCGACATCGTCGCCGGTACCGCCGGCACCCAGCAGCTGACCATCAAGGCGCCGCGCATCAAGGGTGAAGCGCCCGGTGATGCGGCCTCGCTGGTCGAGCGCGTGCACTGGGTGGTGGAGAACGAAGTCAATCCGCAGCTGGCCTCGCATGGCGGCAAGGTGGCCGTGCAGGAAGTCTCGGCCGACGGCGTGGTACTGCTGCGCTTCGGCGGTGGCTGCCAGGGCTGTGGCATGGCCGACGTGACACTGAAGCAGGGCATCGAAAAGACCCTGATGGGCCGCGTGCCGGGCGTGACCGCCGTGCGCGACGCGACCGACCACGACAGCGGCCACGCGCCGTACATCCCGCGCGACAACGTCGCCTGATCGCTGACGCGTGCCTCTGACCCGGGCCGAGCAACTCATCGATCTACTGCTGGCGCGCCAGCAGCCCCGCGCCGTCCTCGAGAAGACCACGCGCCTGCCTTATGGCTGGGCGCTGTGGCTGCGCTCGCTGGGGCCGCTGCCGCGGCCGTACCACGCGCGCGACGTGATCGCGGTATTGCTGCCCCGACCGTTGCCGGGGCCACCCGGTCAATCGCCGCAGCTGTCGCCGTGGCAGGCGCTGCGCCGCTTGTTCTGGCAGGACTGGGACGCCGCGCCGCGCGACCAGCGCTGGATGCGTTGGGTCTCGGCCTTGGCCAGCGCGCTGCTGCATCTGCTGTTCTTCATGCTGCTGCTGTGGGTGGCGGTGATCCGCACCACGGCACCGGAAGCGGAGGGCGCCGAAGGCGAGCGCTTGCAGGTGGAGTTCGTCGGTCGCGCTACCCAGGAAGGCGGCGGCGATCAGCCAGGTGCGGAAGCGGCGGCCGCTGCACCGCCGGGCCAGGTTGCAGCTGGCCAGAACGCAGGGGCCGCAACGGCGCCTGAGCCGCGTCCGGCGTCCGCGTCGGCAGCTGCGTCCGCACCCGCTCCGGCTGCAGTGGCCAGCGTGCCGCCGCCGCCCACCGAATCTGAGCCGGCGCCGGTCGCGGCACCGCCGCCGTCTCCGGTGCAGGCCACCGAAGTAGCCGAGGCCAGTGCGGATTTCGTGGTGCCGCCGGTGAGCGTGCCGCGTACCGAGGTCAGCATCGTGCCGCGTGACACCACGCCCACGGTGCGCGAGCGCAGCGTGCAGCCCGTGCAGGCGCCGCCAGTCCCAACCCCACTGCGTGCGCCGGAGATCGCCGTGCCGGCACCGCAGCTGCGTGACATTCCGGTGCAGGAGCGCGAAGTCAGTACGGTCGAAGCGCCGGCAGTGTCGCAGCCGCTGCGCACGGCCGATGTGCAGGTCCGTGTGCCGCAGCGCGATGTGCAGGTGCGCGAGCGCGAAGTGCAGGCCGTGGTCGATCCGCAGGTACGGATGGCTGCTGTGGCCGGGCGCGAGCCGACCGTGCGAGCGCCGGCAGGCCGTGACCTGCAGGTGCGCGAGCGCGAAGTCGCGTCGGCACCCGCGGCGGCGCCTTCAACGTCCAGCGGCAGCGCGCCAGCGACAACGGCCGCGCCTGCGGCCAGTGGCAGTGCGCGCCAGGCCGAAAGCAGCACGCCACGGCCGTCCGCCTCCAGCACGGCACCGGCCCAGGCTGGAGCGCGCCCGGCCCCCGATCCGGGCAACTGGGCCACGCCCGCCAAGGGCGATGACTGGGGGGCGTCGAGCCGCAAACAGGACGGCGCCGACAAGGGCGCCCGCCAGGCCAGCGCCACCGGCAAGGGCAGTGGCCTGTTCAACGCCGATGGCAGCGTCCGCGTGCCGGGCCAGGAAGGCGATGGACGTGCCGAGCGCGGTGCGCCCGGTGGTGCCAACGATGGCTGGAGCAAGGAACGCATCGCGCAATCGGGCACCTGGTTGAAGCGACCGCCTTACGACTACACGCCCACGTCATTCGACAAATACTGGGTCCCGCAGGAATCGCTGCTGGCCGAGTGGGTGCGCAAGGGAATAAAGGCAATGGAGATTCCGTTGCCGGGTACCAATACGAAGATTTCCTGCGTGATCTCGATCCTGCAGGCCGGTGGTGGCTGTGGCCTTACCAATCCGAACATGCAGGACCAGCCGGCCGTGGCGCGGCCACCGCCGGACATTCCGTTCAAGAAAGAACTGCAGGAAGATAACGGGAGCCGGTAGGCTAGGGAGCGCGCCACGCCCTGGCAGGCTCGCTTGGGTAGGTGTCAATCTTGGTTGGCGCAGAAGCGCCGACCAAGGTCGGCATCCACCACGGCAGTGACCTTACGCGCTCTGCGACAGGAACACCCAGAACGGGACGTCGCGGCCAAGCCAGTCGCGGCTGGTCTCGTCCATCACGTCCAGCAGGGTGTCGAAGTCCTTCTGCGCGGTGGCGCGCAGCGCGTCCACGTCGCACAGGAACAGTGCATAGCCGTTGGCTGGCAGCCATTGCAGGTCGCGTAGATTGTCCGACAGCGCATCCCAGTTGCCGCCGAAACCGGCCGGAAAATCCAGCTGCGCGGCCAGCCGTGCGAGCAGGGTGCGCTTGTCGGCCACCCCTTCCAGATCGATGCGGATCACCTTCAGCCCGGCATCGCGCATTGCGGCGGCCAGGGCGCCGATGTCGTCGCTGTCGATGGTGTAGACACCGGCATTGTTGATGTCGTGCAGGCCGAGGCCGAAATCGTCATGGCTCATCACTGCGCTCCCTGGGCCGGTACGGTGAAGCTGCGGAATGATTCGTAATGGTCGTCGGTGTAGTACCACGCCTCCGGCGGATCGCCGCCGGTGACGATGCGGCGCGTGCCACGGGTGCGCGCTCCGGGGGTGTCCACGGTGTATTCGCGGTAGTAGCCGCGCGGACGCTGCGGCAACTGCTGTTCGCGGTTGCCGAACGTGCTGCCATCCTGGCGGTGCGGGAACGGCCCGCCGCGCTGGATCAGCGCGATCGTCTGCCGGGCTTCGGCGGGCAGGAAGGCGGGCAGACCGTTGCCCTTGCCGGGCGTGGCCCTGGCCGGTGCGCGCGCGGCAGGCGCACCCTGCAGGTCCGGCGCGAACTGCGGCGCCGGCGGGCGCTGCATGAAATGGTTGACTACCAGGCCGAGCAGCAGCAGGGCGATGGCGGTGATCAGCAGCCGGGGGTTGCGCATGGGCAAGGGAGCGGGCGAGGGTGGTGCTCGCACTGTAGCGCCTGCGCGCTGCACGGCGCATGAGGAGGGGGCTGCGTCACCGCCGCGTAACAATTGCCGTCGTGCTCACCGGCGGGACGCAATTTCCTTTACATCCCCCTTGGTAATCTGCCGTTCTGTCCCCATCATTCACCGCGCACCGCCCGACAACGTCGGGTGCCCTCGCAATCAGGAGATGCACCATGGCCTATACCCTGCCCAAGCTGTCCTACGCCTACGACGCGCTGGAACCGCATATCGATGCGGCGACGATGGAAATCCATCACACCAAGCATCACCAGACCTACATCAACAACGTCAACGCGGCGCTGGAAGGCACCGAGTACGCTGACCTGCCGGTCGAAGAACTGGTGAAGAAGCTCAAGTCGCTGCCGGAGAACCTGCAGGGTCCGGTGCGCAACAACGGTGGTGGCCATGCCAACCACTCGCTGTTCTGGACCGTGATGGCTCCCAATGCTGGCGGCAACCCGGTGGGCGACGTGGCCAAGGCCATCGACAAGGACCTGGGCGGCTTCGACAAGTTCAAGGACGCCTTCACCAAGGCGGCGCTGACCCGTTTCGGCAGCGGCTGGGCGTGGCTGAGCGTGACCCCGGACAAGAAGGTGGTGGTCGAAAGCACCGGCAACCAGGACAGCCCGCTGATGGAAGGCAACACCCCCATCCTCGGCCTGGACGTGTGGGAGCACGCGTACTACCTGAAGTACCAGAACCGTCGCCCGGAATACATCGGCGCGTTCTTCAACGTCATCGACTGGAACGAAGTCGAGCGCCGTTACCAGGAAGCGATCGCCTGATCGCGGTGATGGGATGAACGGAGAAGGCCGGGGAAAACCCGGCCTTTTCTGTTCCAGCAATCATTCGGTAGTGCCGGCCGCTGGCCGGCAATCGTGAGATCCCCGGGGAGCCGGCCAGCGGCCGGTACTCCCTATTCGGCGGTGGCCGTATTGCCTTGCAGGCGCAACGTGGCCATCACGCCCAGGCGCAGGCCGGGCAGGTCGCCGTCGGCCGGCAGCAGGATCGGCTGCTGGCGGATGCCGTCGAAATGCTTGACCTGGAAGAGCACATCCAGACCATGGCCAGTGCTGCCCCCGCCACTGGCCGCAGGCGCCTCGGCTCGGCCGCCGGGATTGCGCCGCGCCGGCTGGAAGCCCGGCGTGCTGCGCACCAGTTCCATCGTGTTGGCCGAGAAGTCGCCGGCGATCAGGCTGGGCATGCCCTCGGCGGTGGCACCAATCCAGGTCATCAAGTCGCTGGTCTGGTGCTGGCGCGCGGCGGCCTCGTCCGGGTCGGGGCGGAGCCGTGCCACATAGATGTTGACCAGCGCCTCGCCCAGCTTCAGCCGCATCATGCCGGCCGCGCTGAAGGTGCCGGGAGGATGCAGCAGGGTTACGCCGTCCTCGCTGACCGGCAGCCGGGTCAGCATCGCGTTGCCATGCCGCAATGTCTGGCTGGGTGGATCGGCGGTAACGAAGTCGCAGCTGTAACGCAGCCGGCTGGCCAGCCAGCAGGCCGGGTTGCGGCCCTGCTGCTGCAGCACCTGCTGCACCGAGATCACGTCCGGCTGCAGGTCGGTCAGCAACTGCGCGACCTGCTCGCGGCGCAACTTCCATTGCGCATCATCGTGGCTGGGCAGCTCCAGCGCGGCCACCGTCAGCTGGCGGGAGCCGCTTTCGCTGGCCGCCGTGGCCGGTGCCTGCGGCCGCGCCTGTGCCTGCAACGCCATCAGCAGCATCAGGCAACTGAGCAGGAGACGGGCGGGGGGGAGGGGGCGCATAACGATAAGTTTACGCTTTTGTCGTGCAGGTGCCGTGACTTCCGGCACGGAGCGCGGTTGCCTGCCATGGATGGGCACCGTTGTCATGCAGCCCTGCAGCGTGCTTCGCAAGGCCCGGTTCCGGTAACCTTGCGCCTTTCGCTTTGCAGGAATGCCTTACAGGATGAGCCACGACGCAGTTGCCCCCATCGCCGGCCAGGGAAAGATGCCGCGCCAGATCCCGTACATCATCGGCAATGAGGCCTGCGAGCGGTTCAGTTTCTACGGGATGCGCAACATCCTGGTGCAGTTCCTGATCACCTCGCTGCTGTTGCAGGAAATCACAGCCGAAGGCCGTGCCGGTGAAGCCAAGGACATCATGCACAGCTTCATGATCGGTGTGTATTTCTTCCCGCTGCTCGGAGGTTGGCTGGCCGACAGGTTCTTCGGCAAGTACCACACCATCCTCTGGTTCAGCCTGGTCTACTGCGCCGGCCATCTGTGCCTTGCCCTGTTCGAGAACAGCCGCGAGGGCTTCTTCCTCGGCCTGGGCCTGATCGCCCTGGGTGCCGGTGGCATCAAGCCGCTGGTGGCCTCCTTCATGGGCGACCAGTTCGACCAGAGCAACAAGCACCTGGCCAAGATCGTCTTCGACGCCTTCTACTGGATCATCAACTTCGGCTCGCTGTTCGCCTCGCTGCTGATCCCGCTGGCGCTGAAGAACTGGGGCCCGCAGTGGGCGTTCGGCATCCCGGGCATCCTGATGTTCATCGCCACCTTCGTGTTCTGGCTGGGCCGCAAGCGTTACGTGCTGGTGCCGCTGCCACCGAAGGACCCGCACTCGTTCGCCAACGTGGTGCGCACTGCGCTGACCGCACGCGCGGCCGGCCAGGGCCGCCCGGGCCTGGTGATCGCCGTGCTCGGCCTGGTGCTGGCAGCGGCGTCGTTCGGCCTGGTCGGTTCGCTGGGCATCGTGATCTGCCTGTGCCTGGCGCTGGTGGCCATTCTCGCCGGCATCGGTGGCGGCACCTGGTTGCAGCTGGACCGGGCCCGTGGCCAGCATCCAGCCGAAGCCGTGGAAGGCGTGCGCTCGGTGCTGCGCGTGCTGGTGATCTTCGCGCTGACCACGCCGTTCTTCTCGCTGTTCGACCAGAAGGCCTCGACCTGGGTCCTGCAGGGCCAGCAGATGCAGATGCCGAGCTGGTTCACCGCCTCGCAGATGCAGGCGCTGAACCCGCTGCTGGTGATGATCCTGATTCCGTTCAACAACCTGGTGCTGTACCCGGCCCTGCGCCGCTTCGGCTTGGAGCCGACCGCGCTGCGCCGCATGACCGCCGGCATCGCCTTCAGTGGCCTGGCCTGGATCGTGGTCGGCGGCATCCAGGTGGTGATGGACGGCGGCAACGCTTTGTCGATCTTCTGGCAGATCCTGCCGTATGCATTGCTGACCTTCGGTGAGGTGCTGGTCTCGGCCACCGGCCTGGAGTTCGCCTACAGCCAGGCGCCGCAGGCGATGAAGGGCGTGGTGATGAGCTTCTGGAACCTGACCACCACCATCGGCAACCTGTGGGTGCTGCTGTCCAACGCTGCTGTGCGCAACGATGCGGTGACCCACAAGATCGCCAGTACGGGCCTGAGCGAGGCGGCATTCCTGATGTTCTTCTTCGCCGGTTTCGCCTTCGTCGCGGCGTTGGCCTTCGGTTGGTACGCGAAACGCTATCGTATGGTCGACAACTACCGTAGCGCCTGAGCCTGACATGACCCCCGTCAATCTGCTGTTGATCGCCATCACCGCCCTCCTGTCGTGGATGGCGTTCAACAATCGCAAGCTGGCCGACCGCCTGATCCTGTGGCCGCCGGCCATCGACCGTCACCGCCAGTACGACCGGCTGGTGACCTATGGCTTCATCCACGCCGACTGGTCGCACCTGATCTTCAACATGATCACCCTGTTCTTCTTCGGGGGATTCATCGAGAGCGTGATGGTGCAGCTGACCGGCAGCTACCTGACCTACCCGGCGTTCTACATCGGTGCGCTGCTGGTCTCGATCCTGCCCAGCTACCTGAAGAACCAGAAGAACCCGAACTACCTGAGCCTGGGCGCGTCCGGGGCGGTGTCGGCGGTGTTGTTCGCCTTCATCCTGATCAAGCCGTGGTCGATCATCCTGGTGTTCTTCATCCCGGCACCGGCCATTGTCTATGCCGCGTTCTACGTGGGCTACAGCATCTGGATGGACAAGCGTGGTGGTGATCGCATCAACCACAGCGCCCACCTGGCGGGCGCGGCGTTCGGTGTGATTTTCATGCTGGCCATGCAGCCGAGCATCTTCACCCACTTCCTGCGCGAGCTTTCCAACCCGACCTTCCGCCTCGGCGGCGGTTGAAGCGGGTAGCGGGGCGAATCGGTGACGATTCGCCCCGGTTTTCAGAGCGTGTGCTGCTGGCCGTAGGTATCCAGCAGGCGGGCGAACACTTCCTCGCCGATGCGCTGGAAATCCTGGTCTTCGGTCTGCCCTTCCACCGCAAGTTGCAGCAGGCCCTCCAGCAGGGCGCGGTCAGTATCTGAATGGGAATCGCTGGGGTGCATCGGAGCCTCCGCGGGGGTGCGCATGGTCAACGGTCGCAAGGGGCGTGCCAAGCTGGCCGTACCCCTCCACAGGCGATAGCGGCCGTCAGCGCTCCAGCTTGAGGGTCGCAAACTGACGTGAATGGATCAGACTTGCCCCTGTTCAGGCTTCACGCGATCATGGCGCCCGGCTGCGCACCATCCACGCAGTCGCCGCAGGAGACAGTTCCATGGCTTCGGTCACGCCCCCCGGTCTGGCCTATGAGGTCGAACACGACCTGGCCAACCATCGCTTCACCGCCCGTGTGCGTGGACAGCTGGCGGTGCTGGACTACCAGATCAAGCGCAAACGCATGGTGATCACCCACACCGAGGTGCCTGAGCCGATCGCCGGCCGTGGCATCGCCGGTGAGCTGACCCGCGTGGCACTGCGTTTCGCCCGCGAGCAGAAGTACAAGGTGGTGCCGGCCTGTTCCTACGCCGAGGCTTTCCTGCAGCGGCACGAGGAGTACCACGACCTGCTCGTTGGCTGAGTGCCAGCGGGCCACGCTTCAGCCATGGCAGGCGATGATGTACAAACATGAACAGGGGATCCCGATGAAGATTGGAAACAACCGGCCACTGCGCGGCAGTGCGTTGGCCGGCGTGGTGGGCGTGCTGTTGCTGGCCGGTTGCCAGCGTGAAAGCGAGCCGGCACCGGCGGCTGAGGCGGCTCCCGCCGTCGAGGCCACCGCCGCAGCCGAAACGCCGGCCACGGAAGCGCCGCTGGACCTGCGCGACGTGATCGAGAACAACGAGCGCGAAGTGGTGGGCATCAGCTACCCGGCCGGCATCGACCGTTATCCGGGGTTGGCCCGTGCGCTGCAGAACTATGCGACGAGTGCGCGCAGTGACCTGCAACAGGCGTTGGACGGGCTCGGCAACGACAAGCCGACCATGCCCTACGAGCTGTCGCTGAGTTTCGAGAAACTGCTGGAAACCCCGCAGCTGGTGGTGGTCAGTGCTGATGGCAGCCGCTACACCGGTGGCGCCCACGGCGAACCGCTGGTGGCGCGCTTCGTATGGCTGCCGCAGCAGCAGCAGATGCTCAGTGCCGACAAGCTGGTGACCGATGCCAAGGGCTGGAAGGTGATCAGTGAGTTCGTCGCCGACCAGCTGCGCGAACGCGTGGCCACGCGGCTCAGCGGCGAGGACATGGACCCGGCCCAACTGCAGGAATCGCTGCGCAACGCATCGCGCATGATCGCCGACGGGACTGGCCCGCAGGCCGACAATTTCAGCCAGTTCCAGCCACTGACCGACGACAAGGGGCAGATCACCGCGCTGCGCTTTGTTTTCCCTCCGTACCAGGTGGGTCCATACTCGGACGGCACCCAGACCGCCGATGTACCGGCGGCGGTGCTGTTGCCGCACGTGGCCAGGGACTACGTGGAGCTGTTCGCACGCGGTTGACCGCAGTGGAGGAGGTGGCGTGGATACAGGGTTGCAGGAGCGGGTCACCGGCCTGCTTCACGAAGCCGGGGTCCGCATCGGCGGTACCCAGCCGCAGGACATCCAGGTGCATGACCCGCGCTTTTTCGCGCGGGTCATGGCCCACGGCTCGCTCGGCCTGGGCGAGAGCTACATGGACGGCTGGTGGGATGCCAACGTCCTGGATGAATTCCTTGTCCATCTGATGCAGGCGCACCTGGATGAACGGGTGCACGGCTGGCGCGAAGTGGCCGATGCGCTGAAGGCGCGCCTGTTCAACCTGCAGGCCGGGCAGGGCAGCTACGAGGTCGGCCGCCGCCACTACGACCTCGGCAACGATCTCTACCAGGCCATGCTGGGCCAGCGTCTGGTCTACAGCTGCGGCTACTGGCGCAATGCCGATGATCTCGATGCCGCGCAGGAAGCCAAGCTGGACCTGGTCTGCCGCAAGCTGGGCCTGCGCCCGGGCCAGCGTGTGCTGGACATCGGCTGTGGTTGGGGCGAAGCGCTGAAGTTCGCCGCTGAGCGCTACGGTGTGAGTGGCGTCGGCGTGACGATTTCGCAGGAGCAGGCCGAGTTCGCGCGGAACCTGTGCGCGGGCCTGCCGATCGAGATCCGATTGCAGGACTACCGCGAGCTGGACGAACCGTTCGATGCGATCTTCTCGATCGGCATGTTCGAGCACGTCGGTGACAAGAACTACGCCAGCTTCTTCGAGGTGGCCAAACGCTGCCTGTCGCCGCGTGGCCTGCTGCTGTTGCACAGCATCGGCACCAACGTCTCCCGGCATCGCACCGACCCGTGGATCGCGCGCTACATCTTTCCCAACTCGATGCTGCCGTCGGCGGCGCAGATCACCCGGGCGTTCGAAGGCCGTTTCGTGCTGGAAGACTGGCACAACTTCGGCACCGACTACGACCTGACCCTGCAGGCATGGCGGCGCAACGTGGAAGCAGCGTGGCCACGGCTGGATGCGCGCTATGACGAGCATTTCCGCCGCATGTGGCGCTTCTACCTGGCCGGGTCGATGGCCACCTTCCGCTGCCGGCACGCGCAGCTGTGGCAGCTGGTGCTGTCGCCGGAAGGCGTGCCGGGCGGGTACGTGGTGCCACGGTAGTGTTGCGTCGGGAGAGAGGGATAGATCAGGCCTGATACGACACTCATTGACGTTGACTACGGGTATTGCACGGCCTGCTCTCCGCAAGGGTGCCGACGACGCTAAGCTGTCGGGTCGGCGGCATTACCGCATTCCTGAAGGCGTTGCAGCATGGGTTGGGACATCACCTACCATCCAGTCGCGGACTCGGAAATCCGTGGCCTCTATTTCCGTGCGCTGGAGGACGCGACGCTGGTTGAGCCGCTGCAGCAGCAATTCCGGATCGAGCCGTTCTACATGGAGCAGCTCCAGGAACGCATCGACGAGGCTCGCTCGATCAGCGCAGACGTGCCCTTCGAGAAGGGGCATGCTTTGTACCTGGCGATCGTGGCCGGTCACCTGCGCCGGTATCACTATCTTCGCGGGAGCGCCCTTTCGTTCTTCATCGACGATCCGGTGGTTGCCCGCTATTTCGCGGACTGGCGGCAACTGGTGCCGCCACAGTGGGCGGACGCCGCTGCAGGCAACCACCTGCGCGAAAACTACGGTGGTGGTGTGTTCATCACGCATGACCGGCTGAAGCAGATGCGCGCGGACTACGCCGGGGACAATGACCTGCGCGCGCGTCTGCACGAGCTGTTCTCCGATGGTCGACTGGCCGTGTTCTGGAGCGTTGTCGATGATGCCATCGGCAAGGGATGCGGATTGCTGGAAGCAAGCGAGGTGGTCGAGCCGAATCCGATGGACCTCAACGCATCGACCAGCATGAGCAATCTGCTCAACTGCGCCCCCGATGGCGCGTTGCTGTACGCAGAGGCCGTCGCGGCGCAGCTGGCGCAGTTCGTGCCGGAAACCCTGGATACGGATACGGCTCCGGCGGCAAACACGCAGAAACGATGGTGGGAACGATTGTTCCGGCGATGACCTCAACGAAAAAAACCGCCCGGTCTCCCGGGCGGTTTTCGTTTCACGCTAGCGCGCAGGCGATCAGTTGCCGGCGCCGGTCAGGCCACGCTTTTCCAGCAGCGGTTCGATCTGCGGCTCGTGGCCGGCGAAATCGCGGAACAGCTGCATCGCGTCGACGCTGCCACCCTTGGACAGCAGGGTGGCGCGGAAGTGGTCGCCGTTCTTGCGGCTCAGGCCGCCGTTGTCCTTGAACCACTTCTGGGTGTTGGCGTCGAGCACTTCCGACCAGATGTAGGCGTAGTAGCCGGCCGAGTAGCCACCCATGATGTGGCTGAAGTACGGGGTCTTGTAGCGCGGCGGCACCGGCGCGTAGTAGATGCCGTCCTTCTCCAGCGCGGCGCGCTCGAAGGCCATCACGTCCTTGGCGGCCGGCACCTGGTCGGCACCGATCTGGTGCCAGCGCTGGTCCAGCATCGCTGCACCCAGGTACTCGGTGGTGGCGAAGCCCTGGTTGAA
Source organism: Stenotrophomonas sp. YJH_SMC_37 (assembly GCF_059370035.1). NCBI lineage: Bacteria > Pseudomonadati > Pseudomonadota > Gammaproteobacteria > Lysobacterales > Lysobacteraceae > Stenotrophomonas > Stenotrophomonas sp. YJH_SMC_37. The sequence goes on from NZ_JCAFTG010000002.1 coordinate 340,291, forward strand.
CTTGGCCGCCGCCAGCACCTTGTCCAGCAGCGCCTGCGGCATCGCCGAACCGTTCTGGTAGTGCTTGGCGTAGTTCTTCAGGATGACCGGGTTGTCGGCCCACATCTCGTTCACCTGCGAGGGGAACTCGACGAAGTCACGCGGCACCGAGGTGCCCGAGAAGTACGGGTACTTCACATTGGAGAACATGCCGTGCAGGGCGTGGCCGAACTCGTGGAAGGTGGTGTTCACCTCGTCCCAGGTCAGCAGGGTCGGCTGGCCGGCCGGCGGCTTCGGGATGTTCAGGTGATTGGCGACCACCGGCTTGAAGCCGGTCAGCTTCGACTGCGAGACGTAGGAGTTCATCCACGCGCCGCCGCGCTTGGAGGCGCGTGCGTACGGGTCGAAGATGAAGATTGCCAGCTGGCTGCCGTCGGCGTCGAACACGTCATAGACGGTCACGTCGTCGTGGTAGACCGGCAGGTCTGTGCGCTGCTTGAAGGTCAGGCCGAATTCCAGGTTGGCGGCATGGAACACGCCGTTCTCCAGCACGTTCTTCATTTCGAAGTACGGCTTCAGCTGCGACTCGTCGAAGTTGTACTTGGCCTGGCGCACCTTCTCGCTGTAGAAGGCCCAGTCCCACGGTTCCAGCTTGAAGGTCGGCTTGCCTGCGGCCTTCTGTTCCTGGTCGATCATCGCCTGCAGGTCGGCGGCTTCGCGCTTGGCGTTGGCCACCGCGGCCGGGGCCAGCTTGCCCAGCATCGCGTTGACCGCTTCCGGCGTCTTGGCGGTCTGGTTGGTCAGGTTGTAGGCGGCGAAGTTCGGGAAGCCCATCAGCTTGGCCTTGTCGGCACGCAGCTGCATGATGCGCGAAACCAGCGCGGTGTTGTCGAACTCACCGCCGCGGCTGCCGCGGCTGACCGACGCTTCGTAGATCTTCTGGCGCAGGGCGCGGTTGGCCAGGTTGGTCAGCGGCGGCTGGCCGGTGGTGTTGAGCAGGGTGATTACATACTTGCCTTCCAGGCCCCGGGCCTTGGCGGCTTCGGCGGCGGCGGCGATCTGCTCCTTGGACAGCCCGTCCAGTTCCTTGACGTCGTCGACGGTGATCGCCGAGGCGTTCACTTCCGACTGCACGTTCTGGCTGAACCTGGTGCCCAGGCTGGCCAGTTCGGCGTTCATCTCCTTCAGCTTGGCCTTGTCGGCCTCGGACAGCTTGGCGCCGGCGCGCACGTAGTTGTCGTAGTACTTCTCGACCAGGCGCACGCCTTCGGCGTCCAGGCCCAGCTGGCTGCGGGTGTCATACAGCGCTTGGATGCGGGCGAACAGCTTGCCGTTCAGCGCGATCGCATCGCTGTGCGCGGCGAACTTCGCCGAGTAGTCGGCCTGCAGCTTCTTGCGGGTGTCATTGGTGTCGGCGCCGACCAGGCTGAAGAACACGGTGGTCGCACGGTCGAGGATGTCACCGCTCTTCTCCAGGGCGATGATGGCGTTGTCGAAGGTCGGCTTGGCCTTGTTGTTGGCGATCGCTTCCACTTCCTTCAGCTGCTGCGCCATGCCGGCGTCGAAGGCCGGGGCGAAGTCGCTGTCCTTGATCCTGTCGAACTGTGGGAAGTGCAGCGGCAACGGGCTTTCGGCGAAGAACGGATTGGCCTGCTGAGCGGTGCTGCTGGCGGCCGGGGCGGCGCCGGCCGAGAAGGCGGGCAGGGCAAGGCCGAGGGACATGGCCACGGCAAGGGCAAGGCGGGTGGTCAAGGCAGGAACTCCGGTAAGGCAAACAAGGGCCCGAGGGTAACCCGGCCGGCGGCGTCCGCACTTGTGTCAAAAGGCATGTTGCCGGGGCCGGGCGCGGGTACCATGCATTCACCGCCCACGGCCCGCCATCATGACCAGCGCCTACGATTTCAGTTTCCGTGACCTCGACGGCCAGCCGCATGCGTTGGCCCGTTATCAGGGCCACCCGTTGCTGCTGGTGAACGTCGCCAGCCGCTGTGGCTTCACCCCGCAGTACAGGGGGCTGGAACAGCTCTGGCAGGACTATCGCGAGCGCGGCCTGGTGGTGATCGGCTTTCCCTGCAACCAGTTCGGTGCGCAGGAGCCTGGGGATGCGGCGCAGATCCGCCAGTTCTGTTCGCTGGACTATCCGGTCAGCTTTCCGCTGTCGGAGAAGATCGAGGTCAACGGCGAGGGGGCTGATCCGTTGTGGGCCTGGCTGTCACGCGAGAAGCGCGGCCTGCTTGGCAGTGCCCGTATCAAGTGGAATTTCAGCAAGTTCCTGGTTGATCGCCAAGGGCGGGTGGTGTCGCGGCATGCGCCCACCACCAGGCCGGAACAGCTGCGCGGCGCGATTGAAGCGCTGCTGTAGAGCCGAGCCCACGCTCGGCTGCTTTTCCGGCTGACTCCGAGAGCGCGCGCCGCGCGCAAGCCGAGCGCGGGCTCGGCTCTACAGATACGATGGGTTATTTCTCGACGAACGCGCGCTCAAACACGTAGTGACCCGGCTGGCCGATGCGCGGCGAGACCTGGAAGCCGCGGGCGTCGAGCACGGTGCGCAGATCAGCCAGCATCTGCGGACTGCCGCAAATCATCGCGCGGTCGTTTTCCGGGCTCAGTTCCGGCAGGCCGAGGGTGCGCTGCATCTGGCCGCTTTCCATCAGCGAGGTCAGGCGGCCCTGGTTGGCGAAGGGCTCGCGGGTGACAGCCGGGTAGTACAGCAGCTTGTCGCCGATCATGTCGCCGAGGAACTCGTGCTCACGCAGTTCCTTCTCGAAGTAATCGCGATAGGCCAGGTCCTTCTCGTAGCGCACGCCGTGGCACAGGATCACCTTCTCGAAGCGCTCGTAGGTTTCCGGGTCCTTGATCACTGACAGCCACGGCGCCAGGCCGGTGCCGGTGCCCAGCAGGTACAGGTTCCTGCCGGGGTGCAGGTCGCTGATCAGCAGGGTGCCGGTGGGCTTCTTGCCGACCAGCACCTTGTCGCCCGGCTTGATGTGCTGCAGGCGCGAGGTCAGTGGGCCGTCCTGCACCTTGATGCTGAAGAACTCCAGCTGCTCTTCCCAGTTGGCACTGGCGATGGAGTAGGCACGCAGCAACGGGCGCGCCTCGGTTTCCAGGCCGATCATCACGAACTGGCCGTTCTCGAAGCGGAAGCCGCTGTCGCGGGTGGTGGTGAAACTGAAGTAGGCGTCGGTCCAGTGGCGGACCTCAAGCACCGTTTCGGCGCCAAAAGCGGTGGACATGGGCGTATCTATCAAAAGTCGTCGGGGGTGATTCTATCTCAAATGAGACAGGTTCTCATTGGGCGGGGCGAGAGGCGTTCTCAGCGATAACCCGCCGCCTGCAGCTCGAACAGCTCGGCGTAGCGGCCACCCTGTGCCATCAGCTGCGCGTGGGTGCCGCTGGCCTCGATCCGGCCGTCGGCCAGGACCAGGATGCGGTCGGCCATGCGTACGGAGGAAAAGCGGTGGGAAATCAGCACTGCGGTGCGATTATCCGCCAGTTCCCTGAACCGCTGGAACACCTCGAACTCGCTGCGCGCATCCAGCGCTGCGGTTGGCTCATCCAGGATCATGACCTGCGCATCGCGCATCCATGCGCGCGCGATGGCGATCTTCTGCCATTGGCCGCCGGACAGGTCCACGCCCTGCTTGAAGCGCCGGCCGATCTGCTGGTCGTAGCCACCGGGCAGGTCCTCGATCACTTCCTCGGCCATGCCGCGCCTTGCGGCGTCGGCAATGCGTGCCTGGTCGTCCATCGCCTCGACCTGGCCAACGCCGATGTTCTCACCCGCGCTGAGGCTGTAGCGCACGAAGTCCTGGAAGATCACCCCGAGGTTGTCGCGCAGGTCGTCCAGGTCGTAGTCGCGCAGATCGCGGCCATCGAGCAGGATCCGGCCTTCGTCCGGCTCGTACAGCCGTGCCAGCAGTTTCACCAGCGTGGTCTTGCCGGCGCCGTTCTCGCCGACCAGGGCCAGCACTTCACCTGCGTACAGCTGGAAATCCAGATGGCGCACCGCCCACTGTTCGGCATCGGGATAGCGGAAGCCGACGTTCTCGAACACGAAGCCCTGGCGGATTGGCTGCGGCACGCGCACGGCGCCTTCACGCGAGTGGATTTCCGGCTCGATCTGGAAGAACGAGAACAGGTCATCCAGATACAGCGCCTGGCTGGCGACCTGCGAGAAGCCGATCAGCAGGCCTTCCAGCAGCTGGCGCAGGCGCAGGAAGCTGCCGGCGAGGAAGGTAAGGTCGCCGATCGAAAAGTCGCCGCGCACCGTGCGCCACGCGATGTAGGCGTAGGCGGTGTAGTACCCCAGCGTGCCCAGTGCAGCCAGCAGCGTGCCCCAGAACGCGCGGCGCCGGGCCAGTGCACGGTTGGCCTGGAACAGCGCCACCGACAGCCGCCGGTAGCGTTCCACCAGGAAGCGGTGCAGGTTGTAGATCTTCACTTCCTTGGCCGTTTCCACGCTGGCACCGAGCTGGCGCAGGTAGTCGAGCTGGCGGCGCTCGGGCGTCCATTGGAAGTTGAGGCTGTAACCGGCCGCGTTGAAGTGCGATTCGCCGATGAAGGCCGGCACCAGTGCCAGCGCCAGCAGCAGGATCAGCCACGGTGCGTAGACCAGCAGGCCAACGGCGAGGCTGGCTACGGTGATCGCGTCCTGTACCTGGCCGAACAGCTGGCTCATCAGGTTCATCCGGCCCATTGTCTGGCGCCGCGCACGGTCCAGCTTGTCCTGCAGGTCCGGGTCTTCGAAGTCCTCCAGGTCCAGCGTTGCGGCGTGTTCCATCAGCCGGATGCTGGTGGCATTGGCGAACAGTTCCGAGAGCAGCGCATCGGCGTAGCTGACCAGCCGGCCGAGCAGGTCCGAGGCGATGGCCAGGCCGAATTCCAGCGCCAGCAGGCCCAGCAGTGGATTGAGCAGCCCGCTGGACAGCGCCTCGCCCAGTGGCGGGAAGCCGGCACCGTGCTGGCTCAGGTGCAGGGCGCTGTCGATGATCAGCTTGCCCACGTACAGCATCGCCACCGGCAGCAGCGCGCGGATCAGCCGCAGGCCAAGGCTGGCCAGGGTGAGCGCGGGGCTGGTTTTCCAGACCATGCGCAGGAACGGCGGCAGGTTGCGCATCGCCCTGAAGCGCTGGCGCAGGCTGGGTCTGTTCGCGGCGGCGGCGCCAGCGGTGGGGGTAGCAGGCATGCGCATATTGTGCGGCCTGATACGTGCAGAGGGGGTCAGTGCAGCCGTGTGGCCGACACCGGGGTCCGATCCCTCTGCCACGCAACGGGCTCTGACCCCATCAGCCCGGATCGGGTCAGAGCCCATCGCGAAGCGAAGGGATCCGAACCTCCCGCATCCACGCATGGCGTGGACCTACCGTGTCGACCAAGGTCGACACCTACCAACAGCGGTAGAAGTCTGTCGAGGGCGGGGTGGGTCAGGTCGTAGGGGCGTGAGCCGCATGGATGCGGCGACCGAGCTTACATGGACGTACTTGCAGCGTCCCCTGCGACCTGACCCACCCTGCCAACCCGCAGAAGAGCCAGCTTCTGCCGTTGCTCCAGCTGTTGCTCTGGCCTCTGCGGGTGCCGGGCGGCAGCCCGGCCAACAGGCCCCTTTTACGGCAGCGGCGGCAGCAACCCCGCACCCAGCCGGTTCCACGCATTGATCACCGCAATGCCCATGCTCAGGTCACTGATGCCCTTCTCATCGAAGTGCGGTGCCAGTGCATCGAACGCCGCCTGCGACGGCGCACCGTCGGTCAGCCGGGTCAGCGCCTCGGCCCAGCCCAGCGCCGCACGTTCACGGGCATCAAAGAAGCGGCTTTCGTGCCAGGCGGGCAGCGTATCGAGCTTGCGCGGCTCGATGCCGCCCTTGCGCAGCGCAGTGCCGTGCATGTCCATGCAGTAGCCGCAGCCGTTGAGCTGCGACACGCGCAGGAACACCAGTTCCATCAGGGTCGGATCGACCGAGCTGTCATGCACCGCCTGGCTGGTGGCCAGCAGGCCCTTGAAGGCCTCGGCGGCCAGGCGGGTGTAGGGGACGCGGGGAGAGGCATGGTTCGACATCGTGGGCTCCACGGCGGCCACAGTGGCCGCCTTTCACTACCAGGACGCCCTACCGTCGCCGCGCGTGACAACGTCCGGCAGCTTCTCCGGATTCAACACGCTGTACACGTTGGCGATGCGGCCATCGACCACTTCGATGGTGGTGATCGAGTGCAGGCGGTCGCCCTGGAAGCGCAGAATCGCCGGCTCGCCATTGACGCAGCCCAGGTGGGCCGGATGCACCGCGCCACGGCGGGCGATGGCCCAGAACAGGCGGCCGATGCGCTCGGCACCCAGCAGTGGGCGGATCGCTGCGGTAACCACGCCGCCACCGTCGGAGACCAGTTGCGCGTTGGCGTGCAGCAGGGCTTGGATCGCCTCGCTGTCGCCGCGCTGCGAGGCGTCCATGAAGCGCGCCAGCAGCTGCCGGTGCTGGCTGGCATCGGCGTTGAAGCGCGGCCGCCGGGCCTGCAGGCGTTGCCGGGCACGGTGCACCATCTGCCGGCAGTTGGCCTCGCTGTGACCGATCAGCTCGGCGATCTCGCGATAGTCGTGGTCGAAGGCCTCTTTCAGCAGGAAGGCGGCGCGTTCTTCGGGGCCGAGTTGTTCGAGCAAGGTCAGGAAGGCCACCGAGACATCGTCGGCCAGCGCATGCAGCTGGGCCGGGCCGGGCGCCGGGTCAGGCTCCAGCGTGACGGCCAGCGGCTCGGCCAGCCACGGCCCGACGTAGTGCGCGCGCTCGCGCTTGGCCGCACGCAGCCGGTCCAGGCCGAGCCGGGTGGTGGTGGTGACCAGCCAGGCCTCGGGGTCGCGGACGCCGGCCGGATCGGCGCCGGACCAGCGCAGCCAGGCATCCTGGACCACGTCTTCGGCGTCGGCGCGGCTGCCGAGCAGGCGATAGGCCAGGGCCATCAGGCGCGGGCGGTGGGTCTGGAAAGCGGTTTCGGCGTTCATGTGGGCAAGGACGCGCCAACGGGGCGGGGCGTGACAGGGCTTCTGGATCTGATCTTGCCGGCCAGCGCCCAGCACGACCACCCCGGGGCCGGGGGAGGGGGTAAAATGGGCGGATTACCCCCGCCAGCCTCGAGCAAGCGAGCAAGCCGTGACATCGATCAAGCAGGAAGACCTCATCCAGTCCATCGCCGACGCGCTGCAGTACATCTCGTACTACCACCCGGTCGACTACATCAAGAACCTCGCCGCTGCCTACGAGCGCGAGGAGTCGCCGGCCGCGAAGGAAGCGATGGCCCAGATCCTGATCAATTCGCGCATGTGCGCCGAGGGCCACCGCCCGATCTGCCAGGACACCGGCATCGTCACCGTGTTCCTGGAAATCGGCATGGACGTGCGCTGGGACGACGCCACCATGGGCGTGGAAGAGATGGCCAATGAGGGCGTTCGCCGCGCCTACATGCACCCGGACAACAAGCTGCGCGCCTCTGTGCTGGCTGATCCGGCCGGCAAGCGGATCAATACCAAGGACAACACTCCGGGCGTGGTCAACGTCAAGGTGGTGCCGGGCAACACCGTCGACGTGATCGTCGCCGCCAAGGGCGGTGGTTCGGAAGCGAAGACCAAGTTCGCCATGCTCAACCCGTCCGACTCCATCGTCGACTGGGTGCTGAAGACCGTGCCGACCATGGGCGCCGGCTGGTGCCCGCCGGGCATGCTCGGCATCGGCATCGGTGGCACCGCCGAGAAGGCGATGCTGCTGGCCAAGGAAGCGCTGATGGAGCCGATCGACATCACCGAACTGCAGGCCCGGGGCGCGTCCAACCGCATTGAAGAGCTGCGCCTGGAGCTGTACGAGAAGGTCAACGCGCTTGGCATTGGTGCGCAGGGCCTGGGGGGCCTGACCACCGTGCTCGACATCAAGATCAAGGATTACCCGACCCACGCGGCCAACCTGCCGGTGGCGATGATCCCGAACTGCGCGGCCACCCGCCATGCGCACTTCACCCTGGATGGCAGCGGCCCGGTGATGCTGGACCCGCCGTCGCTGGAAGACTGGCCGAAACTGACCTATGACGCGTCCAAGGGCACCCGCGTGGACCTGGACACGATCACCCCGGAAGACGTGGCCAGCTGGAAGCCGGGCCAGACCCTGCTGCTCAACGGCAAGCTGCTGACCGGCCGCGACGCCGCGCACAAGCGCATGGTCGACATGCTCAACAAGGGCGAGGAACTGCCGGTGGATCTGAAGGGCCGCTTCATCTACTACGTCGGCCCGGTAGATCCTGTGCGCGACGAAGTGGTGGGCCCGGCCGGCCCGACCACGGCGACCCGCATGGACAAGTTCACCGAGCAGGTGCTGGCGCAGACCGGCCTGCTGGGCATGGTCGGCAAGGCCGAGCGCGGCCCGGCCGCCATCGAAGCGATCAAGAAGCACAAGTCGGCCTACCTGATGGCCGTTGGTGGTTCGGCCTACCTGGTGTCCAAGGCGATCAAGGCGGCCAAGGTGGTCGGTTTCGCCGACCTGGGCATGGAAGCGATCTACGAGTTCACCGTGCAGGACATGCCCGTGACCGTGGCCGTCGATTCCACCGGCGAATCGGTGCACAAGACCGGCCCGCGCGAATGGCAGGCCCGTATCGGCAAGATTCCGGTGGTGGTGGAGTAATCCTTCCGCCCAGTGTTCAGACAACGGCGCCCGTGTGGCGCCGTTGTTGTGTGCAGCCTGCCTGCGCGTGGCCTGCTCTGCTAACGTACTGGCTGGCGTTCTGGAAGGGAGTCCATCGTGCTGCAGTTGCCGCGTGTTTTCGTGTTGCTGGTCGCTGCGCTGGCGTGCAGCGCCTGCGGGCCACGTTACTTCGTCGAGCCTCCCACCCACGAAGCGGGGAAGATCTGCGCGTCGGTCTGCGAGAACCGGAAGGCAACGTGCGACTTCCACAACCGCGCCCTTGCCGAGTCGGATCAGCGCAGCTGCGAAAGCGAGAAGAGCCGGGTCATCAGCCGTTGCAGTGATATCGCCGATGACAAGCAGCGGCACAACTGCGAAGGGGGCAACGGTGCCGGCAACTACTGCGGTCCCCCGGTGCTTCCTTCATGCGGCGCTCCGTACGCCCAATGCCTGCTCTCCTGCGGCGGCACCGTGAATGACGTTCGCACCGACACCGGTGTTCCCGTGTACTGATCGGGGCGCGCGTCGGGCCTGCACGAGTAACCGTAGTCTGCTAGGGTCGGCACATCCCTGCACTGGATGTGCCCATGCGCCTGCATCGATCCGTCGCGACTGTGTTCCTGCTGGTCCTGGCCGGCTGCAGCACGACGTCCTCCTATGAAGGTGCGGATTTCTCCGCCTCCTCGCAGTGCCGCGTGCAATGCCAGGCCGATTATCGGAGCTGCATGGCGCGGGGGAGTATCGGCAGCAACGACTTCAGCTGCGAACAACAGATGGTGCCGGCGCCGGACAAACGCTGCAAGGACGTTGCCAATCCCGAACTGCGCCGTTCCTGTGAACTGAAGACACACGACTGCGCGATACGCACGCCGATCATGTCCTGTAGCGAAGGCCGCGATACCTGCATGAGCCGCTGCGGCTGAGCAACGATTGCCCGTGCAGGGCATAATCGGCCGATTCATCCACCCGGGACTTGCGCATGAGCACCACGCTGTATGGTTCGACCAGCACCGCCGCCCTGGTGGTGCACTGGCTGCTGATCGAACTCGGCATCGAGCACGAACTGGTGCTGCTGGATTTCGACGCACGCGAGCACAAGTCGGCCGAGTACCTGGCACTGAACCCTGTTGGCGTGGTGCCGACGCTGCTGATCGATGGCCTGGTACTGACCGAAGCGGCGGCCATTGCACTGTACCTGGCTGATCGCCATCCGGACGCCAACCTGCTGCCCGCGCTGGGCACACCGCAGCGCGCCGATGCCTACCGTTGGATGTTCTGGTGTGCCAATACGCTGCAGCCGGCCTATCGAGCATGGTTCTATCCACACGAAATGGCGGGCGAGGCGAATATCGAGGCCAGCCGCGGGATGGCACGGCAGCGCCTGGAAGCGGCCTGGCAGCATGTGGCCGCGCACCTGCATGCACATGGCCCCTACCTGCTGGGCGCCACGCCCTGCGTGGCCGACTACATGCTGATGCGCTGGTCGCGCAACATGCCGAGGCCCAGCGACACCTGGCCGGCGCTGAAGGCGCATGCCACGTCGATGAAGGCGCGCCCGGCGTTCGCCGAGGTGTATCGCCGCGAGGGCATCACCGACTGGCAGTAGCCCGTTCTGCAGCGCCGAGCCACGCTCGGCTGCATTCACGGGTGGCACGCGAGCAGCAGCCGGGCAGCAGCCGGCCAGGGCTCGGCTCTGGCAGTGCGGGTTACAGGATCTCCAGCACCGTTTCCGGCGGCCGGCACAGCCGTGTACCCTTGGGCGTGCGCACCACGGGGCGGTTGATCAGCCGCGGGTGTTCGGCCATCGCGGCCAGCAGCGTGGCCTCGTCCGCATCCTCCAGGCCAAGTTCGGTGAACTGCGCCTCCTTGTTGCGCACCAGCGCCCGCGCGTCCAGTCCGGATTCGGCCAGCACCTGGCGCAGCGTGGCCGCATCGGGTGGGTTGCTCAGGTATTCGATCACCTCCGGATCGAAGCCTGCATCGCGGATCAGCTTCAGTGCGCCGCGCGAGTTGCTGCAGGCCGGGTTGTGCCAGATCGTCACGTCCATCAGAACCACTCCAGCAGGGACACACCCACGCCCACGTAGGTGGCCTTGTGGTTGTAATCGATCAGGCTTTCGCCGTAGCCGTCGAAGACCTGCACATGGCCGCGCAGCAGGTTGCTGATCGGGAAGCCGTAATCCAGCTGCAGGGCGCCGTGCGAGCGGCTGCCGGTGCGCAGCGAATGGCGCGCCATCAACGAGACTTCGTGGCCGTTGCGGTTCCAGGTCAGGGTCGCGTCACCGCGGCCCATGTAATCCTCGATGTCCGGGTTGTTGTCATCGCTGCGGGTTTCCGGGATGCGGTACCAGGGGCGCAGCACCAGCGCCCAGTTCTCGCGGTCCAGGCCGATGTTGAGCATGACCCGGTTCCAGCTGCGCGACAGTGGGTCGGCCCGGCCATTGGACTGGTGGTTCAGCGCGATGCCGGTCATGCGCCCGCGCCAGCCACCGATCGAGTAGCCGTTGCGGAAGACCATCATCACTTCCGGTTCGTAATTGGTTTCGCGGAAGGGGCGCGAATCCTCGCTGTTGTAGGCCTGCCAGCGCGAGCTCTGGGTGTAGCCGGCCCAGATGTCGCCGTTGTCGCCGAACAGGTTTTCGGCGATCTTGGTCTTGAAACTGATCTGGAACTTCAGCTCGGCACTGTCCAGCACCTGCGGCGTGGTGACCGTGTTGGCCGGATTCGGCGAATGCGGTGTGGTGTTGCGGTCGCTGGTCCAGAACGCAGGCAGCAGGTACACCGGCTTGTAGGCGCGCAGCTGGAACGGGCCGAGCTTGGAGTCCTCGGCCAGTTCCCAGCGGCTGTCCAGCAGTGAGCCCCGGCCAGCGTTTGCCAGCGCGCTGTCGGGCTCTGCTGGGCGGAGCAGATCACTGACCCGCTCGCGCAGTTTCTCTTCGCCCTGGCTTACGCGTGCAGTCTGTCGTTCTTCGCGACGGGCCTGTGCTGCTGCCTCGGCGGCAGCGTCGGCCTCGGCGGTGGACTGCGCGGAGCGCCCGAACTGCCGGTCATAACAGGCCAGGCGGGCAGCGTCTGTGGTAATCGCCGCACATGCGGCCGGCGAGGCTTCGGCGCTGGGCGCGAACTCCTGCGCAGCGAGCGGAGCACTGGCCAAGGCCAGCGCCAGCGGTGCGAGGCGGGGAAGCAGCGGGGGGAGGGTCATTCCAGCAGGCCCTTCGGTGAATACGGGAGTCGCACAGTGTGGCGGCTGTACCGGGTCGCGGCCAGCCCCCATGGTTTATGCACGCCCACCGCGTGCGTGCGGCGTGAAGGCGGTGCCGATTACAGGAACCACGCGAAGGCGAACAGGCCAAGCATCGCGATCACTACGGCCAGTTTCAGCGCCAGGCCGAGCAGGATGCCGAGCCAGGTGGCCAGTCCCACCCTGGTCGAGCGGCCCAGCTCGCGGGTGTGCCAGTACTCGCCGAGCAGGGCGCCGAGCAGTGGGCCCGCAAACAGGCCGATGGGCATGAAGAACAGCCCCACGATGCTGCCGGCGAAGGTGCCCCACAGCGCCTTGCGGCTGGCACCCACCCGCTGTGCACCCACTACGGTGGCCAGCACGTCCGCCAGCAGCGAGAGCACGGTCAGTACGCCCAGCCCAACCAGGGTCGGCCAGCCGACGTGGACGAAGCCGTCCGCCCAGGCCGCCAGCAGCAGTCCGATGAACACCAGCGGGATGCCGGGCAGGGCCGGGAGGATGATGCCCGCGATGCCGGCGAGGACAAAAATGACCGCTAGCAGATACAAGATGAATGAGAGTCCCATGCTGTCCCGTATGGTGGCCGTTTTGGGGTTGACAGTGAAAGATTTTGCCAGTTGCTTTTTCGTTTTGGGCGGGTTAAGTTGCAGTCGCTGAGCTTGGCAAGGTCACCGTGGATCGTGGCCTGATGAAGCAAGATCTTCCCGATCCGCTGCATCGATGCACCTCGCTTCCCCCTTGCTTGTCAGCCGCCCACCAGGCGTTTCCAACAACAAGAGAGAGTCACCAGGGAGTTAGTGAGATGTCTGATCGCGAGACCGGTACCGTCAAGTGGTTCAACGATGCGAAGGGCTTCGGCTTCATCAGCCGTGAAAACGGCGAAGACGTGTTCGTGCACTTCCGCGCCATCCAGACCCAGGGCTTCAAGAGCCTGAAGGAAGGCCAGAAGGTCACCTTCACCGTCGTGCAGGGCCAGAAAGGCCTGCAGGCCGACGCCGTGCAGCCGACCTGATCGCGCTGCAAGCCGTCGCATGAAAAAGGCCCGCGCAAGCGGGCCTTTTTCTTTGCGATCGGCCCGGTGCAGATCAGCGCAGGATGACCTTGCCGTTGACTACGCGCACGTAGGTGTTTTCGCGGATGCCGCCGAGGTCGCGCTGGTTGACCACGATGGTGCGGCCATCGTCCATGCGCACGCTGATGTCGTAGGTATCGCTGGTGACGTTCTTCTGGATCTGGTTGCCCGCCAGCGCGCCGCCGACCGCGCCCGCAGCGGCGGCGATGTTCTTGTTGCCACGGCTGCCGCCGGTGTGGTCGGAGATCTCGTGGCCAGCCACCGCGCCGACGATGCCGCCGAGGATCGCGCCGGTCGCGCTGGGCGCAGTGCGGCCCGAGGGCACGGTGTTGATGCGGGTGACGATGCCGCAGTCGGCACAACGGCCCTGGTTGTAGCCGCCGTTGTTGCCGTAGCCGCCGTTGTTGTAGCCGTTGTTGTAGCCGCCACCGCCATAGCCGGGGGAGGTGGCACAGCCAGCCAGGGCGAGGGTAGCGATGGCGCTGGCGGCGATGAGCTGGATCTTCATGGGGCGTCTCCTGGCCGTGAAGGCGGGTGCGTTGGGTGGTACTGCGTCGTGCAGCAGGGTGGACGAATCGTCCCCTTTTGAACGTGAACAAGGCGCCAACCGCGCAGCCCTTGCCCGGCTGCAGGATGAATGCGGCTCATCGGAAGTCCTGGTGGCAGGCGCGGCAATCGGCCTGCACCGTTTCCACCACCTGCGCCAGGGCCGTGCAGTCGCTGGGCGGCGCGGCCAAGGCGGCATTGAGGCTGCCGCGCAGCTGGCTGGCATGCTGCTGGAACTGCGCGCTGTCCTTCAGCCCGGGGAAGGCAAGATCCAGGTCGTTGGACAGCAAGCGCATTGCCTGCAACCGCGGCACGCTGTCGGCCAGGCTGCAGCGGTTCTGCTGCTGGGCCTGCAGCAGCAGCTGCGACTGCCGTTGCATCACCTGCATCAGGCTGTCGGGGAACGGGTCGCGGCGGGACTGCAGGGCACGGCCGACCATCACCGTGGCGACCAGCCCGATCAGCAGGCCCAGGCCGAGCACGAACAGGTAACGGTAGGCAGGGGACGGGCGGCGGGGCGGGCTGGCGTTCATGGCAGGCTCTCCGGCGTGCAACGGTGGGTTCGATGCCGGCGCGCAGCAGGTGCCGGCAGGTGCACGTTAAAATAGCGGCATGAACGAACTGGTCAAACAACGCTTCGCCGGCATCGAACGGCTGTATGGCGTGGGCGCACTCGAGCGCCTGCAGGGCAGCCGCGTGGCGGTGGTGGGCATGGGCGGCGTCGGCTCGTGGGTGGTGGAGGCATTGGCCCGCTCTGCGGTCGGCCACCTGACCCTGATCGATGCCGATGACATCTGCGTGTCCAACACCAACCGGCAGCTGCCGGCGATGGAAGGCAACTACGGCCGCAACAAGGCCGAGGCGATGGCCGAGCGTTGCCGCGCGATCAACCCGGACATCGAGGTCGATGCCGTGCAGGCATTCCTGACCGTGTCGAACATGGCCGAGTTGCTGGACCGTGGCTTCGACCTGGTGATCGATGCCTGCGACAGCTTCCGGGTCAAGGTCGAGACGATCGCCTGGTGCCGTCGCCGCAAGCTGCCGCTGCTGACCGTGGGGGCTGCCGGTGGTCGCACCGATCCGACCCTGGTGCGCATCCGCGATGTCTCGCGCACCGAGCACGATGCCATGCTGGCACTGATCCGCAAGAAGCTGCGCAGCGAGTTCAACTTCCCTAGGAATGCCAAGCGCTACTTTGGCGTGCCGGCGGTGTATTCGCTGGAGAACGTGAAGTACCCGCAGGCCGATGGCAGTGTCTGCGGCATCCGGCCGAACCTGGGCGCCGATGCGGCATTGAAGCTCGATTGTGGTGCAGGCCTGGGGGCAGCGACCCACATCACCGGTGCGTTCGCCTTCGCCGCAGTGGGCAAGGCGCTGGAAATGCTGCTGGAGCCGAAGAAGGTGAAGGCCGACGTGGCTGAAGCCCACGCCGACGCATGACGGTAGACGCCGGCCGCTGGCCGGCATTGCCGTTGATCGTCGCCGATTCGATCAACACGTAAGTGCAGCCGGTAGCGCCGGGCCCTGCCCGGCGGCGGGTCCGCCGCCCGTTACAACGCTGGCAGAGCGAACAGCCGTCGCGCGTTCTCCGTCGTGGCATGTGCAACGGCTTCAACGTCCATTCCGCGCAGTGCCGCGACATGGCGGGCGATGACCGCCAGCCGTGCCGGTTCGTTGCGCTGGCCGCGGATGCCGGCGTCAGGCTGGTCGGGCGCGTCGGTCTCCAGCAGCAGCTGTTCCAGCGGCATCCCGCGCACCAGGCGCTGCAGCCGTTGCGCGCGTTCGTAGGTCAGCGGACCACCGAGACCGAGCAGGAAGCCCTGCCGGTGCAGCTGCGCAGCCTGTTCGGGGCTGCCGGAAAAGCTGTGCACCACGCCGCGCAGGCCGCCGATACGGCGGATCGCGGCGATCACCGCGTCCACCGCGCGTCGCGCGTGCACGATTACCGGCAGCTCGAACTCGCGGGCCAGTTGCAGCTGACCGATGAAATACGCCTGTTGCGCCTCCTCATCCAGCCCCTCGACGAAGAAATCCAGCCCGCATTCGCCGATCGCACACGGGCGTTCGCGCTCGATCCATTCGCGCAGCAGCGGCAGATGGTCGGGCCGGTGCTCGGCCAGGAACATCGGGTGCAGCCCGTAGGCCGGATGCAGCCCCGGCGCCTGCTGGCAGACCACGCGCAGCTTCGGCCAGCTGGCCGCGGTCACCGCCGGCACCACCTGCAGGCGCACGCCAGCGGCCTGCGCGCGCGCGATCACGGCGCTGCGGTCACTGTCGAACTCGCCGGCATCGAGGTGGCAGTGGCTGTCGACCAGCGGGCTCAACGCTGTTCCAGCGACGGCGCAACCGTGGCAGCGTGGCGGCTTTTCCAGTTGGCCAGCAGCAGGGTGCCGAAGCCGAGCACCAGCTCATCGACGAACGGGATCGGGTCCGGGATGAACAGCGTCAGCACGAACAGGCCCGCTGTAAGCTTGAACAGGGTGGGGTAGCGCAGCCGGCGGGCCCATTGCAGTACCGGCAGCAGCATCGGGTTTGCCATGGCGGAAATCCTCGTGGGGAATATGCAAACGCTACCACGGGCCCAGCATTTCCCGATGCTGAATGGGTTACAGGAATGAGCAGGAAATGTGGAGATTCCGTTCAGGCAGCGCATGCTGCAATCTGGTTCGAGAACGTTGCGGATGGTCCGCAAGGAGCAGGTCATGAAAAGCACAACTACAACTGTCCTGGTCGCAGCGGGCGCGCTGCTGGTCGGTGGCATCGCCACCGCCGCCTTCATGAAGAGTGGCGGCAAATCGCCCGATTCCATCAGCGCCACCACCCCCAATGGCGAGTCGCGCCTGGTCGACGGCAGTGCCACCGACGATGGCGCACGTGGTGACAGGCTCGACCCGTCTGCGCCGCGTGGGCTGGAATACGCCGACGTGCTGAAGGTCGACCCGATCACCGAGAAGCAGAAGGCCTACGCCACTGTGATCGGCACCGATCCGGTGCGCGAGACTTCCACCACCCAGACCCCGCACGAGGTGTGCCAGGACGTGACCGTGCAGGAACGCCTGCCGGAGCGTGATGGCAACGTCGGTGGCACCGTGGTCGGCGCCGTGGTCGGCGGCCTGCTCGGCAACCAGGTTGGCGGCGGCAACGGCAAGAAGGCCGCGGCCGCCGCAGGCGCGGTGGCCGGTGGCTTCATCGGCAACCAGATCGACAAGCGCCACGTGGGTGGCCGCGTGGTCAACCGCACCGAGCGCCAGTGCCACACCGAGACCGCCACCTCCGAGTCGAGCCGTGTTACCGGCTACAACGTGACCTACCGCAACGAAGACGGCACCACCGGTACCATGCGCATGGCCAGCAAGCCGGGCAACCGCATCGCCATGGGCACCAATGACGTGGTGAAGGGCTACAACGTGACCTACCGCTACGACGGCGCCGAGAAGACCGTGCGCATGGACAACAAGCCGGCCAGCGATCGCCTGCCGGTGGTCGATGGCCAGCTGGTCACGCAGACCGCTGCTGCCGGCGCCACTGCGGCCACGCGCCAGTAATCCAGAATACGTGCTGTACCCGACGGGCCGGCGCATGCCGGCCCGTTTCGTTGTGAGCGCGGGCATTCATCCGTGTGGAGGCCGAATCCACCATCATGGTGGCCCCT
Organism: Stenotrophomonas sp. YJH_SMC_37; assembly: GCF_059370035.1. NCBI lineage: Bacteria > Pseudomonadati > Pseudomonadota > Gammaproteobacteria > Lysobacterales > Lysobacteraceae > Stenotrophomonas > Stenotrophomonas sp. YJH_SMC_37. The sequence goes on from NZ_JCAFTG010000002.1 coordinate 357,437, forward strand.
TCGACATGGAGTCGGCATGAGCATCTTCGATCTGCGCCTGGAAACCGAGCGCCTGATCCTGCGCCCGCTGCGGCGCGAGGACTACGAACCCTATCTGGCGTTCTGCGCCGACGAGGAAACGATGCGCACCCTCGGTGGCGTGCAGCCGCCTTCGGTAGCCTGGCGCGGCTTCTGCAGCCTGGCTGGCGCCTGGCAGCTGTTCGGCTTCTCGATGTTCAGCGTGATCGAAAAATCCAGCGGGGACTGGATCGGGCGGATGGGTCCCTGGCAACCGCAGGACTGGCCGGGTACCGAGGTCGGCTGGGGCATCCGCCGCGCCAGCTGGGGCCGGGGCTATGCGCCGGAAGCGGCGGTCGCGGCGATCGACTGGGCCTTCGACACGCTGGGTTGGCACGAGGTGATCCATACCATCGCCGAGAACAACGACAACTCGCGGGCGGTCGCGCGCAAGCTCGGCAGCAGGTTGCTGCGCATGGGCGAATTGCCGCCGCCTTACAACGACAAGCCGATGCAGATCTGGGGCCAGTCGCGCGAGCAGTGGCGGCAACGCGCGCGCTGAGCGTTGCCTGGTAGTGCCGGCCGCTGGCCGGCAACCATGTTGCGGCAGCATTCGTGCAATCGCCGGCCCGCGGCCAGCGTTACCTGGTTGCCATGCTGCATCCGCGCTTGGCATTCCCTGGCGCACTTGCCAGACTGCACGCAGCCGGCCGCCGGCCGGATCCGATGGAGCAGGCAATGGTGGAAGAGCGCGTCCCGCTGACGGTGCATGGCATGTCGGTCTCGGGCAATTGCCACAAGGTCCGGCTGCTGCTTGAGCAGCTCGGGAGCCGTTACCGCTGGGTGGAAGTGGACAGTGCCCATGGCCAGACCCACACGCCCGAATTCCTTGCGCTCAACCCGAATGCCAAGGTGCCGCTGATCGTCCGCGACGACGGCCGCGTGCTGACCGAATCCAACGCGATCCTGTTCTGGCTGGCCGAAGGCACGCCCTACCTGCCCAGCGATGGCTGGGAGCGTGCGCAGGCGTTGAGCTGGATGTTCTTCGAGCAGTACACGCACGAGCCGTGCGTGGCGGTAGCGCGCTTCATCCGGGGCTGGACGGCGCCCGACTCGCCACGCCGCGCCGAGCTGCCACGGTTGCACGAGCGCGCCGCCACCGCGCTGGCGGTGATGGAGCAGCACCTTCGCCAGGCGCAGTGGTTCACCGGCAGCAGCTACGGCATCGCCGATATCGCCCTGTTTGCCTACACCGACGTGGCCGGCGAGGGCGGCATCAGCCTGGAGCCATTCCCCGAGGTGCGCGCCTGGCTGCAGCGCGTGCGTGCGCAGCCGCGCTTCCTGCCGATGCCGGCGGTGACCGCCGAGGTGCGCTCGCGTTTCGAGGCGGCTTGATGCCCACAGGGTAGCGCCCGGTATTGCCGGGCGGAACGCAACAACGACACGGAGGGTGTTCGATGTTCGCTGTGGTTCCGGATCCGATTCCCGCACGCATGCGGGGGCTCAACCGCGCCGAGGTGTGCGACGTCAATTTCCTTGAGGCGGTGCGCGGGTGGCGCGGGACGCCGCGCCCGCGACCCGTGGCAGATGCTCCGATCCTGCCCGGCAGTACGCTCACCGCTGCCGCCTTCGATGAACTGTTCGACTCGCAGCTGGCCAGCCGCCAGCTGGACCTGATGGCGCGCGTGCTGCGCGTGCAGAACAAGGTCTTCTACACCATCGGGTCGTCCGGCCATGAAGGCAACGCGCTGCTGGCGCGGGCCTGCCGGCACACCGATCCTGCCTTCCTGCACTATCGTTCCGGCGCCTTCATGGCCGAGCGTTCGCGCCAGGTGCCGGGCATCGACCCGTTGCGCGATGCTGCGCTTTCCTTCGCTGCCTGCGCCGATGATCCGGCCAGTGGTGGCCGCCACAAAGTGTGGGGCAGCAAGCCGCTGTGGGTGCTGCCGCAGACTTCGACCATCGCCTCGCACCTGCCGAAAGCGCTGGGCACCGCGCTGGCCATCGAGAGTGGCAAGCGGCTGGCGCAGGCGCTGCCGGTTCCCGCCGACAGTATCGTGCTCTGCTCGTTCGGCGACGCCTCGGCCAATCACGCTACCGCGCAGACGGCGTTCAACACCGCGATGTGGGCGGCCTACCAGAAACTGCCGGCGCCAATCCTGTTCGTCTGCGAGGACAACGGCCTGGGCATCTCGGTGAAGACCCCCGATGGCTGGATCGCCGAGCGCTTCAGCCACCAGCCGGGGCTGGACTATTTCTTCGCCGATGGGCTGGACCTGGCCACCGGGCACGCCCAGGTGCAGGCTGCGGTGGAACACTGCCGGCGAACGCGGCGACCGACTTTCCTGCATCTGCGCACCACGCGCCTGATGGGCCACGCCGGCACCGACTTCGAAGTGGAATGGCGGGCGTTGCCGGAGCTGTGCGCGGCCGAGGCGCAGGATCCGCTGCTGCGCTCGGCGCAGATCGCACTGGAGTCGGGCTGGATGGATGCGGCGGCGATCGAGACGGCCTACGAGACGATGCGTGCGCGCTGCATGGCCGCTGCCACCGAGGCTGAAGGCGGGGCGAAGCTGGGGTCGCTGCGGGAGGTGATGGCGCCGCTCGCACCGTACACGCCGGCAGCGGTGCAGGCCGAAGCGCAGCGCGAGGTCGCTGCCGAAGCGCGCGAGGCACTCTATGGTCGTATCGAGGCATTGCCCGAACGACAGGCGCCGCGCCATCTGGCGATCCAGATCAACCACGGCCTGCAGGAATTGCTGGCGAAGTATCCGCAGAGCCTGCTGTTCGGCGAGGACGTGGCCCAGAAGGGCGGTGTGTACACTGTCACAAAGGATCTGCTGCGCCGCTTCGGGCCACGCCGGGTGTTCAACACCCTGCTGGACGAAACCATGATCCTGGGCATGGCGCAGGGCCTGGCCAACATGGGCATGCTGCCGATTCCGGAAATCCAGTACCTGGCCTACCTGCACAATGCCATCGACCAGTTGCGTGGCGAGGCCTGTTCGCTGCAGTTCTTCTCCAACGACCAGTACCGCAACCCGATGCTGCTGCGGGTGGCCGGGCTGGGCTACCAGAAGGGCTTCGGCGGCCACTTCCACAACGACAACTCGATCACCGCCCTGCGCGACATCCCCGGGCTGGTGGTCGGCTGCCCGTCGCGCGGCGACGATGCGGTGATGATGTTGCGCACGCTGGCGGCGCTGGCCCGGGTGGATGGGCGCGTGGCGGTGTTCCTGGAGCCGATCGCGCTGTACATGAGCAAGGACCTGCATGAGCCGGGCGATGGCCAGTGGCTGTTCGACTATCCGGCCCAGGGCCGGGCACTGGTGCCGGGCGAAGGCCGTGTTTACGGGCCGGAGGCGGGCGATCTGGTGGTCTACACGTATGGCAACGGCGTGCCGATGGCGTTGCGCGCAGCGCGAGCCATCGGGCAGCAGCTGGGCTGGCAGGTGCGGGTGGTCGACCTGCGCTGGCTGGTGCCGCTGGATGCCGGCTTCATCGCCGCCCAGGCCGCCAGCGCACGGCGGGTGCTGGTGCTGGACGAGGGCCGGCACAGTGGCGGGGTGGGCGAGGGCGTGGTGACCGCACTGGTCGAGGCCGGTTTCGGCCATCTGCCACTGCGCCGGGTCTGCGGTGCCGATACCTACACCCCGTTGGCGGGGGCAGCAATGTTCGGGCTTCCAAGCGACAATGCGGTGATTGGCGCCGCCCTTGAACTGGCGCAGGAACCTTGATGCATGTGTGGATTGGCGGGAATGTTGTTGCCGGCGCCTGTGGCGTCGGCCGAGCTACTGCAGGCGCAGGTGCTGGCCATGGGCGAAGCGCTGCACCATCGCGGGCCGGATGATGGCGGCAACTGGGTCGATGCCGGTGCAGGCATCGCGCTGGCACACCGTCGCCTGAGCATTCTCGACCTGTCGCCGCTGGGCCACCAGCCGATGGCTTCGGCCGACGGCCGCTATGTGATGGCGTACAACGGTGAGGTCTACAACTTCGCTGCCCTGCGTGCAGAACTGGAGCCATTGGGGCATGTCTTCCGTGGTCACTCCGACACCGAGGTGCTGCTGGCAGCGATCCTGCAATGGGGCATGGAAGACACCCTGCAGCGCTGCAACGGCATGTTCGCCATCGCGCTGTGGGACCGCCAGCAGCAATGCCTGTGGCTGGCCCGCGACCGCGTTGGCAAGAAGCCGTTGTACTACGGCTGGGCCGGGGACACCCTGGTGTTCGGCTCCGAACTGAAGGCGCTGTGGCAGCACCCGGCCTTCGACAACGACATCGACCGTGACGCACTGACCCTGCTGCTGCGGCTGGACTACATTCCAGCCCCGCACAGCATCCACCAGCGCTGCTACAAGCTGATGCCGGGCCGCGTGCTGCGCCTGGATGCCGAAGCCGTGGCGGCGGGCGCTTCGGCGCATCGCCCGGAACAGGCGCAGCGCCCCTACTGGGATGCACGTGCACGCATGCAGGCAGCGCTGGCTGCGCCGTTCCAGGGCCGCATCGAGGAGGCCGAGGAGCAGCTGGACGGGCTGCTGCGCGACGCAGTGGCGCTGCGCATGGTGGCCGACGTGCCGGTGGGCGTGTTCCTGTCCGGGGGTACCGATTCGTCGCTGGTGGCGGCGCTGATGCAGGCGCAGAGCGGGCAGCCGGTGCACAGTTTCAGCATCGGATTTACCGATTCGAGCCACGACGAGGCGCCGCTGGCCAAGGAACTGGCCGCGCACCTGGGCTGTGACCACACCGAACTCTACGTGAGTGGCGCCGATGCACTGGCGGTGGTGCCGCAGTTGCCGGCGATGTTTGACGAACCCTTCGCCGATGCCTCGCAGGTACCGACCGCGCTGGTCGCCCGGCTGGCGCGGCAGGGCGTGACCGTGGCGCTTTCCGGCGATGGTGGCGACGAACTGTTCTTCGGCTACACCCGCTATGTGCGCGCGCTGCGCAACTGGCAGATGCTGGGGCGCGTGCCTGGGCCGCTGCGGCGCTGGATGGGCGCGCGCTCCCAGCAGCAGGGCGAGGCCTCGCGTACCGGCGGCCTGGCCGCGCTGTTGGCCGAGTCCGGCGCGCGTGGCATCGGTGATGTGTACCGCAACCGCATCTCGCGCTGGCGCGACCCGACAGCGGCAGTGCCGGGCGCGCAGGCTGCCGGCAGCTTCTATGATCTGGCCGATCCGTTGCACGGCGCCGGCACACCGGCCGACGCGATGATGCTGGCCGATTACCTGACCTACCTGCCGGATGATCTGCTGTGCAAGGTCGACCGGACCTCGATGGCGGTCAGCCTGGAAGCGCGCGCACCGTTGCTGGATTCACGCGTGGCCGAGTTCGCCTGGTCGCTGCCGCTGGGCTTCAAGCGCAGTGAGACCACCAGCAAGGTGCTGCTCAAGCGCGTGCTGGGCCGTTATGTGCCGCAGTCGATGGTGCACCGTCCCAAGCGCGGTTTCGGCGCACCGGTCAGTGACTGGCTGAAGGGCGACCTGCGGCCGTGGGCCGAAGACCTGTTGCAGCCGGCACGGCTGGAGCGGGAGGGCGTGCTGTCGGCGGCCGCCATACAGCCGCTGTGGCAGCAGTTCCTCGGCGGCCAGCGCAAGTGGCATACCCATCTGTGGAACGTGCTGATGTTCCAGGCCTGGCAGGCGCATTGGCGGCAGGTGCGTGCGGGCGTGACGGGCGGCTGATCTTCACCGGCCTGCAAGGGCCCGGCGACTAGGCTGGTGCTCCCGCACCGTGAGGAGTATGTCCCGATGTCCGTCCCCACCATCGCCGTGTTCGTTGGCAGCCTGCGCAAGGATTCCTGCAACCGCAAGCTGGCCCATGCGCTGGAGAAGCTCGCCGGTGATCGCGCGCGCTTCCAGTATGTGCAGATCGGCGATCTGCCGTTGTACGACCAGGATTTCGACGCCGATTATCCGCCGCAGGGCACCCGGCTGAAGGACCAGGTGCGCGCCGCCGACGCGGTGCTGTTCGTGACACCCGAGTACAACCGGTCGGTGCCCGGCGTGCTCAAGAACGCCATCGATATCGGATCGCGCCCGTATGGTGACAGTGCGTTTGCCGGCAAGCCGGCGGCGGTGATCGGCGCCTCCATCGGCCAGATCGGCACCGCCGTGGCCCAGCAGCATCTGCGCAACGGCCTGGCCTTCCTGGACATGCACGTGCTCGGCCAGCCAGAGGCATTCATTCATTTCAAGGACGGCCTGATCGATGCCGACGGCACGGTCCACAACGAGGGCACGCAGAAATTCCTGCAGGGCTATATGGACCGGTTCCTGGCGCTGATCGCGGTGCACGTCAAGGGCGATTGACGCCAGCGGTCGACACCCCCATCTGCGATAATGCGTGCTCGGGCGCCGCAACGGCGCCCGTCGCAGGCAGTGCGACGCTCCCACGCCAGTCTGGCCAGGTACCGGCGGATATCCCCCGTTTTCCCACGGTTTATCCACAGGCTTGTCCATCGCCGCCGGGGGCAGCACATGCCTACACTCGTCTCGCCCACTTTTGCAGGAAACATCGCAGCATGTCCGCTCGCCCCGGCTTCCGTTCCAACCGCAGAGAGCGCGGTGATGGCTTCGATCGCGAACGCGACGAGTCGCGCATCGACCAGCTGCGGGTACCGCCGCATTCGGTGGAAGCCGAGCAGGCGGTGCTGGGTGGCCTGATGCTGGCCCCGGAGGCCTACGACCGGGTCAATGACCAGCTGACCGAAGGCGACTTCTACCGGCGCGACCACCAGATGATCTATCGCGCAATCCGTGAGCTGTCCGAGCGCGAGCGGCCGTTCGATGCGGTGACCTTGGGCGAGTGGTTCGAATCGCAGGGCAAGATGGAACTGGTGGGTGATGGCGCCTACCTGGTCGAGCTGGCCAGTACCACGCCGTCAGCCGCCAACATCGTGGCCTATGCCGAGATCGTGCGTGACAAGGCGGTGCTGCGGCAGCTGATCCAGGTCGGCACGGATATCGTCAACGACGGCTTCCAGCCCGAAGGGCGTGACAGCAGCGAGCTGCTGGCCTCGGCAGAAAAGAGCGTGTTCGCCATCGCCGAACAGGGCGCACGCGGCCGTACCGATTTCGTGGCGATGCCCGGTGCACTGAAGGATGCCTTCGAAGAGCTGCGCAGTCGTTTCGAGAACGGCGGCAACATTACCGGCCTGCCGACCGGTTATACCGATTTCGACGCAATGACCTCCGGCCTGCAGCCGACCGACCTGATCATCCTTGCCGCGCGCCCGGCCATGGGCAAGACCACCTTCGCACTGAACATCGCCGAGTACGCAGCGATCAAATCGAAGAAAGGCGTGGCCGTGTTCTCGATGGAAATGTCGGCCGCGCAGTTGGCAATGCGCCTGATTTCCTCCAATGGCCGCATCAACGCGCAGCGCCTGCGTACCGGCCAGCTGGAAGACGAGGACTGGAGCCGTGTCACCAGCGCGATCAAGATGCTGAAGGAAACCAAGATCTTCATCGACGACACGCCCGGCGTGTCGCCTGAAGTGCTGCGTTCCAAGTGCCGCCGCCTCAAGCGCGAGCATGACCTGGGCCTGGTGGTGATCGACTACCTGCAGCTGATGAGCGTGCCGGGCAACAGCGAGAACCGCGCGACTGAAATCTCGGAAATCTCGCGTTCGCTGAAGGGCCTGGCCAAGGAACTGAACGTTCCAGTGATCGCGTTGTCGCAGCTCAACCGCTCGCTGGAAACGCGTACCGACAAGCGCCCGGTGATGGCCGACCTTCGCGAATCGGGCGCAATCGAGCAGGACGCGGACATGATCGTCTTCATCTACCGCGACGATTACTACAACAAGGAAAATTCGCCAGACAAGGGCTTGGCCGAGATCATCATCGGCAAGCACCGTGGTGGCCCGACCGGTTCGTGCAAGCTGAAGTTCTTTGGCGAATACACCCGATTCGACAACCTGGCCCACGATTCGGTTGGTTCGTTCGAGTAACGGTCGTGCCGGCCGTTGGCCGGCAACCGCCATCGGGCGCTGTAGAGCCCAAGGCAGCGGCAGGAGCCGCTGTCAGCGCCCCCGTGCAGCGCCGGTTCCATGCGGTCGCCACGAAGCGCAGCCGGGCATGGGCTCGGCGTTGCACCGGCGCTGGGTCGGTTTCATCGCCACCAGCCCGGTTTCGTCGCAAACCGTTTGCGCGCGGCAAGGGCAGGGCGCCAACGTGTCGGCAGGCGGCAAGGTGCCGCCACAAGGAGACCGTGATGAAGACCCTGTTCGCGCTCGGTGTGTGGTGCGTGCTGTTCGTGCTGTGCTGGCCGCTGGCGGTCCTCGCCCTGATCGCGTGGCCGTTTGTCTGGTTGCTGAGCCTGCCGTTCCGCTTGGTCGGCATCACGTTCTCGGCGCTGTTCGCGTTCCTGCGCGCGCTGTTCATGCTGCCCGCGCGCCTGCTCGGCGGCGGCCCGGTGGCGGCATGAGGGCGGTGGTGCTGGTCGCGCTGGCATTGCTTGCGGGGCCGGCACCGGCCACACCGGTGTCACCGTCGTCCGCATGGCTGGAACGACAGCAGGCCGCCGCTGCCGATGAGGCGGATGCTGCAGCGGCCAGGGCGGTCAAGCCCAGGGAGCGCTGCCGGGTGGTGAAGGAGTGGAAGGCGGGTGGAACCGTGGTCCAGCACCGCATCTGTGACGATCCGCCGAAGAAGCCGGCCGGAAAGGTGTAGCGCCGAGCCCAATGCTCGGCGGCCTGTGCAGGGCAGCCGAGCGTGGGCTCGGCACTACAGGGAAATGAGCAACAAAAAACCCCGCCGAAGCGGGGTTCCTTGCATCCGGCCATGCCGGCCAGCGGCCGGCACAACCCGCGAACGATCAGTTCGCCTTGTGGATGGCGCGCTTGCTGACCGCCATCGCCGCGTCGTGGATCACTTCCGACAGCGACGGGTGGGCGTGGCAGATGCGGGCCAGGTCGTCGGCCGAGCCGCTGAATTCCATGGTCAGCACGCCTTCGTGCACCAGCTCGGAGACGTTGGCGCCGACCAGGTGCATGCCGAGGATGCGATCGGTTTCGGCATGGGCCAGGATCTTCACGAAGCCCGCCGGCTCGATCATCGCCACGGCACGGCCGTTGGCGGCGAACGGGAAGCTGCCGGCCTTGTACGGAATGCCCTCGGCCTTCAGCTGGGCTTCGGTCTTGCCGACCCAGGCCAGTTCCGGCTCGGTGTAGATGACCCACGGAATGGTGTCGAAGTTGACGTGGCCCGGCAGGCCGGCGATCAGCTCAGCCACCGCGATGCCTTCCTCGAAGCCCTTGTGCGCCAGCATCGGGCCGCGCACGCAGTCGCCGACCGCCCACACGCCGTCGACGCCGGTGTGGCAGTGCGCATCGACTTCAATCTGGCCGCGCTCGTTGACCTTGACGCCGGTGCCTTCGGCCAGCAGGCCCTTGGTGGCGGCGCGACGGCCCACGGCCACCAGCAGCTTGTCCACGGTCAGGGTCTTTTCGCCTTCGGCGTCGGTGTAGGTGACGATAACTTCCTTCTTCTTGCCCTTGCCGGTGATCTCGGTCTTGGAAACCTTGGCATTGAGCTTGATGTCCAGGCCCTGCTTCTTGAACTCCTTGGCAGCGGTCTTGGCCACTTCGGCGTCAGCAGCGGCCAGGAACTCCGGCATGGCTTCCAGGATGGTCACTTCAGCGCCCAGGCGCTTCCACACGCTGCCCAGTTCCAGGCCGATCACGCCGGCGCCGATCACCGCCAGGCGGTTCGGCACTTCGGTGAAGTCCAGGCCGCCGACGTTGTCGACGATGGTCTCGCCGTCGAACTTGGCGAACGGCAGCTCGATCGAATCCGAACCGGCCGCGATGATGACGTTGGTGCCCTTCAGCTCGACTTCCGAACCGTCGTGCTGCTTCACCTTGACCACGTTGCCTGGCTGCAGCTGGCCGAAGCCGTAATAGGCGGCGACCTTGTTGGCCTTGAACAGCATGCCGATGCCGCCGGTGAACTGCTTGACGATCTTGTCCTTGCGGCCAATCATCGCCTCGACGTCGATCTTGGCATCCTTGAAGCTGATGCCGTGGTCGCCAAAGATGTGGCCCATGTTCCAGAACTGGCGCGAGGAATCCAGCAGCGCCTTGGACGGGATGCAGCCCACGCGCAGGCAGGTGCCGCCGAGGGCCGGCTTGCCGTCCTTGCCCAGCGCTGCGTCGATGCAGGCGGTCTTCAGGCCCAGCTGGGCCGCGCGGATGGCAGCGTGGTAACCGGCCGGGCCGGCACCGATGACGACGACGTCGAATTGTTCAGCCATTGAATTATTCCTTGATGCATTACCAGAACCCCTCCGCGCAGGCGCGGAGGGGCGGGAGGTTTCTTACAGGCCGAACAGCATGCGGCCCGGGTTTTCCAGCTGGTTCTTGATGTCCACCAGGAACTGCACCGAGTCCTTGCCGTCGATGATGCGGTGGTCGTAGGACAGCGCCAGGTACATCATCGGCGCGATCACGACCTGGCCGTTCTGGGCGATCGGACGCTCCTTGATGGCGTGCATGCCCAGGATGGCGCTCTGCGGCGGATTGATGATCGGGGTCGACAGCAGCGAACCGAAGGTGCCGCCGTTGGTCACGGTGAAGGTGCCGCCCTGCAGTTCCTCCAGGCCCAGCTTGCCGTCACGTGCCTTCTTGGCGTAGTCGGCGATGGTCTTCTCGATGTCGGCGAACGACATGCGCTCGACGTTGCGCAGGACCGGCGTGACCAGGCCCTTTTCGGTCGAGACGGCGATCGAGATGTCCGAGTAGCCGTGGTAGATGATGTCGTCGCCGTCGATCGAGGCGTTGACGAGCGGGAAACGCTGCAGCGCGTTGGCGGCGGCCTTCACGAAGAAGCTCATGAAGCCCAGCTTGATGCCGTGGGCCTTGACGAACTCGTCCTGCAGTTCCTTGCGCGCGGCCGAAACCTTGGACAGGTCGACTTCGTTGAAGGTGGTCAGCATGGCGGTGGAGTTCTTCGACTCCATCAGGCGCTCGGCAATGCGCTTGCGGATGCGGGTCATCGGCACGCGCTCTTCCGGACGAGCGCCACCGGCCTTGCCGGCGCCGCCGTTGCGGGCGAAGTTGACGATGTCTTCCTTGGTCACCGCGCCACGACGGCCGGTGCCGTCGACGTCGGCCGGGTTCACGCCTTCGGTGATGGCGGTGAAGCGGGCGCCCGGCGGCAGCGCGTCGGCGGCCGACTTGGCAGCCGGGGCCGGCGCAGCGGCAGCGGCCGGAGCAGCGGCGGCCGGTGCGGCTTCAGCCTTCTTCTCTTCAGCGGCCGGGGCCGGAGCCGCAGCTACGGCGCCTTCTTCGATGATCGCCACGACCTGGCTGGAGGTCACGGTATCGCCTTCCTTGAACTTGATTTCCTTGAGCACGCCGTCAACCGGCGACGGCACTTCCAGAACGACCTTGTCGGTTTCCAGGTCAAGCAGGTTTTCGTCGCGCTTGACGGCGTCGCCCACCTTCTTGTGCCAGGTGGCGATGGTGCCGTCGGCGACGGATTCGGGCAGTACCGGGGCTTTGACTTCGGTGGCCATTGCGGGAGCTTCCTGGTTTGTCTTCTAAATAGGGGGGAGAGTTATTCAGCGACCTGGTCGTTGAACGGGTTGACCAGTGCGTCGGCGATCAGCTGCTGCTGCTCGCGGACATGGTCAGCCATGTGACCGGCAGCCGGCGAGGCCGAACGTGCGCGACCGGCGTAGTGCAGGTTCTGGCCATCGGCCAGGCAGAACTGCAGGTGGTGGCGGATCTGGTACCACGCGCCCTGATTCTGCGGTTCTTCCTGCGTCCACACCACGTCGGTGGCCTTGCCGTACTTCTTCAGCTCGGCAGCCAGCAGCGCACGCGGGAACGGATACAGTTGCTCCACGCGGATGATCGCCACGTCGTCCTGGCCACGCTTGGTCTGGTCCTCCAGCAGGTCGTAGTAGACCTTGCCCGAGCACAGCACCACGCGCTTGACCTTCTTGGCGTCGGCATTGGCGTCGCCGATCAGGTGCTGGAACTCGCCGTTGGCCAGCTCGTCGAGGGTCGACACCGCCAGCTTGTGGCGCAGCAGGGACTTCGGCGACATCACCACCAGCGGCTTGCGGGTGGTCATGTGCAGCTGGCGACGCAGCATGTGGAAGGCCTGGGCCGGAGTCGACGGCACGACCACCAGCATGTTCTCCAGCGCGCACAGCTGCAGGAAGCGCTCCAGGCGCGCCGAGCTGTGTTCGGGGCCTTGCCCTTCATAGCCGTGCGGCAGCAGCAGGGTCAGGCCGGAAATGCGGCCCCACTTGGCTTCACCGGCGGCGATGAACTGGTCGATCACCACCTGGGCGCCGTTGGCGAAGTCGCCGAACTGGCCTTCCCAGATGCACAGCGTGTTCGGATCGGTGGTGGAGAAGCCGTATTCGTAGGCCATCACCGCTTCTTCGCTCAGCAGCGAGTCGATGACGGTGGCCTTCTCCGGCGAATCCACCAGCTGCCGCAGCGGCATGTAGTAGTTGTCGGTCTTCTGGTCGTGCAGGATCGCGTGGCGGTGCGTGAACGTACCGCGGCCGACGTCCTGGCCGACCAGGCGCAGTGCATGGCCTTCGTTGAGCAGGGTGGCGTAGGCCAGGTTCTCGGCAAAGCCCCAGTCGCCCGGAATCTCGCCGGCGGCCATCTTGCGGCGGTCGTCGTAGACCTTGGCCACGCGCGAGTGCAGCTGCACTTCGTCCGGGATGGTGTTGATCAGCCTGGCCAGTTCGACCAGCTTGTTCTTCTCGACCTTGGTCGAGACCGGGTCGGACAGCTTGCCTTCCAGCAGCTTCGGCCAATCGACGAACAGCGGGCTGCTCGGCGGGGTCTTCTCGACCTTGGCCAGTTCGGTGGTCACTTCACCGGCGTCCAGCTTCTCGCGGTAGGCATCGACCATCGCCTTGCCGGCACCGGCGGCGATCACGCCTGCCTTCTCCAGCTGCTCGGCGTACATCTCGCGGGTGGTCGGGTGCTTGCGGATCACCTGGTACATCAGCGGCTGGGTGATTGCCGGTTCGTCGGCCTCGTTGTGGCCCCAACGGCGGTAGCACATCAGGTCGATGACCACGTCCTTGGCGAACTTCTGGCGGAACTCGAAGGCCAGCTGCGCGGCGAACACCACCGCTTCCGGATCATCGCCGTTCACGTGCAGTACCGGCGCGGCGATCATCTTCGCCACGTCGGTGGCATAGCGCGTGGAGCGCGTATCCAGCGGGTTGGAGGTGGTGAAGCCCACCTGGTTGTTGACCACGATGTGCACGGTGCCACCGACGGCGAAGCCGCGGGCCTGCGACATCTGGAACAGCTCCATGACCACGCCCTGGCCGGAGAAGGCCGCGTCGCCGTGGATCAGGATCGGCATCACCTGCTTGCGGGCGGTGTCCTTGCGGCGCTCCTGGCGCGAACGCACGGAACCGGCCACGACCGGGTCGGCGATTTCCAGGTGCGACGGGTTGAACGCCAGCGCCAGGTGCACCGGGCCGCCTTCAGTGGCGACGTCGGCGGAGAAGCCCATGTGGTACTTCACGTCGCCGGCCGAAGCGTGCTCGTCGTGCTCGAACTTGCCCTCGAACTCGTCGAACAGCTTGCGCGGGTTCTTGCCCAGGGTGTTGACCAGCACGTTCAGGCGGCCGCGGTGGGCCATGCCGATCACCACGTCCTTGACGCCATCCTTGCCGGCGCTGCGGATGATGGTGTCCATCATCGGGATCAGCGAGTCGCCGCCTTCCAGCGAGAAGCGCTTCTGGCCGACGTACTTGGTGTGCAGGTAGCGCTCCAGGCCTTCGGCCGCGGTCAGGCGCTCCAGGGTGCGGCGCTGGGTGTCAGCGTCCAGCTGGTAGTTGCCACCGGCCGCTTCCAGCTTCTTGTAGATCCACTGGCGCTGCTCGACCTCGGAGATGTGCATGAACTCCGCACCGATCGAGCCGGTGTAGGTCGCCTTCAGGCGTGCCAGCAGGTCGCGCAGCTTCATGCGCGGCTGGCCGCCGACGCCGCCGGTGCTGAACTCGCTGTTGAGGTCGGCATCGGACAGGCTGTGGAACGGCAGGCCCAGGTCCGGGGTGTTGACCGGTGCGGCCAGGCCCAGCGGGTCCAGGCGGGCGTCGAGGTGGCCGCGGGAGCGGTAGGCGGTGATCAGACGACCGACATTGCGCTCGCGCTCGTCGCCCGCACCGCTGCCGGTGCCAGCTTTCAGCGCATCCTTGGCCGCGTCCGCGATGTGGGAGATGACGGCCGAGTGCGGAATGTCACCTGCTTCACGGCCCTTGAAGCCATCGAAGTAGGTTTTCCATTTGGGATCGACACTATCCGGGGAGACCAGGTACTGCTCGTACAGGTCCTCGACATAGGAGGCGTTGCCGCCGGCGAGTTGCGAAGATTGCGCAAACTGCTTCAGTTGATTGTCCACGATGGAGGGTGTTGATTCGCTTTGTGGGGTATGGCTTCAGAAGGACCCGGCAGGAATGATGAATAGCCCTGCGCGGGCGCGTTCAAACAGCCAAATTGTACCCCCAACGGGCCACGAAGGGGCATTGCCGCAGGCAACCCGCGTCCTCGGGTGCCGGTTCCAGACAGGTTGGGTCGGCGGCGCCGGCTCAGATGCCGAGCGCGCGCAGTTCGCTGCAATCGCGCGAACGGTCCCAGACACGCAGCAATTGCTGCTCGAACGGCTGCGAACGTGCAGGCAGTGCGATGCCGGCCTCGCCGTCGAGGCGATGGCCGATCAGACGAAAGTAGAAGTCGCCCGCATCGTTGAGCAGGCAGGCCGAGGCCAACGCACGGTCGACCGGATCGCTGACCTCGCGGAACCGGACCACGCTGGGCAGGCGCTGGGCCAGCGCCAGCAGTGGGGCGCCGGCAGCGGCGATCGCAGCGGCATCGTGCACGATCACCCGCAGCTGCTTGTCGTGGCGGGCAGTGACGAAGCGGCGCAGCGCGGCCTGCACCGTAGGCGTGTCGAGCAGGCCCTGGTCGAGCTGGCGGCTGTGCAGCCACAGCCGGCGACGGGCGCGGTGAATGACGGCGGTAGTGGCCGCCACGGCCTCGGCGCGGCTGTCGATGGCGCTGGCCGCGCCCAGCCGCCGCCGCATCTGCTGGTGGCCGATGCCGGCCTCCTCGAACACCTCGCCCTCGGGCAGGAAGCCCTGGCGGGCATAGAAGTCGCGGGCGGGCAGCTGGGCGTGCAGGTGCAGTTCGGCCAGGCCGAGCCGGCGCCCGGCCTCCACCAGTGCCTCCAGCAGGGCCTCACCGACGCCCTGGCTGCGATGGTCGGCCAGCACCGCCATGCGACCGATGCGGCCATCGGGGGCCAGGCGGCCGGTGCCGACCGGCAGGCCCTCGGCGTCCAGCGCCAGCACATGGGCGCTGACCGGGTCCAGCGCGTCGCGTTCCAGTTCGGCGGCGATGCCCTGTTCCTGCACGAACACGCGTTGGCGCACGTCGTGGATGGCAACGTGGGCGTCGGCGTGGCTGACCTGCTGGACCCGGACCATGGCGGCAGGGCTCAGGCGCGACCGTCGTCGCTGTCGTCTTCGTCGTGATCCTCGAAGTTGACGATGACCTCGATGCCGTCGTCGTGCACGGTCACGGTGTGGACATCGTCGGACACCGCGTCGGCGTCGATCGCGTCGACACGGTCACGGCCTTCAACCACTTCGCCGAGCACCACGGCGTCTTCGCCGTCATCCTCATCTTCAGCGTCATACACCTCGTTCGGATCGATCAGCTGGAACACGCCACCGGCCAACAGCTGCTGGACCACCGCGCGGCCCTTGTCGGACAGGCCGCGATAGGCGGCGGCATCGAGCTGCTCGGCGCCGGCCAAGCGCTGCGCGTCCTTCACCGGCAGCGCGAAGTCCTGGCCGCTGACGTACAGGCTGGCGCCACGCTTGGCCCGGCGCCAGGCCAGGCGCGCCCAGGGGTGACGCTGCAGCAGCAGGCCCGAGGCCAGGGCCTGGACCACTTCCTCCGGTGCGGGAGCGGCCTGGTGAGCCATCACTTCGCCGGCGGCGCGGTAGGTGGTGATGAAACGGCCGAACCAGTCACCCAGCTTGTCCGGGTCGTTCATGCGGATGGCGTTGAGCGCGGTGATCACCCGCGCCATCGCCACCGTGTCGATCTCGTTCGGGTCGGCCGGCACCTTCAGGTCGGCATCCTGATAGCGGATGTTCTCGTCGGCATCGGCAATCAGGGTGTCCAGGTAGTCGCTGATCAGCTCGGCCGAGGACGGCGCGCGCATGCCGAAGGAGAAGGTCAGGCAGGGGTCTTCGGCGACGCCGTGGTGCGGCACGTTCGGCGGCAGGTAGAGCATGTCGCCCGGCGCCAGCACCCAGTCGTGGGTTGGCTTGAACACCTTCAGCAGCTTCAGCTCCACGTCCGGGCGGAAGCCCAGCGGCGGCTGCCTGCCCTTGATCGATTCGCTGGCATCGATCTGCCAGCGGCGATGGCCGTGGGCCTGCAGCAGGAACACGTCGTACTGGTCGACATGGGCGCCGACCGAGCCGCCGGTGGCGGCGAAGCTGATCATCACGTCATCCATGCGCCAGCGCGGCAGGAAGCTGAAGTGCTCGATCAGGGCGCGCACGTCCGGGTCCCACTTGTCCACGTCCTGCACCAGCAGGGTCCAATCGTGGTCTGGCAGGGCGGGGAACACGTCTTCCTGGAACGGGCCGGTGCGCACGCGCCAGCCGTCCTGGGTCTTGTCGTGCTCGATCAGGCGCGCCAGCACGCCTTCCTCGCAGGCCAGCCCGGCCAGGTCTTCCGGCTGCACCGGGGTCTGGAAATTGGGGAAGGCGTTGCGGATCAGCAGCGGGCGCTTCTGCCAGAAGTCGCGCAGGAAGGTGGCCGGCGCCATGCCCAGCGGCTGGCCGGGGCGGGCGGTGACTTCGATCAGGGGGGCGGAGGACTTGCGGGCGGCCATGGGGGAATCCTTGCAGCGGAAAGCGGGAGGGGCGGCGTGGCGGGCCGCCATGGGTTGCATTGTCCGACGTTCGTGGGGATTGCGCACGTGCGGTGGTTTGTCGCGGGGTGCCGGCCAACGGCGGAGCCCCTCGTGGCGACATCTTGGTAGGGTCGACTGTTAGTCGACCGGCTTCATGGGCTTGGCCGGGCGGGTGGGCCATGCAGGGGACGCTGCAAGTACGTCCCTGTAAGCTCGATGGCGCCATCCATGGCGCCAACGCCCCTGCATGGTCCACCCGCCCGGCCCCTGACAGTTTCCTGCGGGGCCCGCCACGGAATGGAAGAAGAAAATCAAAGGCAAAAGCGGGTCGCGCGCTGCGCTTGCTCATGCCCTTGTAGAGCCGAGCCCACGCTCGGCTTGCTGTTGCCCACGCCCAAAAGCAGCCGAGCACGGGCTCGGCTCTACAAAAGACCCTCAAACAAAGACGGACGCGGCGAAGCCGCGTCCCTCTTTCAAATTCCGCCCCGACAACCCTACGCTCTTCGATCCGTCACCGGAAATCTGTCAGAGGTGGGGCGGGAGGGGTCAGCGGGACCGTTGGCGCCATGGATGGCGCCATCGAGCCCCCATGGATGGGTTTACGGCGTGTCCCGCTGGCCCCTCCCGGCCCGCCCAGTTAGCAGCAATCCAGAGCCGCTCTTGACGTTGCTATTGCTGTTGCCGTTGCCGTTGCCTGCCGCAGGCAGCGCCCGCGGCCGCCGCCGCAAGCAAACCCCTTAGATCTTCTTCGCCAGCGACTCGGCCAGGCCGGTGTAGCTGCCCGGGGTCATCTCCAGCAGGCGCTGCTTCGCATCCGCCGGCAGCTCCAGCCCCTGCACGAACGCACGCATCGACTCGGCGGTGATGCCCTGGCCACGGGTCAGCGCCTTCAGCTGCTCGTACGGGTTCGGCAGGCCATGGCGGCGCATCACCGTCTGCACGGCCTCGGCCAGCACTTCCCAGGCCGCGTCCAGATCGGCATCCAGGCGCTGCGGGTTCACTTCCAGCTTGCCCAGGCCCTTGGCCAGCGAATCCAGCGCCACCTGGCTGTGGCCGAACGCGGTGCCCAGTGCACGCAGCACGGTGGAATCGGTCAGGTCACGCTGCCAGCGGCTGATCGGCAGCTTCGCGCTGAAGTGCTCGAACAGCGCGTTGGCGATGCCGAAGTTGCCTTCGGCATTCTCGAAATCGATCGGGTTGACCTTGTGCGGCATCGTCGACGAGCCGACTTCGCCTTCCTTCAGGCGCTGCTTGAAATAGCCCAGCGAGATGTAGCCCCAGATGTCGCGAGCCAGATCGATCAGGATGATGTTGGCGCGGCGTGCGGCATCGCCGATCTCGGCCACGTTGTCGTGCGGCTCGATCTGCGTGGTGTACGGGTTGAATACCAGGCCCAGGCCGGTCACGAAGCGCTCGGCGAAGGCCGGCCAGTCCACGTCCGGGTAGCTGGCCACGTGGGCGTTGTAGTTGCCGACGGCACCGTTGATCTTGCCGGTCAGTTCGACCGCGGCGATCTGCCCGCGCTGGCGTTCCAGGCGAGCGACCACGTTGGCCAGCTCCTTGCCCAGCGTGGTCGGCGAGGCGGTCTGGCCGTGGGTGCGCGACAGCATCGGCTGGCCGGCCTGGGCGTGGGCCAGGCTGCGCAGGGTGCTGGCGATGCCGTCCAGGGTCGGCAGCAGCACTTCACGGCGGGCCTGTTCCAGCATCAGGCCGTAGCTGAGGTTGTTGATGTCTTCGCTGGTGCAGGCGAAATGCACGAATTCCAGCGCCGGGGCCAGTTCGGCGTCGTCCTTCAGCTGTTCCTTGATGAAGTACTCCACCGCCTTGACGTCATGGTTGGTGGTGCGCTCGATCTCCTTCACGCGCGCGGCCTGGGCCGGGCTGAAGCGGGCGGCCAGGTCGCGCAGGCGGGCGACGGCGGCGTCGGAGAACGGCGCCAGTTCGACGATGCCCGGTTCGGCGGCCAGCGCCAGCAGCCATTCCACCTCGACCGTGATGCGGGCCTTGATCAGGCCGTATTCGGAGAAGATCGGGCGCAGCGCGTCGACCTTGCCGGCATAGCGGCCATCGAGCGGGGACAGGGCGAGCAGGGCGGAATCGGACATGTCGGCAGGGCTGGGACGAGCGGCGGGGCCGATATTCTACGACGTGCCGGCGGGGCGTGCCCTGTAGAGCCGAGCCCACGCTCGGCTGCTTCGGAGAATCCGGCGGCCTGCGGGACGCCGAGCATGGGCTCGGCTCTACAACACGGCCCTGCGGACGGAACGTTCTGGCCCGTCCTCGTCATCCCACGCTGCGGGCAAGGGAGTATCGTTGGCGCAGCCGCCAGCCCGGGAAGCGACACCCTGCCAGCCGCCGCTTCCCTTTCCCCAATTGAAGTAGTGCGGAGTTGATGCAATGAGCAAAGCTGCAAGCAAGGGTTTCAGAATCGAACACGACAGCATGGGCGAGCTGCAGGTGCCTGCGGACGCCCTGTGGGGCGCCCAGACCCAGCGTGCCGTGCAGAAT
Source organism: Stenotrophomonas sp. YJH_SMC_37 (assembly GCF_059370035.1). NCBI lineage: Bacteria > Pseudomonadati > Pseudomonadota > Gammaproteobacteria > Lysobacterales > Lysobacteraceae > Stenotrophomonas > Stenotrophomonas sp. YJH_SMC_37. The sequence goes on from NZ_JCAFTG010000002.1 coordinate 376,867, forward strand.
TTCCCGGTGTCGGGCCAGCGCATGCCGCGCGGTTTCATCCGTGCCCTGGGCCTGGTCAAGGGCGCTGCCGCCGGCGTCAACGCCGAGCTGGGCCACCTGCCGAAGAACGTGGCCAAGGCCATCCAGACCGCTGCTGCCGAAGTGGCCGCCGGCAACTGGGACGCGCACTTCCCGATCGACGTCTACCAGACCGGTTCGGGCACGTCGTCGAACATGAATGCCAATGAGGTCATCGCCACCCTGGCCAACCGTGCCGGCAAGGCGGGCAAGACCACCGTGCATCCCAATGACCACGTCAACCAGGGGCAGAGCTCCAACGACGTGATCCCGACCGCGCTGCGCGTGTCGGCGGTGCTGGCGACGCACGAACAGCTGCTGCCGGCGCTGGTGCACCTGCGCAAGACCCTCGACAAGAAGGGCCGCAGCCTGCGCAAGGTGGTCAAGACCGGCCGTACCCACCTGATGGACGCGATGCCACTGACCTTCGAGCAGGAGTTCGGCGCATGGTCGGCGCAGCTGGCCTCTGCGCAGGAGCGCATCGAAGACAGCCTTAAGCGCGTGCGCCGCCTGCCGCTGGGTGGCACCGCCATCGGCACCGGCATCAACGCCGACCCGCGTTTTGGCGCGCAGGTAGCCAAGGAACTGAAGCAACAGACCGGTTTCAAGTTCGACAGCGCCGAGAACAAGTTCGAAGGCCTGGCCGCGCAGGACGATGCAGTGGAGTTGTCCGGCCAGCTCAATGCACTGGCGGTGGCGCTGATCAAGATCGCCAATGATCTTCGCTGGATGAACGCCGGTCCGCTGGCCGGGCTGGGCGAGATCGAACTGCCGGCACTGCAGCCGGGCAGCTCGATCATGCCGGGCAAGGTCAACCCGGTGATTCCGGAAGCAACCGTGATGGCGTGTGCGCAGGTGATTGGCCACCATACCGCGATCACCGTGGCCGGGCAGACCGGCAACTTCCAGCTCAACGTCACCCTGCCGCTGATTGCGGTGAACCTGCTGGATGGCATCGGCCTGCTGGCCAATGTGTCGCGGCTGCTGGCCGACAGCGCGATTGCCGGGCTGAAGGTGCGCCAAGACCGTGTTGCCGAGGCGCTGTCGCGCAATCCCATCCTGGTCACGGCGCTGAACCCGATCATCGGCTACGAGAAGGCAGCGGCCATTGCCAAGCGTGCCTACAAGGAACAGCGCCCGGTGCTGGACGTAGCGCTGGAAGACAGCGGCCTGCAGGAAGCGGAACTGCGCCGCCTGCTGGACCCCACCGCGCTGACCGCAGGTGGCATCCAGGCTGGCGGTGGTGGCGCCGGCGGTTGATCTGCTGTTGTAGAGCCGAGCCCATGCTCGGCTCAGATTCCGGGCAGTAGCCGAGCATGGGCTCGGCTCTACAAGAGGAAACGCCGCCCAGGGGGCGGCGTTTTTTCAGCGACGGTCGGCGACGATGTTGCCGAAGGTGTCGGTGTAGTCCTTGAACTCGGGGATGCGCTGGACCAGGTCGGCCGGGATCACTTCCATGCCTTCCGGCGGCTGGATCTTCACCGGTTGCATGTTGGGATCGGCCGGGGCGGCGACCAGGGTGTTCTGGCGCAGTACCTGCAGCCGGCCGAACATCGTCTGCAGCATCTGCTTCTGCCCTTCGTCGAGCGGGATCTGGATCTCGTCCACCTTCATCGTGCCATCGTCGAGGATGATGATGTTCGGTGCCGGCGGGCGACGCACGGTCACCATCCCTTCGCTGACGGAAATCTTGGGCTTGCCGCGCTCGGCGCGGTGGTTGCGGTAATCCTTGTCACAGCCGACCAGGCCCAGGCAGAGCAGGGCGGCCAGCAGCAGGAACAACTTCTTCATGGCATTCGGTTCGGGGGCGTCCGGGGCCGACATTGTAAGCCGGTCGGCACGTTACGGCCGGCAGCGGGGCGCCGCTGCCGGCCGGGTGCGCTGATCTGTCACAGGCCTAGCGCTGGACCACGGTGTCCTTGCCGCAGTCGTCGACGTCACTCTGGTCCATCGTGGCGTACGGCCTGAACGCGGGCAGCGATGCGGCCAGCGCCTGCTGGCTGGCCAGCATCGCCGGCATGCGGTTGCAGATGCGCTTGGCCTGGGCTTCGATCTTCTCCGCCTCGGCATTGATCCGCTTCTCGATGCCCTCGCTGTCGCCGCTGAAGATGCCCTTCAGGGCCTCTCCGGCAGCACTGGCGCCGAGCTTGGCACCGGCCAGGCCGACATCCATGCCGTCCATTGCAATGGCAACGACGTGGCCGCGGTATTCCAGCAGCTGCCGGCGCTGGGCCTCATCGGCCGGCACTTCCTTGCCGCCGATCAGCAGCCGCCCGTCCGGCGTGATCTCCGCACGCGGCTGCTTGTCGGCCGAGATCTTGATGTTGCCCTGGGCGATGTCCTTGCGGGCATCGTCCATGGCCTCCTTGACCGTCTGGCCGACCCCGCTGGTCGCCTCGGCCACGCTTTTGCCGACGGTGGTATCAGGCGTGGAGGACGTGCCGCCGCAGGCGATCAGCGGCAGGCACAGCAGGGTGGCAGGCAGCAGGCGCAACAGGTTCATGGTGTTCCCCTGGTGGTGTCTGGAAAAGGGTTACTTGCTGCGCGGCAGGGTGACCCGGCCGCTGACGTTGCGATGATCGACGTCACCGCTGCCGCTGCGATCGACGGTCAGGGTGCCGCGCACCCCGTCGACGTGGATGTCGCCCGAACCGTGGCTGCGGACATGCACATTGCCGCCGATATCGGCCAGATCGACCCCGCCGGAGCCGACCACGCCCACTTCAACGCTGCCCTGCACACGCTTGAACTCGATGTCACCCGAGCCCACGGTATCCAGCCGCGCGTTGCCACGCACATCGGTGATCTTCAGGTCACCGGAGCCGACGGTACCGGTGCTGGCGTCGCCGGTGATGTTGCGTACTGTGACGTCGCCGGAACCCAGCGAGAGCAGGTTCAGGGAGCCGCCGCCATCGATGTTGAGGTCGCCCGAACCCACTGCGGCGTGAATGCTGCCACGGGTTCCGCGGGCCACGGCGTCACCGGAACCGACGTCCACGCTGAGTGACTGCGCGTTTTCCACGCTGGCATCGCCGGAGCCGACCTTGAGCTGCAGCGGCAGGTTGTCCGGCACGCTGCCGCGGATGTCCAGCCAGGCATAGCTGTTGCCCAGGCTGATGCCGCTTTGACGGCCATCGCGGCGCAGGCTGACCACCAGCTTGTCGCCTTCCTTCCGCTGATCCAGCACCAGCTGGTCCAACCATTCCTGGCTGGAGGCGCAGGCGCGACCATCCAGCTGGCCACCGCCCTTGCTGGCGACCACCTTCAGGTCATGCTGGTTCACCTCGAACACCACCGCCTTGGCGCCGGATGTCTCCAGCTTCAACGTACGGGCAGCGGTGAACTTGCAGTTAGGGGCATCGGCGGCCAGCGCCGACAGCGGCAACAGCAACAACGCAGAACAGGCGAGCAGGGAACGCATGGGTGGTGCCTCCGGATGGGTGGAGTCAGATCTCGCCGGCGCGCTTGCGCAGGCGGATGGCGAGGAAGATGAACACTGCACCGACGGCCGCACCGATCCACAGTTCCGGCATCGCCAGCGACTTCAGCTGCGAGGCAGGGGACATCAGGCTGACCACCGAGTCCAGATCGCGGCGCGACCCTTCACCTGCGCCGAGGCGATACAGCAGGTCCATGCCGGGTACGCCGCCCAGCAGCAGGCGGCCGACGATGTTCTGCCAGAACCAGCCGGTGGTCAGACCGAACAGCGGCATGATCTTGGTGGTGCTGACGATGACGCCGGCAAACAGCGGCAGCATCACCGCCCACAGGAACGGCTTGCTCTTGGCCCAGGCCGAGCACAGCAGCAGCCAGCCGGCGGTGGGCAGGGCCCACAGCGCGTAGACCGGAATCCAGCTCAGGTGGCCGGCAGCCAGGGTCAACGGGCTGGCCGGGCCCCAGATCAGGGTCATCGGGCTGCCACCGTGCATCAGCGCGACGATGCTGATGACCAGCATGAAGCCGAGCATGGTGATGATGCCAGCGATCACCGCGATCAGCGGGGCCACGATCAGCGCACTGATCAGCTTGGACAGCACCGTCTGGGTGTCCGACAGCGGCAGCGACTTCCAGAACAGGATGCTGCGGTCGCGGCGGTCATCGTACAGGGCGCCCAGGCAGTAGAAGAACACCACGAAGGCCAGGACCAGGAATGGCCACGCCGAGCTGAGCACGAGGGTCAGGTCGAGGCCGTTACCGAGATCGGCCAGGTCCTTGGCACTGATGTCGCGGGTGAGCAGCGCCAGGTCCAGGCCATTGATGTTCACATCTTCGCCGTCGATGTGCAGGCCGCCGTCGCGCGCGGCACGATGCAGCGCGAACAGGCCGAACGCGATGCCGATGGTGCTCATCACCAGCGAGATCAGTCCGGCGATCAACGGTGCATAGAGGAAGCCGCCGCGGTTCTCCCAATACTCGCGCTTGAGCAGCCAGCGCAGGGTGCCGATCGGGCTGACGGGGTGGTTGACGGCGTTCATGCGTAGGTCCCCTTCATGATGGCGACGAACAGGTCGGCCAGGCCCGGGATGCGGGTCTCGCCGAGGGAGGAAAGCTGGGCGCGCGGCACGCCATCGAACAGCATCACCGTCTTGCCGAACGCCAGGCTGCGCTCGTCGATCGGCTTCAATGCGCGGGCGGTGTCCAGCTGTTCGGCATTGACCAGCAGCTCGGTATAGCGCTGGCCGACGTCGTCCATTTCAGCGTCGAGCACGATGCGGCCATCACGGATGAACATGACGTCGCTGAGGATATGCTCGATTTCCTCCACCTGGTGGGTAGTGACGATGATCGTCTTCTGTTCGTCGAAGTAGTCTTCCAGCAGGCGCTGGTAGAACTCCTTGCGGTACAGGATGTCCAGGCCCAGTGTCGGCTCGTCCAGCACCAGGATGCGGGCATCGATGGCCATCACCAGCGCCAGGTGCAGCTGCACGATCATGCCCTTGGACAGCTCCCGCACGCGCTGCTTTGGCTGCAGCTTGGTGTTGGCCAGGAAGCGTTCGCAACGGGCGCGGTCGAAGCGCGGGTGAACGCCAGCGACGAAGTCGATCGCTTCGCGGACCTTCAACCAGCGCGGCAGCACGGCGACATCAGCGATGAAGCAGATGTCATTCATCAGTTCGTCGCGGTGCAGTCGCGGGTCACGCCCGAGCACGCTCAGGTCCCCCTCCACCGAGGTCAGGCCAAGAATGGCCTTCAGCGCGGTGGTCTTGCCGGCGCCATTGGGCCCGATCAGGCCGACGATGCGCCCGCTTGGAATGCTGAAGCTGGCGTTGTCGAGGGCAACCGTGGTCTTGTAGGCCTTGCGCAGGCCTCGGGCGGTGATGACCGCTTCACTTGCAGTGCTCTTCATCAGACTTTCCCCTGGGGCAGCAATTCGTCGAGGCTCAGGCCCAGGCGCTGGATGCGCTCCAGGACCGCCGGCCATTCTTCGTTGAGGAAACGGTCGCGCTCGCTGCTTCGCAGCTGCGTAGCCGCCTGCTCGGTCATGAACATGCCCAGGCCGCGGCGCTTCTCCACCAGGCCTTCGTCAGCCAGTTCCTGGTAGGCGCGCGAAACGGTGATGGGGTTGAGTTGATAGTCGGCGGCCACCTGGCGCACCGAAGGCAGGGCATCGCCCGGCTTGAGGATTCCGTCGAGCATCATGGCGATCACGCGCTCCTTCAACTGACGGTAGATGGGAGCGCCGTCGCTCCACTGGATGTCGCTCATGTTCAGCTCCGTGGGATCAGCGGCTGGGCGAACGAGAAATACGGCATGGACAGCGCGCTGTGCAGCCGACGCGGGGGAGGGGGGGAGGAGGGGGTGGCATTCCCTGCCGGGGAGAGCGTCGCGTCCTGCGCACTTTCGGCAGCGGCAGAAGCAGGGGCGGTGGGCGTGGCCCACCAGGCCAGCACGAGCAGGGTCGAAACAGCGACGGCCGCGTGTGCGGTGAGGTTGCGACGGATCCGGACGTTCATGGCTTCCCCCTGTCTCAGGTGACTGGTGTTGTATGCAACTATAACACCGGCACGCCGGGGTGCAAGCCCCCACATCACCCAACTGATGGCAGGGGCGGTCAAGAACGCGCCATATCCATCCAGGCAATTGATAATAAAGGAAAAATTGTTTGGTAAAACCGGCTTCCCTGACCGCCTTCCATTCAGTCACGTCAATCCTATGTCAATGACGACGCGCCGCGGCCGTTTCCCACATGCTGTCGCCAAGCCCGGCAAAGCTGTGCCACGGCGGGGCCGACAGGTGCCACAGGGCCCGGTGCTATAGTTCGGCCGATTCCCGGCCGATGCTGGCCGGACCCTTGAAACGGCTATTGCGGAACGTTCCCATGCCCCTGTCGACCGCCTTCCCGCACCGCTTCCGCGGCCTGTCCCTGTTGACTCTGCTGGCCCTCGGCCTGGCAGCCTCGGCCAATGCGCTGGCCGCCGACCTGCTCGACGTCAGCTATCGGCCGCTGGCTGGCAAGCAGCAGGTCAACCTGCAGCAGCGCTACCACGGCCAGGTGCTGCTGGTGGTCAATACCGCCAGCAAGTGTGGCTATACCCCTCAGTACGAAGGCCTGGAGGCGCTGCACAGGCAGTACGCCGGCAAGGGCTTCGCGGTGCTCGGCTTCCCGTCCAACGATTTCAAGGGCCAGGAGCCCGGTGACGAGAAGCAGATCCAGGACTTCTGCACCCTGACCTACGGCGTCAGGTTCCCGATGTTCGAGAAAGTGCATGTGGTCGGTCCGCAGGCCACGCCGCTGTACCAGCGGCTGACCGCAGCGACCGGCGTTGCGCCGGCCTGGAACTTCCACAAGTACCTCGTGGGCCGCGATGGCAAGGTCATCGCCCAGTTCGCCAGCAAGGTGACGCCGGACGATCCGCAGCTGATCGCGGCCATCGACAAGGCGCTGGCGGCCGCCGCCACGCATTGATATCCGGCACGCATGCCTCGACATCGACGGCATGCGTGCGACAATGATCCTTTTCGCGCCGACGTCGGCGCCCAGACACTTCCAGGAATGCAGCGAATGAAGATGGGAATGCGCGGCGCCGCGGCGTCGGTTCTGATTCTGGCGATGGGCACTTCGGGTGTCGCTCTGTCGCAACAACCGGCTGCCCCCGCAGCCGCCAAGGAGACCGCAACCTTGAATTCCCCCAAGCAGAAGCTGGGCTACGCCATCGGCCTGGACGTGGCCAAGTCGTTCACTCCGATCGCCGATGAGATCGACGTGGCCGCGCTGCGCACCGCCGTGGAGCGTTCGTTCGAAGGCCTGCAGCCGCAGATCACCCAGGAACAGGCCAAGGCCACCGACGCGGCCCTGCGCCAGGTCGTGATGGCCCGCAGCGGCCAGCAGGTGCCGGGCGTGGCGCCGGGTTCGCAGCCGCCGAAGGTCGACCGCGTCAAGGTCTCGCAGATGATCGGTTCCTACTCGGTGGGCCCGTCGCTGGCGCAGCTGAAGGATGACATCGACGTCGCCTCGCTGTTTGACGCGATCAGCACCGGCCTGAGCAAGGGACAGCCGAAGATGACGGAAGCTGACGCGACCGCCACCATTCAGGCCTTCATGGGCAGCAAGCAGGCCGAAATGCAGGCCAAGGCCGCCGCCGCTGCGCAGACCAACCGCGAGGAAGGCAATGCGTTCCTGGCCAAGAACAAGACCCAGCCGGGCGTGGTGACCACCGCGTCGGGCCTGCAGTACCAGGTGATCCGCCCGGGTAGCGGCGAGCGTCCGCTGCCGAGCAGCAAGGTGCGCGTGAACTACGAAGGCAAGCTGCTCAACGGCACCGTGTTCGACAGTTCCTACGGCCGCCAGCCGGCTGAGTTCGGCCTGGACCAGGTGATCAAGGGCTGGACCGAAGGCGTTGCGCTGATGCCGGTCGGTTCGAAGTACCGCTTCTGGATTCCGGGCGAACTCGCCTACGGTGAGAACGGCACTCCCGGCGGCCCGATCGGCCCGAACGCGACTTTGACGTTCGACGTCGAGCTGCTGGGCGTCCTGCCGTAAGTCATCGAGGAGCGAATACGGATATGCGCGTTGCGATTTTTGGTACGGGTTACGTTGGACTGGTGACCGGTACCTGCCTGGCCGATGTCGGTCATCAGGTGGTCTGCGTCGATATCGACCAGGCCAAGGTAGATGGCCTCAACCAGGGCGTCATTCCCATCTATGAGCCTGGCCTGGAGCCGATGGTGAAGGCCAACCACGCCGCGTCGCGGCTGGCATTCACTACCGATGCCGCGTCGGCGATCGCGCATGGCCAGGTAGTGTTCATCGCCGTGGGTACCCCGCCGGACGAGGATGGCAGCGCCGATCTGCAGTACGTGCTGGCCGTTGCCCGTACCATCGGCCGGCACATGAGCGTGCCCACCGTGGTGGTCAACAAGTCGACGGTGCCGGTGGGTACCGCCGACAAGGTGCGCGCCGCCATTGCCGAAGAGCTGGCCGCGCGTGGCGCGGACATCACCTTCGACGTGGTGTCCAATCCGGAATTCCTGAAGGAAGGCGACGCAGTCGCCGATTGCATGCGCCCGGACCGCATCATCATCGGTGCGACCAGCGATGAGTCGGTAGCGGTAATGCGCCGCCTGTACGCGCCGTTCAACCGCAACCACGACCGCGTGGTCGAGATGGACGTGCGTTCGGCCGAGCTGACCAAGTACGCCGCCAATGCGATGCTGGCAACCAAGATTTCATTCATGAACGAAATCGCCAACATTGCCGAACGCGTCGGTGCCGACGTCGAGCAGGTCCGCCAGGGTATCGGCTCGGACCCGCGCATCGGCTGGCACTTCATCTACCCGGGCGCCGGCTACGGCGGCTCGTGCTTCCCGAAGGACGTGCAGGCATTGGCCCGTACGGCCCAGCAGCATGGCCTGGAGCCGAAGCTGCTCAATGCAGTGGAAGCGGTCAACGATGCACAGAAGGGCCATCTGTTCGCCCTCATCCAGCGTCATTACGACAAGGGCGAGGACGAAGGGGTGCGCGGCAAGACCTTCGCCGTGTGGGGCCTGGCCTTCAAGCCGAACACTGATGACATGCGTGAAGCCTCCAGCCGTCGCCTGCTGGCGCAGCTGTGGGAAGGCGGTGCCACGGTGCGTGCCTACGATCCGGAAGCAATGCACGAATCGCAGCGCATCTTCGGCGAACGCGATGACCTGGTGTTCTGCAGCAATGCTGACGAAGCGCTGCAGGGCGCGGATGCCCTGGTCGTGGTGACCGAGTGGAAGCAGTTCCGCAGTCCCGATTTCCAGAAGCTGCGCGAGCAGCTGAAGGACGCGGTGGTGTTCGACGGCCGCAACCTCTATGAGCCGGCCGAAGTGGAAGCCGCCGGCCTGGCGTACTACGGCATCGGCCGGGGGCGTTCGCTGCATGTCTGATCTACCGACCGAACGCGAGCAGGCGCTGGAAGCGCGCCTGGTCGAGTTGGAGATGCGCGTGTCCTTCCAGGAACAGGCGCTGGCCGAGTTGAGCGATGCGCTGGCTGATGCCCGCATGCAGGGCATGCGCAATGCCGATGTGCTGCGCGTCCTGCTGGAGGACCTGGGCAAGGTCCGCAACGCACTGAATTCTTCCGATCCGGCGAGCGAACCGCCGCCGCCGCACTACTGATCCGAATCCTATGAGCGATACCCTCCGCGACCAGCTGATGGGCCTGGGCTTCAAGCCCGCGCCCAAGCCCGAGCGCAAGAATGATGGCCCCCGCCGTGACGGCCGCCCGCAGGGCAAGGGTGGCAACGGCAATGCAAAGCCGCAGGGCGCAGGCAAGGGCGAGCACAAGCCCGGCGAGCGTCGCGGGCATGGCCATGGTGGGGCGGGCAAGCCCGGTGGGCAGGCGCGTGGTGGCCAAGGGCAGCAGGGGCCGCGCAAGCCGCGCAGCGCCGAAGAGATGGACCTGGCCAAGGCCTATGCGATCCGTGCGCAGCGGGAGAAGGAAGAGCGCATCGAGGCCGAGCGCCTGAAGCAGGAAGAAGCACGCGTGCGCCGTGAGGCGAAGGCCAAGCTGGAAGCGCTGCTGCAGGGCAAAAGCCTCAATGCCGAGGAGGCGGACATTGCCCGCCACTTCCCGTACGGCGGCAAGATCAAGCGCATCTACGTGACCGCCGAACAGCTGACCGCGCTCAATGCGGGTGAACTGGGCGTGGTCCAGCTCAACGGCCGCTACCTGCTGGTGACCGCCGAGGTGCTGGCACAGTGCGAGGCAGTGTTCGCCCCGTCGGTGGCGCTGAAGGTCGATCCGAATGCGCCGGCCGAGGAAGATCCGTACGCGGACCCGCAGTACCAGGTGCCGGACGACCTGGTCTGGTAAACGCGTGATCGCCGTGGGCGCGTTGCCCCCGCGGCCGCGGGGGAAGGGATGACCGCTGATCCAAGCCGCGGCTACGTGCCGCACATTGACGGCCTGCGCGCGATCGCCGTGCTGGCTGTCATCGTGTTCCATCTGGACCCGGGCTGGTTGCCGGGCGGGTTCACCGGCGTGGACGTGTTCTTCGTCATCTCCGGTTTCGTGGTCAGCGCGTCGGTACATCGGCTGCCGCCGCTGTCGCTGGGGCAGTCGATGCTGCGCTTCTATGCGCGCCGCATCCGTCGTATCGCACCGGCGCTGCTGGCGTGCGTGTTGCTGACCGCTGTGGCGAGCGTGCTGTTCATTCCTGAGTCGTGGCTCAGCGAAGCCAGCGACAAGACGGGGCTGATGGCGTTGTTCGGATTCAGCAACTGGGTGCTGGCGGCGATCGGCAACGATTACTTCGCGCCCAAGGCCGAATTCAATCCCTACACCCATACCTGGTCGCTGGGTGTGGAAGAGCAGTTCTACCTGCTGTTCCCGTTGCTGTTCCTGGCCTGGGCACGTGGCGCGCGCGGGCGCTGGATCAGCCTGGGCCTGTTCACACTGGTCAGCATGGCATCGCTGCTGCACGCTGCGGTGCTGGGTCTGCGCGAGGCGCCGCCATCGTGGGCGTTCTACGCCACCAGCACCCGTCTCTGGCAACTGGGCGTGGGCGTGCTGCTGTTCCAGCTGCTGCACGTGCGGCAATCGCTGGACCCCGCAACCAGTCAGGCACTGAAGCGCGCTGCGCCGGTGTTTTCCCTGCTGGCCATGATGGCGCTGGCCCTGCTGGGGTGGGCTCTATGGTCCTCGCGTGCCGGGCGCTCGCCGTGGCCTGACGGCCTGCTGCCGGCCTTCGCCACCGCAGGCCTGCTTTGGACGCTGCATCATCATCCGCAGGCATGGGTGGCGCGGCTGCTCGCCAGCGCTCCGATGCGCCGCATTGGCCTGCTGTCGTACTCGCTGTATCTGTGGCACTGGCCGGTGTTCGTGCTGATGCGCTGGACCGTGGGCCTGCGGACACCACCGCAGATGATCGCTGCGATGGTGCTGGTGCTGCTGCTGTCCTGGGTATCGTGGCGCTGGGTCGAGCAACCCTTCCGCGGCCCGTTGTCGCAGCGCCTGCGTCCAGGCCGGTGGGTGCTGAGCGGCGCAGTCGTACTGCTGTGCGCCGCCGGCATCCAGGCATTGCTCTACCTGCAGGCACCGCGGCTGTCGCTGAGTACCGTCAGCCGGCATCCAGCCGATTGGTATCCCAATGGCGAGAGTGTGGCGGGTGATTATCCCGATTGTGCTCTGGTGGCCGCGAAGCATCGATTCGAAGGCGGCAGTGCGCGCACCTTTACCCGTGGAAACTGCGACCGTCCGCTGCCGGCCGGTGCGCCGAAGCGGGTGTTTGTTGCCGGCGATTCGCATGCGATGGCCTACATCGAGCTGCTGCAGCGCCTGGCGCTGGAAACCGGCTCTGAGGTCTCCCTCTATGGCCGTGGCGGATGCCCGCAGGTGAGCCTGCAGAAGTGGCGCGGTGCCGGGGCCGGTTGCACCGATTTCGACGCAGCGGTGTTTGCCGACATCGCGCAGCGCGCGCAGCCGGGGGACGCCGTGGTTCTGGTATCGCTGCGGGTGCCGCGCCTGTCCGATCAGTTCGTGCTGTTCGATGCGCAGGCGCAGCTGGCGGGCGAACTGACAGCGGAGGCCACGGCAGGGCGTGAGGCCGAAGCGGCCGAGGCGATCAAGCAGTGGAAGCCTCTGGCCGAGCGCGGTGTGCGCATCGTGCTGGAGGCACCCAAACCGGTGCTGCCGGCGCCCCCCTATCGCTGCTCGGACCGCTTCAATGCGCGCAATGAGGTCTGCCGCAACGGGCTGGACAGCACGCGCGTCGCGATGGAAACGTTGCGGGCACCCATGCTGGGCAGCCTGCGGCAGGTGGTCGATGGACTGCCGGGGGGCGTGCTGTGGGACCCGCTGCCGGTGCTGTGCGACGACGCGCTATGTCCCGCGCAGCGCGATGGCCGCCCGCTGTTCTTCGATGGCGATCATCTCAGCGCGCATGGCAACCGCGTGCTGCTGCCTTCGCTGGAGCAGGTGTTGCTGCAGCGCTGAACCGGAGCGTTGTCAGTGTGCGCCGTGGGTCCGGCGCGCGCGTATCAGCGGCAGGCTCAGCGCGAAGAAGCAGAGCAGGGCGCCGATCAGGGCAAACCCGCTAGCCGCCAGGAACGCGGTGCGGCCATCGTCGATCTTCCACAGCTGGCCGGCAATAAGCGCGCCCAGCACCCCGCCGACACCCGACGAGAATCCATAGAGCAGTCCCTGGCCGTGGCCATTGAGACGACCGGGGAAGTAGGTCGCCAGCATCTGCATCGCCGCCGCAAAGAACGCGGCAAAGCCCAGCGCGTGCGCGGTCTGCGCCAGCAGCATTACCGGCAGGTTCTCCGGGAACAATGCGGTCACGGCCCAGCGCAGGCAGGAACTGACCAGTGCGATCAGCAGCATCCAGCTGGCGTCGTAGCGGCGGAAGAAGCGGCCGATGGTGAAGAACACGCCCACTTCGAAGACCACGCCGATGGTCCACAGCAGGCCCAGGGTGGAGGTACGGTAACCGTGATGGTCCATGTAGACCGAGAAGAACGTGTAGTACGGGCCGAACGACAGCTGCTCCATGAACGCGGCCAGGAAGAACGCCAGCACCGGCGGTCGGCGCACGATCTGCCAGAAGCCGCTGGCATCCCCCGCCGTCCTGCCGATGTCGCGCGCGTAATGGTTGCTGAAGGCCGAGGCAACCAGCAGCACGAACAGGGGCAGCATCATCCAGGGCAACAATCCGGCGTGGCTGCCGGCGCCATCGCCTTCGATCAGCCAGCCGAACAGGGTGACCACGGCGATGAAACCGAGCGAGCCCCAGACCCGGATCAGCCCGTAGCGATGGCTGTCGTTGCCCAGGTGGGTGAGGGTGATCGACTCGAACTGCGGCATCACCGCGTTGTAGAAGAAGCAGAACACGATCATCGCCGGGTACATCCACGGCTGCGGCAGGGGCAGCAGGAAGGCGGCGAAGCTGAGCAGGGTCAGCACGCAGCCGACGCGCAGTAGGCGGATCGGTCGCGGTGATGCGGCCGCCAGCGAGGTCCAGGCACTGGGTGCGATCACGCGGGTGGCGTACCACAGGCCCATCATCACGCTGATCGCGGTCACGCTCATCCCGCGCGCGGTCAGGAACAGGCTCCAGTACGGCGTGAACGCGCCGAGCGCCGCGTAGTAGAACAAGTAGAAACTTGAGAGGCGGGCAACGGGAACGGTCATCGCGGGAATAATGCACGGTAGCGCCGGGCCATGCCCGGCGGACGGGAGATGACGCCGGGCATGGCCCGGCGCTACCGCCTCATTCGGGGTCGTAGTCGAGATTGGAGGCCAGCCAGCGTTCGGCCTGGCCGCGGTCCACGCCCTTGCGCCGGGCATAGTCGGTGACCTGTTCGCGGCTGAGCCGTCCGACAACGAAGTACTGGCTCTGCGGATGGCTGAAGTAGTAGCCGGAGACAGCGGCCGTGGGCAACATCGCGAAGCTCTCGGTCAGTTCCATGCCAGCGTTCTTCTCAGCCTGCAGCAGGTCGAACAGGCGGCGCTTCTCGCTGTGCTCGGGGCAGGCCGGGTAGCCCGGCGCCGGACGGATGCCGCGGTACTGCTCGTCGATCAAGGCTTCGTTGTCCAGCGTCTCGGCGCGGTCGTAGCCCCAGAATTCTGTACGCACGCGCTGGTGCAGGCGCTCGGCCAGTGCCTCGGCGAAGCGGTCGGCGAGGGCCTTCAGCAGGATCGCGTTGTAGTCGTCATGCTCGGCCTCGAAGCGCGCGACGTGGGTGTCGATGCCGATACCGGCAGTGACCGCGAACGCGCCGATCCAGTCCTGCTTTCCGCTGTCGGCCGGTGCAATGAAATCGGCCAGGCAGAAATCCGGGCGTTCGGCTGGCTTGTCCACCTGCTGGCGCAGGAAGTGCAGGGTGGTTTCGCCCTGTGCGTGCTGCACGCGGACATCGTCGCCGATGCTGTTGGCCGGCCACAGGCCGAACACGGCCTTGGCCGTCAGCCACTTCTCGCCGACGATGCGCTCGAGCATCGCACGGGCATCCTTGTACAGCTCGCTGGCCTGGGTGCCGACGATCTCGTCGGTGAGGATCGCCGGGAACTTGCCGGCCAGCTCCCAGGCCTGGAAGAACGGCGTCCAGTCGATGTAGTCGACCAGTTCGGCCAGGGGATAGTCGTCGAACACGTGCAGGCCGGGCTGATTCGGTGCCGGTGGCGTGTAACTGTCCCAGCCGCCCCGGAATTTCTGCCCGCGCGCATGTTCCAGCGTGACCAGACGCTTGGCGTCGCCCCGGTTGCGGTGGCGCGCGCGGATTTCGGCATAGTCGGCTTCGTTGGCGGCAACGAAGGCCTCGCGCAGATCACGCGAGATCAGCGACTGCGCAACGCCAACCGCGCGCGATGCATCCTTCACCCATACCGTCGGCGCCTTGTAGTGCGGGTCGATCTTCAGCGCGGTGTGCGCACGCGAAGTGGTCGCACCCCCGATCAGCAGCGGCAGGTCGAAGCCCTGGCGCTCCATCTCGCGGGCAACGTGGCTCATCTCCTCCAGGGACGGGGTGATCAGCCCGGACAGGCCGATCAGGTCGGCGTTGTGCTCGCGGGCGGCATCGAGGATCTTCTGCGCCGGCACCATCACGCCGAGGTCGACCACGTCGAAGTTGTTGCAGGCCAGTACGACGCCGACGATGTTCTTGCCGATGTCATGCACATCGCCCTTCACCGTAGCCATGATGATCTTGCCGTTGCTCTTGGCGGTGTCACCGCTGCGCGCCTTTTCCGCTTCGATGTAGGGCAGCAGGTAGGCCACGGCCTTCTTCATCACGCGCGCGGATTTCACCACCTGTGGCAGGAACATCTTGCCGGCGCCGAACAGGTCGCCGACGATGTTCATGCCGTCCATCAGCGGGCCTTCGATCACGTCCAGCGGGCGGCTGGAGGCCTGCCGGGCCAGTTCGGTGTCTTCCTCGACGAAGGCATCCAGGCCGTGTACCAGGGCATGCGCCAAACGCTGTGCCACCGGCTTTTCGCGCCAGGCCAGGTCTTCGGTCTTCGCCGCGCCCTTCTTGCCCTTGTAGCGCTCGGCGATCTCCAGCAGACGCTCGGTGGCATCGCTTCGGCGGTTGAGGATCACGTCCTCGACGCGCTCGCGCAGGTCCGGCTCCAGGTCGTCGTAGATCGGCATCGCGCCGGCGTTGACGATGCCCATGTCCATGCCGGCGGCGATCGCGTGGTACAGGAACACCGAGTGGATGGCCTGGCGTACCGTTTCGTTGCCGCGGAAGGAGAACGAGACGTTGGAGACGCCGCCGGAGACGTGGCAGTGCGGCAGGGTCTGCTTGATGATGCGGGTGGCTTCGATGAAGTCCACTGCATAGTTGTCGTGCTCTTCGATGCCCGTAGCGACGGCGAAGATGTTCGGGTCGAAGATGATGTCCTGCGGCGGGAAACCGATCTCGTCGACCAGGATGCGGTAGGCACGGGTACAGATTTCGACCTTGCGCGCGCAGGTGTCGGCCTGCCCGTTTTCGTCGAACGCCATCACCACCGCAGCAGCACCGTAGCGCAGCACCTTGCGCGCGTGCTCGCGGAACAGCGCCTCGCCTTCCTTCAGCGAAATCGAGTTGACCACGCTCTTGCCCTGCAGGCATTTCAGGCCGGCCTCGATCACGCTCCACTTGGAGGAATCGACCATCACCGGGATGCGCGCGATGTCCGGCTCGGACATGATCAGGTTCAGGTAGCGGGTCATCGCCGCTTCCGAGTCGATCAGGCCCTCGTCCATGTTCACATCGAGGATCTGCGCACCGCTGGCCACCTGCTGGCGGGCCACGTCCACCGCTTCTTCGTAGCGGCCTTCCTTGATGAGCTTGCGGAACTGCGCACTGCCGGTGACGTTGGTGCGTTCGCCGACGTTGATGAACAGCAGGTCCGGGGTGATGACCAGAGGTTCCAGGCCGGACAGGCGGGTAGGGCGGACAGGCGTCATGGCAGGCGTCGGCTCAACAGCAGTAGGGCGGGAAGTGCGGGACAGTGGCGGCAACGTTCATGCGGCCTGCTCCCGGGTGCCGGGCAGTGCGCGCGGCGGTAGTCCGGCCACGGCATTGGCAATTGCACGGATATGCTCGGGGGTGGAACCACAGCAGCCACCGACCAGGTTCAACAGGCCATCCTCGGCGAAGCCCCGCAGGGTGGTGGCCATCTCTTCAGGGGTTTCGTCGTACTCGCCGAACGCGTTGGGCAGGCCGGCGTTGGGGTGGGCGCTGACGTAACAGTCGGCGACCTGCGAGAGGGTTTCCACATGCGGGCGCATCGCATCGGCACCCAGCGCGCAGTTCAGGCCGATCGACAGCGGTCGCGCATGCGCCAGCGAGGCGTGGAAGGCTTCGGCAGTCTGTCCGGACAAGGTGCGCCCCGACGCGTCGGTGATGGTGCCGGAGATCATCACCGGCAACCGCGCGCCACGTGCATCAAAGGCCTCTTCCAGCGCATACAGCGCGGCCTTGGCATTGAGCGTATCGAAGATGGTCTCGACCATGAGCGTGTCGGCGCCGCCGTCGATCAGGCCTTCGATGGCTTCGCGATAGGTGTCGCGAAGCTCGTCGAAGCTGGTGTTGCGGAAGCCCGGATCGTTCACGTCGGGACTGATCGAGGCGGTGCGGCTGGTCGGGCCGATGACCCCGATCACGAAGCGCGGCTTGCCGGGCGTGGTCGCTTCCGCCGCGTCACAGCAGGCGCGCGCGACGGCCGCACCGGCCTTGTTCAGTTCGTACACCAGGTGCTCGAGGTGGTAGTCAGCCTGGCTGACCGAGGTGGCATTGAAGGTGTTGGTCTCGACCAGATCCGCGCCTGCCTCCAGGTAGGCGGTATGGATGTCGGCGACGATCTGCGGCCGGGTCAGCAGCAGCAGATCGTTGTTGCCCTTCAGATCATGGCCTTCGGGCACGCCGTGGCCACAGCCGGGGCCATGCGCATGGTCGTAGCCACCGGCGAAGCGCTCGCCACGGTAATCGCCTTCCTGCAGGCCATGGCGCTGGATCATCGTGCCCATCGCGCCGTCGATGATCAGGATCCGCTCGCGCAGGGCGTCGAGCAGCGCGTTGGCACGATCGGGATGCAACCAAGGCAGGGCAGGCATGGCGGTCTCGGGCTCAGGGCTTGTTGGCGATCAGCGAAATCACTTCAAAGTGCGGCGGGCGTTTCTCGCGGGTGACCGTCTCCAGGCTGGACACCTGCAGGCCGGCCTTGTCGACGAACCTGCGCAGCTCCTTGTCGCTGAAGCCGAGGTTGACATGGCCATAGGCCTCCACGGCGGCCTTGTGCTCGTGGCGCGCCAGGCTGCACAGCAGCAGCCGGCCACCGGGCCGCAGCACGCGCGCGGCTTCGGTCACCGCCTGCGCCGGCTTGCTGGCGTAGGTCAGCGCGTGCATCAGCACGACCAGATCGAAGCTGGCATCCTTGAACGGCAGTGCATGCATGTCGCCCTCGCGCACTTCCACGTTCGGCAGGCGGCGCAGGCGTTCGCTGGCGGCGGCGACCACGCGCGCGCTGGTGTCGATGCAGATGTAGCGCTTGGCATGTGGGGCTACCAGTTCGGCCAGCACGCCGTCACCGGAAGCGATATCCAGCACGTCGCCGGTCTCCAGCAGCGGCAGCGCGGTACGCGCCAGTGCCTCCCAGGTGCGGCCAGGTGAGTAGTGGCGTTCCATGTCGCCGGCCACGCTGTCGGCCCAGTTCTGGTCCGAGGCGCGGTGCGCCAGCACGGCGGCGACGCGTTCGGCATCCTGGCGCAGCAGCGGGTCATCGCTTCCGTTGCTCAAGGCATGCCACAATGCACGCTGCGCCGGGTCCAGCTGGGCCTCGTCGAAGCGGTAGTACGCCGACACGCCAGCACGGCGGTCGCGGACCAGGCCGGCTTCCTTCAGGCGTGCCAGGTGGGTGGACACGCGCGGCTGCGCCAGCCGGGTGATCGCCGACAGTTCGGCCACGGTCAGTTCCTCCTGCTCCAGCAGCGCCAGCAGGCGGACGCGAGTGGCATCGGCGAACACCTTCAGGCGGGTCGACCAGTCTTCCAGATCCATAAACATCTACCTATCGCGATATAGAGATATATTCGCCGAGAGGGCCTGTCGCGGTCAAGTCGGCAGCGTACGGAAGCAGCCGGCCCCCGGTACAATCGAGGCACCTGGGCGCGCCGTATGCGGCCCATAACTTCATGTACCCGGGAGGGTGTTGTGGATTTCAGCTTTACCGAAGAGCAGTTGATGCTGCAGGACGTGGCGCGGCGTATCGCGCAGGAGAAGATCGCCCCGAGCGCGGAGCATCATGACCGTACCGGCGAGTTCCCGCTGGACAACATTCGCCTGTTGGGCGAGAACGGCCTGATGGGCATCGAAGTGCCGACCGAATACGGCGGCGCGGGCATGGACCCGATCGCGTACGTGCTGGCGATGGTGGAGGTCGCCGCCGCCGACGCAGCCCATTCGACGATCATGTCCGTCAACAACTCGCTGTTCTGCAACGGCATCCTCACTCACGGTTCCGAGCAGCAGAAGCAGAAGTACGTGCGTGCCATCGCCGAGGGCGAGGCCATCGGCGCGTTTGCGCTGACCGAGCCGCAGTCCGGCTCCGACGCCACGGCCATGCGCTGCCGCGCGGTGAAGCAGGCAGACGGCACCTTTGTCATCAATGGCAAGAAGAGCTGGATCACCTCCGGCCCGGTGGCAAAGTACATCGTGCTGTTCGCGATGAGCGAGCCGGACAAGGGCGCACGCGGCATCACCGCCTTCCTCATCGACACCGACAAGGCCGGCTTCGGCCGCGGCAAGACCGAGCCGAAGCTGGGCATCCGCGCCTCGGCTACCTGCGAGATCGAGTTCAACGATTACGTGGCGCGGGCCGAAGACGTGCTGGGCCAGGAAGGCGAGGGCTTCAAGATCGCCATGAGCGTGCTCGATGCCGGCCGCATCGGCATCGCTTCGCAGGCCATCGGCATCGCCCGTGCCGCCTATGAAGCGACTCTGGAATACGTGAAGGAGCGCAAGGCGTTCGGCGCGGCCATCGGCACTTTCCAGATGACCCAGGCCAAGATCGCCGACATGAAGTGCAAGCTGGACGCAGCGCTGCTGCTGACCCTGCGCGCGGCGTGGGTGAAGGGCCAGGGCAAGCGCTTCAGCAATGAGGCTGCCATTGCCAAGCTGACCGCCTCTGAGGCGGCAATGTGGATTACCCACCAGGCCGTGCAGATCCACGGCGGCATGGGGTATTCCAAGGAAATGCCGCTGGAGCGCTACTTCCGTGATGCCAAGATCACCGAGATCTACGAAGGCACCTCGGAAATCCAGCGCCTGGTGATCGCACGCAACGAGACCGGGCTGCGCTGATGGACACGACGGGGCGGCGATTGCCGCCCCGTTTCCTCTGCGCTGTCAACGTGGCAACCGGCAAACGATATCCTTTCCATTCCATTCACAGACGATCTGAAGGGATTCCCGTGGCATTCCCGGATGCATGGTCACGCCGTAGAGCCGGGCGGAGTCAACCCATCGTTCGAGCTCGCCGGCATCGTCAAAGCGATAGTTGCCGATGAAGCTCCGGGCCATCTCCGGATCGGTTGCCGCACCATCCGGAATCTTGTTGCCCTTGGCGTCACGGCTTTCACCTTGCACATAGCGGGCTTGATCAACCGCAGAAGGCGTGATGACCAGCGTGGTTTTTGAACCATCGCGCCATGTGATCCGATAGATGGCGCTGTCAATGCCGACGGTCTTGCTGACGAAGCTCAGGCCGATCGAGGAAAGGAATGTTGCCATGCCGTTCCAGGCGGCCGACGATGTTGTCGCCCCCGTGAAGGCCTTGCCGATGTCACCTTCCAGCCTTGATCGCTCAGTGGCCATCTGAACGACATCGTAGGCGTTGAGGTTCTTGTGCTCTTCCGGGAAGCTTATGCCGTTGGCGTATTGCGGGTCATCAGGATGAACCTCGTACTGGACTCCTCTTCCGGCCCGCTGCCGCGGCGCGAACTGTACGGTTGGCACGTTGTTGTCGAGCATGCCCATGATCCGATTGAAGGATGCGTTGATTGGCCCGGGAATCTGCGCCCTTGTTGCGCGATAGCGCCGTAGCTCGCGATCGTATTCCACATCGAAACCATGGATCCGGCGCTGCTGGAAGTCGGCGACGATGGTCGGCCCCGTACCCGAGGAAAGCGCCAATGCGCGCGGGTCACGACAGTTGTCGCAGACGAGGACGCCTGCCGCGTGGCTGTCCTGGATGCTGCTGGCCGCGAGTAGCGCGCCAAACAGCAGGGCAGGGCAGCTGAAGAATCGTAGTGGTGCTCTTTCCATGATCAGTCTCCTGGAGGGCTTCGGATCGATTGCCGTCGAGACATCTGGATAGCAGCGATCCGGGCGTGCCGCATTTCTGTGTGCCCATGAATCCGGGGTGGGTGGCTTTCTGCGAACACGGTAGACGCCTTGAGCGCTTCGGTGTCGGGTGATGCCTTCCGGCGCAGCGGTCGAGGCTTCTCAATACAGTCCGTATGCGACCGGTCTCCGTGCAGTCGATGTGTCAGCGATCCATTGGCATTCCGGCTCGATGAGCGCAGAATGCTCCGCCGTTCATGGACACCACCACATGCTCATCTATCGAGGCGCGGGGCTGCTGATCCTGCTCACACCGATCGCTGCCGTGCTGCTCATCCTCATCCTGTTCCCGGATCCAGTGGTGGGTCGCGGCAATACTTCACTCGGCCAGGTCCTGCTGGCGTTCGGCCTTGGCTCAGCAATCAATACGGTGCTGGGTTTTGTGCTCAATCGAAAGCCGCGTGCACATGGCCTGCATGCTCCGCATCACTTCTTCTTCCTGCCGATGCAATGGCCTGCGATGGCGGTTGTGGCGGTGTGCGTGGTGGTGGCGCTGCTGCGCTGAGACGTTGCCCGAACAGCGCCAACCAAGGTTGGCGGCTACCGGGCATGCCGTTGCTCCGGTAGATGCCAACCTGGGTTGGCATGGATGCAGAAGCGGCAACAAAAAAGGCCCCGGATCGCTCCGGGGCCTTTTCGTTTCAGCGCACCGCCGGATCAACGATCCGGGCGGTGGGCGGACTCTGCGTCGCGCTGGCGCTCCATGAACTCCTTCGACGGTTCATCCAGCTTGTCGCCCAGCATGCGGCGCACGACCACGAAGAACACCGGGATCATCAGCAGGCCGAGCAGGGTGGCGAACAGCATGCCGCCGATCACGCCGGTGCCGATGGCGTGGCGGGAGTTGGCGCCGGCGCCGGTGGAGATCGCCATCGGGATCACGCCCATGATGAACGCGAACGAGGTCATCAGGATCGGGCGGAAACGCAGGCGGGCCGCTTCGATGGTGGCATCACGCAGGTTCTTGCCTGCTGCGCGCTGCTCCACCGCGAACTCCACGATCAGGATCGCGTTCTTCGCCGCCAGGCCGATCACGGTGATCAGGCCGATCTTGAAGAACAGATCGTTGGGCAGGCCGCGCAGCATCGACAGGCCGAGGGCACCCAGCACGCCCAGCGGCACCACCAGCAGCACCGCCACCGGGATCGACCAGCTTTCATACAGGGCGGCAAGGCACAGGAACACCACCACGATCGACAGCACCAGCAGCAGGGTCGCCGCGTTGCCGGCCAGGATTTCCTGGTAGGACATGCCCGACCAGTCGTAGCCGAAGCCGGCCGGCAGGTCGTCGTTGACGATCGCCTCCATGGTCTGCATCGCTTCACCCGAGCTGGTGCCCGGTGCCTGCGAACCGACGATGTTGATCGCCGAGTAGCCGTTGTAGCGGCTCAGCGACGGCGGTGCCGACACCCATTCGGACTTGACCACCGTGTTGAGCGGGATCATCGCGTTGGTACCGTCGGCATTGGTGGTGAGGCTGGACGGGCTGTAGAAGCTCTTCAGCGACTCCTGGCCGGTGCGGTACGGGCCATCGGCCTGCATGGTCACGCGCTTGATGCGGCCTTCATAGAAGAAGTCATTGACGTACACCGGGGCCAGCATCAGCTGGATGGTGCTGTACACGTCCGACACCGACATGCCCATTGACTGCGCCTGCACGCGGTCCACGTGCAGCTGCAGCTGCGGCGCGTTTTCCAGGCCGTTCGGGCGCACACCGACTAGGTGGTCCGGTTTCTGCGCGGCCTGGCCGAGCAGGATGTTGCGGGCCTGGGTCAACTGTTCGTAGCCGGCACCGCTACGGTCCTGCAGCCACATGTCAAAGCCACCGAACTGGCCCAGGCCCTGCACGGTGGGCAGGTTGACCACGAAGATCTGCGCTTCCTTGATGCCGTAGAACGCGCCGTTCATGTTCTGGATGAACTCGGGCGCGGTGAACTTGCGTTCCTCCCACGGCTTCAGGCGGATGAAGCCCATGCCCACGTTCTCGCCGGAACCGACGAAGCTGAAGCCGGCAACCTGCAGCATGCCTTCATAGCCATCCTGCTTTTCCAGGATGCCACGCATCTGCGCGAACACTTCGTTGGTCTGGCCCTTGGTCGAGCCCGGCGGCAGCTGCACGATCGCCAGCGCATAGCCCTGGTCTTCTTCCGGCAGGAAGCTGCCCGGCATGCGGGTGAACAGGAAGCCGCACAGCGCGGTCAGCACCACGAACAGGATCATCCAGCGCGGCGCATGGCGCACCGCAGAGGTGATGTGGCCCACATAGGTGTGGCTGATCTTGTCGTAGTACTTGTTGAAGGTGCGGTAGACGATGTTCGGGTTGTCGTTGTGCGTCGGCTTGAGGAAGGTCGCGCACAGCGCCGGCGTGAAGCCCAGGGCCAGGAACGCCGAGAATGCCATCGAGATGGCGATGGTCAGCGCGAACTGCTTGTAGATCTCACCGGCGGCACCGCCCTGCAGGGCGGAGGGGATGAACACCGCGGCCAGCACGACGGTGATCGCCACCACCGCACCGGTGATCTGGGTCATCGCCTTCTGCGTGGCAGGCTTGGGCGCCAGGCCCTCCTCGGTCATGATGCGTTCGACGTTCTCGATCACCACGATCGCGTCGTCGACCACGATGCCGATCGCCAGCACCATCGCAAACAGCGTCAGCTGGTTGATGGTGAAGCCGATCATCCACATGCCCAGGAAGGTACCGAGCAGGGCGACCGGGATCACCAGGGTCGGGATCAGGGTGGCACGGAAGTTCTGCAGGAAGATCAGCATCACCAGGAACACCAGCAAGACCGCTTCAAACAGGGTCTTGACCACTTCCTGGATCGAGATCTTGACGAACGTGGTGCTGTCGTACGGCGAGAACCAGGTCACCCCGGACGGGAAGCTGGGCTGCAGCTCATCCATCTTGGCGCGCACCGCTTCGGCCACGTTCAGGGCATTGGCGCCCGGCAGCAGCTGGATGGCGAAGGCGCCGGTCGGCTTGCCGTTGTACTGGGTGTCGAAGCCGTAGTTGTTGGCACCGAAGGCGACGCGGGCGATGTCCTTCAGCAGCACGCGCGAACCGTCAGCGTTGGCGCGCAGGATGATGTTCTCGAATTCCTGCGGCGAGCTGAAGCGGCCTTCGGCCGAGACCGTGGCGGTGAAGTGCTGGCCTTCCGGCGACGGGTCCGAACCCAGCGCACCGGCGGCGAACTGCACGTTCTGCGCACGTACCGCGGCCAGTACCTGGCTGGCCGACAGACCATAGCCCTGCATCTTCTCCGGGTTCAGCCAGATGTTCATGGCGTACTCGGAACCGAACTGCTGGGTGCTGCCGACGCCGGGGATGCGCGAGACCTGATCGAGCACGCGCGAACCGACGATGTCGTTCAGGGCGTCACGGTTGATGGTCGGGGTATCGGACTGCAGCGCCACCACCATCAGGAAGCCGGCGTTGGCCTTGGCCACCACCACGCCCTGCTGGGTCACTTCCGAGGGCAGGCGTGGCGTGGCCAGCGAGACCTTGTTCTGCACCTGCACTTGGGCGATGTCCGGATCGGTACCGGTCTCGAAGGTCAGGGTGATCTGCGCACGGCCGTTGGACGCGGACGAGGAACTGAAGTACAGCAGGTGATCGATACCGGTCAGCTGCTGCTCGATCACCTGGGTGACCGATTTTTCCGTGGTGTCGGCACTGGCACCCGGGTAGGTCGCCGAGACGGTGACCTGCGGCGGGGCGATGTTGGGATAGGACTCCACGCCCAGGTTGAGGATCGCGATCACGCCGCTGAGCGAGATCAGGATCGCAACCACCCAGGCGAAGACTGGATGTTCGATGAAAAATTTAGGCATGACGGAAGGTTCCCGTTACTGCTTGTTCGAATCGGTGGCGGCCGGCTTGGCCGCATCGGCCTGCTCGGGCTTGGCAGCGTCGGCCGGTGCCTTGCCTGCGGCCGGTGCCGCGCCCGCCGGAGCGGCGCCGCCTGCGGCAGGCTTGCCGTTGGCGTCTTGCCCCGGGGTCCACGGCTTGGCCACCGCCGGTGCACCTTCCTTGACCTTCTGCACGCCGGCCACGATCACCTTGTCACCGGCGGCCAGGCCGTCGCTGACCAGCCAGTTGCCGTTCTGCGCGCCATCGGTCTTCACGTTCTTGCGCACGACCTTGCCGTCGGCGCCGACCACCATCACGTAGCCGCCGGTGGTATCGCGCAGCAGGGCCTGCTGCGGTACCAGGTAGGCGTTGTTGCGCTCGCCCAGGTTGGCCTGGAAGCTGACGAAGGCACCTGGCAGCAGGATCTGCTGCGGGTTCGGCAGCAGAGCGCGCAATGACACTGCACCGGTGGCCGGGTCGACCGTAGTGGAGGAGAAGTCCAGCGTGCCCGGCTCGCTGTAGGTGCTGCCATCGGCCAGCTTCACTGCCACCGTCGCCTTGCCGTCGCCGGACAGCGCCAGCGCGCCCTTGGCCTGCTGCGCGCGCAGCTGGGTCAGTTCGTCCACGCTCAGCGAGAAGTTCACGTACAGCGGGTCGAGCTGATCGACGGTGGTCAGCAGGGTCACATCGCCCTGGCCGACCAGTGCGCCCTCGGTGACCTGCTGCTTGTTGGCCACGCCACTGATCGGCGCGGTCACTTCGGCGTAACCCAGGTTGATCCGCGAGGAGGTCACGGCGGCTTCGGCCTGCTTGACCGCGGCCAGCGCGGTGCGCTCGGCCGACTCGGCGTTGTCCAGGTCGGACTTGGAGACGAACTGCTGCGGCGCCAGCGAGCGGGCACGGTCGGCGGCCACCTTGGCGTTGGCGTAGGTCGCGCGGGCCGAGGCCAGCTGCGCTTCAGACGCATTGAGCGAGGCACGCAGCGGCGCCGGGTCGATCAGGAACAGGGTCTGGCCCTGCTTGACCTGCGAGCCTTCCTGGTAGACGCGCTTGAGCAGCACGCCCGGCACCCGCGCGCGCACGTCGGCACTGCGGAACGGCGACAGGCGGCCGACCAGCTCACGCTGCAGCGGCAGGGTCTGCGGCTTGGCGTCGATCACGCCCACCTCCGGCGGCGGGGGCGTCTGCTGTTCCGGCTTCTTGCAGGCAGCCAGCGCGACAGCAACGGCGCACGTCAAGGCAAGGGTGCGGAGTGGGGCGGTCATCAGGAGGAACTCCGGGGTTGGTTTGTAGACGGGGCCGCCGACGGCTGTGGCGCGAAGGCGCGCAGGAAGCTGTCGACGGAGAACTCTGCCCAACGCCGACGCAGCAGTGCGTCATCACGGTGGGGGGTATGGAAACGCTGTTTGTCGAAATCCTGACCGGCAATCATGCTCAGCAGCAGTTCGGCCATGAAGTGCGGGTCGTCATGCCGGAGCTGGCCACGCATGCAAACGGTTTCAATCCATTCAGCAAGATGAAGCGTCAGCGCGCCGGCACCGTGCCGGTACAGCGTACGCGCCTCTTCGGGAAACTGGGCCGCATCGGCGGCAATCAGCCGGCAGGCCTGGCCCACGTGCGGTTGGTTGAAGTGCTCCAGGAAGTCAATGGCGAACTGGAGCAGGCTGGCACGCAGGTCGTCAGTGCGGAGTGCACGGACCATGGCGCCGGTGGCGTGGCCGACATGGCGCTGCATCACCCGGCGAAGCAGCTCCTGCTTGCTGCCGTAGCGCGAGTACAGGGTCTGCTTGGAGCAGCCCGCATGCTGGGCCACTGCGTCCATGCTCATCTGCATGCCCTGCTGGGCCAACAGCTGGCGTACGGCTTCGAACACGCGCTCATCGCGTGCGTCGAGGGCAACGGGGAGGTAGGCCGGATTCACGCGGTGGACTATACCGTCCAGTTCAGGATTGTGGAATCGAAACGGCGTTGCCGCGTGTGTCTTCCGGTAACACGCTTTGCCGATCCTGTCGCCAGAGCCGAACCGGGGCGCCATCACCCTACTGGCGCGAACTGAATAGGCGTCTAAACCGCAGCAAACCCGAATCTGCTTATTCCGTCCTGCAGCAAGGCCTTTTCCCGCGGTAGGGCTACAATTTCATTTTCCCAACTGAGCAAGCGCATCGCTCTGCCATGAAACCGCAAAAAACCGCAGCCAAGACCGTGAAAAACAAGACCAAACCAGCAGAAGCGGAGGTCGCAGTGACCGCTGGTTTCTCCCTGGAGCCGGTGTACACGGCCTTGCGCAAGCGCTACCCCGCGGCCGCACAGGCCGAAGCAGTGGCCTTTGCCACTGACTTCTACAAGCGTATGGAGGCGGACGAGTTCCCGCACCACAGCGCTGAAGAGTGGGCCGCTCTCGCGGCTGAGACGCTGGAATTCGCCCGTGCCCGCAAGGCTGGCAAGGCCAACGTCCGCGTGTTCAATCCGACCGCGAAGGCCAACGGTTGGGAATCGCCGCATACCGTGCTGCAGATCGTCAACGACGACATGCCGTTCCTGGTCGACACCGTCACCATGTCGCTGGCCGAGCAGGGCGTGGGTGTCCACGTGCTGGGCCACCCGGTGCTGCGCTTCACCCGCGACAAGGCCGGCAAGCTGGTCAAGGTCGGCGAGGGTGATGCCGAGTCGGTGATGCTGCTGGAGATCGACCGCCAACCGGCCGACGCCATGGCCGCCATCGAACAGGCCATCAACAAGGCGCTGGATGAAGTGCGTGCGATCGTGCGCGACTGGCAGCCGATGAAGGACAAGGCGCTGGCGCTGGCCGACGACCTGGGCAGCCGCCAGCTGCCGGTCGACGACGCGTCGCGCAAGGAAGCACAGGAGTTCCTGCGCTGGGCCGCTGACAACCACTTCACCTTCTTCGGCTACCGCGAGTACCGCGTCGAGAAGCAGGGCAAGGAAGAGGTGCTGGCGCCGCTGAACGACACCGGCCTGGGCCTGATGCGCGGCAAGGACAAGTCCGCCGCCCGTCCGGTCAAGACCCTGGCCGCGCAGGGCCTGAACACCACGTCCGGTTTGAAGGACGCGCTGATCCTGACCAAGACCAATGCCCGTTCGCGCGTGCACCGCGCCGGTTACATGGACTACATCGGCGTGCTGGAGTTCGACGCCAAGGGCAAGATCATCGGCGAGCAGCGTTTCCTCGGCCTGTTCACCTCCAGCGCCTACAACCGTCGCCCGTGGGAAATCCCGCTGGTGCGCCAGCGCCACGAGCACGTGATGAAGCAGTCCGGCCTGGCCCCGGCCAGCCACAGTGGCAAGGCCCTGCGCCATATCCTGGAAACCCTGCCGCGCGAAGAACTGTTCCAGTCCAGCGAGGACGAACTGTTCCGCACCGCGATGGGCGTGCTGGGCCTGCAGGAACGCGTGCGCAGCCGCCTGTTCCTGCGCCGCGACAAGTACAGCCGTTTCATCTCCGCGCTGGTCTACCTGCCGCGCGAGCGCTTCAACACCGACGTGCGCCTGCGCATCGAAGCGATGCTGAAGGACGCGCTGCACGGCGAGTACGTGGACAGCTCGGTGGTGCTGGGCGAATCGCCGCTGGCCCAGGTGCACCTGATCGTGCGCCCGAAGCCGGGTGAAATGCTCGACGTCGATACCGCCGAACTGGAGCAGAAGCTGGCCCAGGTCCTGCGCAACTGGCAGGACGACCTGCGCGAGGCGCTGGTGGCCCGCCATGGCGAGACCGAAGGCTTGCGCATCGCCGCCCGCATCGGCAAGGCGCTGCCGGCCGGTTACATCGAAGACAACAGCACGGCTGTTGCGGCCAACGATGTCAGCCAGCTCGACGCGCTGACCGGCCCGGACGACCTGCGCCTGAGCCTGCAGGCCGTGCCGCGCGAAAGCGGCGATGGTCTGCGCCTGAAGCTGTATCGCCAGCTGGACGACATCCCGCTGTCGGACGCGCTGCCGATGATGGAAAACATGGGCCTGCGCGTGATCGCCGAGCGTCCGTACCGCCTGTCGGTCGACAACGCCCCGGTATACGTGCAGGACTTCGAGGTCGAGTCCACCGCTGGCGCGATCGATGCCGCCAGTGTCGATGAAGCCTTCGGCGAGACCTTCGCCCGCGTCTGGCACGGCGATGCCGAGAACGATGGCTTCAACCGCCTGGTGCTGGCGGCCGGCCTGCACTGGCGCCAGGTCGCCATGCTGCGTGGCTACTGCAAGTACCTGCTGCAGACCGGCGTGCCGTTCTCGCAGGCCTACGTGGAAGGCACGTTCGCGCGCTACCCGCTGCTGGCCCGTCTGCTGGTCGAGCTGTTCGAAGCCCGCTTCGATCCAGCCACCGGCCACGAGAGCAAGGACGACATCGCCGCCGGCCAGGCCCAGCTGAAGGCCCACTTCGATGTGCTGGCTGCTGGCGACGAGGCCACCCTGAAGGTGCTCAAGACCGTGGTCGACGCCCGCAAGGGCGACCGTGACGCGCAGATGCAGGCCGCGCGCGATGCGCTGCTGAAGCTGATGGACCGCGTGTCCAGCCTGGACGAGGACCGCATCCTGCGCTCGTTCATGGGCGTGATCGACGCGACCCTGCGCACCAGCTACTACCAGACCGATGCCAACGGCCAGCACGGCCATGTCATCAGCTTCAAGTTCGATTCGGCGCTGGTGCCGGACCTGCCGAAGCCGCGCCCGTACCGCGAGATCTTCGTGTACGGCCCGCGCGTGGAAGGTACCCACCTGCGCTTCGGTGCGGTTGCGCGTGGCGGCCTGCGCTGGTCGGATCGTCGCGAAGACTTCCGTACCGAAGTGCTGGGCCTGGTCAAGGCACAGATGGTCAAGAACACCGTCATCGTGCCGGTCGGCGCGAAGGGTGGCTTCTTCGCCAAGACCCCGCCGGTGAACGGCGACCGCGATGCGATCTTCGCCAACGGCGTGGCCTGCTACAAGCTGTTCATCCAGGGCCTGCTGGACATCACCGACAACATCGTCAACAACAAGATCGTGCCGCCGGTGGATGTCGTGCGCCACGACATGGACGATCCGTACCTGGTGGTGGCCGCCGACAAGGGCACCGCGACCTTCTCCGACATCGCCAACGGCCTGGCCGTCGCGCACGGCTTCTGGATGGGCGATGCGTTCGCCTCCGGTGGTTCGGTCGGCTACGACCACAAGGGCATGGGCATCACCGCGCGCGGTGCGTGGGAATCGGTCAAGCGCCACTTCCGTGCGCTGGGCCGTGACAGCCAGAGCCAGGACTTCACTGCGGTCGGCGTCGGCGACATGTCCGGCGACGTGTTCGGCAACGGCATGCTGCTGTCGCGCCACATCCGCCTGGTCGCTGCGTTCGACCACCGCCACATCTTCCTGGACCCCAATCCGGATGCGGCCACGTCGTTCATCGAGCGTGAGCGCCTGTTCACCCTGCCGCGTTCGAGCTGGGCGGACTACGACACCAAGCTGATCAGCAAGGGCGGCGGCGTGTACCCGCGCAGCCTGAAGTCGATCGAGATCACCCCGCAGGTGCGTGAGGCGCTGGGCCTGGACGAGAACGTCAAGGCGCTGTCGCCGAATGATCTGATGAGTGCGATCCTGAAGGCACCGGTCGACCTGCTGTGGAACGGTGGCATCGGTACCTACGTCAAGGCCGCCAGCGAACAGCACAGCGACGTCGGCGACCGTGCCAACAACGCGCTGCGCGTGAACGGTGGCGAGCTGCGCTGCAAGGTGGTGGGCGAGGGCGGCAACCTGGGCATGACCCAGCTGGGCCGCATCGAAGCTGCCCAGGCTGGCGTGCTGCTCAACACCGACTTCATCGACAACTCGGCCGGTGTCGACACCTCCGACCATGAAGTCAACATCAAGATCCTGCTCAACGATGTGGTGCGGGCCAAGAAGCTGACCGTCGAGCAGCGCAACAAGCTGCTGGCCTCGATGACCGATGAAGTCGCCGAGCTGGTGCTCAACGACAACTACCGCCAGAACCAGGCGCTGAGCCTGATGGAGCGGATGGCGGTCAAGCGCCTGGGTTCCAAGCAGCACTTCATCCGCACGCTGGAACAGCAGGGCCTGCTGGATCGCCAGATCGAGTTCCTGCCGTCCGATGCCGAGCTGTCCCAGCGCAAGGCGCGCGGCCAGGGCCTGACCCGCCCGGAACTGTCGGTGCTGCTGTCCTACTCCAAGCTGGTGGCGTTCAACCAGCTGCTGGATTCGGACATCCCGGAAGATCCGTACCTGTCCAAGGAACTGCAGCGCTATTTCCCGACCCCGCTGCAGAAGAAGTACGCCGACGCGATGGAGCGTCACCGCCTGAAGCGCGAAATCATCGCCACGGCCGTGACCAACCAGACCATCAACCGCATGGGCGCCACCTTCCTGATGCGCATGCAGGAAGACACCGGTCGTTCCATCGCCGAGGTTGCCAAGGCGTACACCATCAGCCGTGAAACGCTGGATGCACGCGCGCTGTGGGCGCAGATCGATGCCCTCGACGGCAAGGTGCCGGAGTCGGTGCAGATCGACGCACTGGAAGTGATCTGGAAGCTGCAGCGTTCGTTCGTGCGCTGGCTGCTGTCGCGCCCGGGCGCGATGCCGGGCATCACCGAAGCGGTCAACCGCTACCAGGGACCGTTCAACGACATCCGCGTTGCCTCGGGTGTGCTGCCGGATTCGCAGCGTCCGACCTACGAGGCCCTGGTGGCCGAGTGGAAGGAAAAGGGCCTGCCGTCTGCACTGGCACAGCAGCTGGCCGAACTGCACTTCCTGGAACCGGCGTTCGACATCATCGAACTGGCCCGCACCCGCAAGCTGAAGCCGGTGGACGTGTCCAAGGTCCACTTCCGCCTGGGTGATGCCCTGCAGCTGCCGTGGCTGTTCGAGCAGGTCGATGCGCTGGAGGTCAATGGCCGTTGGCACGCCGTGGCACGTGGCGTGCTGCGTGACGAACTGGCAGCCAACCACCGCAACCTGGCCGGGCAGGTGCTGGGCACCAAGGGCAACAGTGCCGAGGCCAAGGTCGCTGCCTGGATGGGCCGTGATGACAACAGCCTGCGCTTCACCCTGGCGATGCTGGCCGAACTGGCCGAGCAGAAGACCCTGGACTACCCGACCGTCTCGGTCGCGGTGCAGCGCCTGGGCCAGCTAGCTGCCCACGGCGCGTAAGTGACGTAGCGCCGGGCCATGCCCGGCCTGCGTGGAGAAAAGGAGCGGCCCCGCGAAAGCGGGGCCGTTCTGCATTGCCTTGGTAGTGCCGGCCGCTGGCCGGCAACTGCATGAACCGTTATCGGCTGAAGCTGCCGGCCAGCGGCCGGCACTACCGGGTATGCTCTTGCTGGCACACCCACCCGGATCCACCCATGAGCGACACCCCCCGCATCGCTTTCCTGGCCAGCACCGCTGAGCCCGCGCAGATGGCCCGCGCGGCGATGGTCTCGCGTTATGGCGATCACGCGCCTGAGCAGGCCGACGTGCTTTGCCCGCTGGGGGGCGACGGTTTCATGCTGCAGACCCTGCACCGGCACGGGCACCTGGGCAAGCCGGTGTTCGGCATGAAGCTGGGCACCGTGGGCTTCCTGATGAACCAGTACCGCGGCGACGATGACGTGCAGGCGCGCATCGCCCGTGCCGAACCGGCCAACCTGCGCCCGTTGGAGATGGTGGCGCTGACCGAATCGGGCACCAGTACCGGGTCGCTGGCCTACAACGATGTTTCACTGCTGCGCCAGACCCGGCAGGCTGCGCATATCGGCATCGACCTGAACGGCCAGGAGCGCGTGGCCGAACTGATCGGTGACGGCGTGCTGGTCGCCACCCCGGCCGGCAGCACCGCCTACAATTATTCCGCGCACGGCCCGGTGTTGCCGCTGGGGTCGCATACCATCGCGCTGACGCCGCTGGCCCCATATCGGCCGCGACGCTGGCGCGGGGCGATCCTCAAGGCCGATACCGAAGTGCGCTTCCGCGTGCTCGATCCCTACAAGCGTCCGGTCAGCGTCACCGCTGACTCGCACGAGACCCGCGACGTAGTGGAGGTGACCATCCGCGAGTCCAGGGACCGGCGCGTGACCCTGCTGTTCGACCCGGAACACAACCTGGAAGACCGGATCCTGAGCGAACAGTTCGTTTTTTGAGGACAATGGGCGGCCGGCCCTGCCGACCGCTTGAAGGACCCCCACCGATGGGCGACAACTCCCCCCGTTTGCTGACCGTCGCGGTCACCTCGCGCGCGCTGTTCGACCTCGAGGAAAGCCATGCGCTGTTCGAGAGCGATGGCGTGGCGGCCTATGCAGAATTCCAGCGCCAGCATGAGGACGACATCCTCGGACCTGGCGTGGCCTTCCCGGTAGTGCGCAAGCTGTTGGCCCTGAACCAGGGTGCCAGCCCGGAGGACCCGCGGGTCGAGGTGATCCTGCTGTCGCGCAATTCGGCCGACACCGGCCTGCGCATCTTCAATTCGATCCAGCACTATGGCCTGGGCATCATCCGCGCGACGTTCACCGCCGGCGAGCCGACCTGGCCCTACGTGAAGCCGTTCGGCACCGACCTGTTCCTGTCGGCCAACCCCGAATCGGTGCGCAGCGCGCTGCGCCATGGCATCGCGGCGGCGACCATCCTGCCCAAGCCGCCTGGCGAGACCGCAGCCGCAGCGGCCGACCAGATCGACATCGGTCGCCCTGCCGGGCAGCTGCGCATCGCCTTTGACGGTGACGCGGTGATCTTTGGTGACGAGAGTGAACGCATTTCGCGCGAGCAGGGCGTGGAAGCCTTTGGCCGCCATGAGCGCGAACGGGCCCGCGAGCCGCTCAGCGGCGGTCCGTTCCGTGGCTTCCTGTCAGCGCTGCACACGCTGCAGGAAGTATTCCCTGCCGGCGAGAGCGCGCCGATCCGTACCGCACTGGTGACTGCGCGTTCGGCGCCGGCCCATGAGCGGGTGATCCGCACCCTGCGCGAGTGGGGCGTGCGCCTGGACGAAGCGCTGTTCCTCGGCGGCCGGCACAAGGGGCCGTTCCTGCAGGCGTTCGGCGCCGACATCTTCTTCGACGATTCGCAGCACAACATCGACAGCGCCCGCGAGCATGTGGCTGCCGGCCACGTACCGCACGGCGTCGCCAACGAGGGATAGGGCGGATTCGACCGGCAGGTGCCAACCGTTGGTTGGCACTGCCGTCAGGCCACGGGTCCGATCAAGGGCTGCCCGACATCCCCAACTGCAGATCCACCACCTTCCAGCGCAGCCCCTGCGGCTCCAGCACCACCTTCATCGGCGGCTGGCCGGGACCGCGATCGACATCGATCACGAAGCGGTCCAGCGCTTCGAAATGGTGTTCGGCATGCTTCAACGGTCGCGCCGGTTCGGTCGGGCCGAAGGCATCGCCGCCCTGCAGTTCATTGCGGCCGCGCTTCCACAGCACGTGGCCCTGCAGCATCGCGCCGATCCCGGTGGGGGTCACCATGGTGTCCACCGCGGCACCGCCCAGCTGGTCGCCCAGCCCGTACAGCAGGGCACCGAAGGGACTGGCCGCCACGTCCGGGCCGGCCTGGCGCACCAGGTAGTCATTGAGCTGCGCGCGCAGGCTGCTGCGCACGCGCGGGAAATCGACGTAGCGTTCCAGGCGCGCGGTGTCGCGCTGCTCGATGGCCTTGGAAAGGCCATTGACGGTCAGGTAGGGGCCGCCGAACCACCAGGCCGCCAGGGCCAGGACCAGCAGCACAACCAGTGCGGAGAGTTTCTTCATGGCGGACAGACTGCCGCAACGGCGGCAGTGCGGGGTGAAGACTCACTGACTGGGCGAACCACGGCCATCACCGAAGGCATCGACCAGCTGTTGCCGTTCCGCCGGGGTCAGCGCCTCAAGGCGCGTCGCCAGCACTTCGTCCAGGCTGCCGGTGCGGGTGGTGCCCAGAATGCCGCTGGCGACGCCGCGATGGCCCAGGGCGTAGGCAAACGCGGTCTGGGCGGGGCGCTGGCTGTGGATGGCGGCGATGGTGTGGCGCATCCGGCGTGCGCTGTGCATCAGGGAGCGGCTGCTTGGCTTGAGCCAGGCTCTGGCCAGGTACCAGGCGTCGGCCGGGCGCGGCAGGCGGGCCCGTGATGGCAGCAGGTGGCCCTGCGCCAGCACGGTGCCGGCCAGCACGCCGATACCGGCCGCGTGCAGCCGGTCGATGAGGGGTTCACGATCCTGCTGCAGGGCGTTGTAGTCCAGAAGCACCACGTCGAACAGCGTGGGATGGTCGATCATCCAGCACAGGGTCGACGCCGTGTGCGTATTGATGCCGGTGTGCCGGATCAGCCCGCGTTCGCGCAGTCGCTGCAGTGCGGCCAGCAGGTCATCGTTGATGTCGTGCTGGCTGGCACCGTGCAGCTGGTAGATATCGAGGTAATCCAGGCCGAGGTTGCGCAGCGAGGCTTCGCAGCTGGCGGTGATGGCCGCTGGCGAAAAATTGCGCTGCTCGGCGCCGCTGACGCCGGCCTGGCCGGTCAGCGTGCCGCCCTTGCTGGAGATCACCAGCGAATCGCGCGGGTATTGCTTGAGCAAGGAGCGCAGGATGCGGCCCAGCCGCGGCTCGGCGTGGAAACCGGAGTAGTTGTGACCGGTGTCCAACAGGTTCACGCCCTGTGCCAGTGCATGCTCGACGACGTGCGCGGCCGACTGCTCCGGGAAGCGCCGATGCCCCCAGAAGCCGGAGCACCCAAGGCCGACCGGCGAAACCGCCAGGCCGGTGCGGCCCAGCGTGCGCCGTTGGTGCGCCAACGGCATCAGAATTCCAGGTCCAGCGCTGCGCACAGATAGTCGACGAACGGGCCGAGCGCGGCCAGATCCTTGCCCAGCGTGGACAGCAGGCGTGGGCCGGTCATGGTGGCGTCATCCAGCGGGCGCCACATCACCCAGTTGCGGTGCTTGAGGTCGTCGATGAACTCGAAGTCGGCCGGGAAGCCGCGCGGCGGACGCACCAGCTTTTCGCTCTCCTCGAACTCGAAGCGCCTGCGCAGCGCAGGTGCATGGGCCGCGGCCTTCCAGCTGCCCGGATTGTCGAGGATGAAGTGGCGCACGCGGCGCTGGGTTTCCGGTTCCGGGTGCCACAGGCCGGCACCGACAAAGCTCTCGCCTGGCTGCAGGTGCAGATAGAACGAGGGCGCGGCCACTTCGCGACGGCGCTCATGGAACAGGCGCGCACCCTGCCAGGTCTTGTAAGGCGATTTGTCGTTGGAGAAACGCGCGTCGCGGTGGATGCGGAACAGTGAGCCGCCGACGCCGCGGGTATCGGCGCGGAAGTGTTCGCTGACCTCGGCAAGGGCTGGCTGAAGATCACCCAACAGGCGCAGGAACGGCTGTCGCACATGCTCTTCGTACTGCTGGCGGTGGTCGTTGAACCACGCCTTTTCGTTGTGGCGCGCCAGGCTGCGCAGGAACTTGAAGCTGGCGTCCGAGAAATAGGTACTCACAAGGTCTCCTGCAGGTGCTGGCCCCAGTCGCGCAACGATTGCAGCAGGGCCTGGCGCCGCGCGTCGTCGGGCGACTCGGCGGCCAGCGCATCGAGCTGCTGCTGGTACTGGGGCAGGTTGAGTTCGCCCAGGCCGCCGTCTCCCAGCAGGCGCTGGCGCCGGTAATCCTGCCAGCGCTGGCGTTCAGCCGGCGCGAGGCTGTCCGGATGATTGCGCGCACGGTAGCGGAACAGCAGCTCCGGCAGGCGCGGGTCGCGGAAGCGGCCTTCCAGCGCGGCCAACTGCTCCGGTGCGGTGGTGCGGGCCAGCGCCAGCAGCGGTTTGTCGCCGTTGCCGAGGAAGCCGTCGTACAGGGAGGCATCGACGTCGGCCACGGTGGCCGCGCGCGGCTGGTTGTAGACCTGGCGCGCCTTCTCGGCAAGCTGAGGGGCGAACCCGCGCAGCCGTTGAACCTTGGCCTCGATCGCGGCCACGTCCAGGCCCAGGCGCGCGTGGTCGTCGCCACGAAGGTGGTTCCAGGCGACCAGGGCGGGCACCTTGTTCAGGTGCACTTCCTTCAGCGGCACCCGTGCCACGCCCTCGGGCAGTTCACTGGCGCGCAGGTACAGGCGCTGTGCGATCACCTCGGCCGGCAGGGCCAGCAGGTCGTCGATGTCGCCGTCCAGGTCGAACACGATCACCCGGTTGCTGATCGTCGGGTGCACGGACAACGGCAGCACCGGCGCCGCGCACAGACGGCTGGCGGGGTAGCGCATGGAAATGTGCAGCACCGGCGTCATCGCGGTGACATCCAGCAGGCTGCCGACGAAACGCTTGTCGCGCAGCTTCAGGGCGTAGTCCCACAGGCGCGGCTGCGACTGCTTGAACAGCCGTGCCATGCCGATCGTGGCTCGCACGTCGGATAGCGCTTCGTGCGCATCACCCTCGCGCACGTTGTTGGCTTCGGCCAGGTGCTCGAGTTTGAACGAGGTGGCACCGTCCTCGCGCAGCGGCCACTGGATGCCATCCGGGCGCATCGCGCGCATCAGCCGCAGCATGTCCAGCAGGTCCCAGCGCGAATTGCCGTTGCGCCACTCGCGTTCGTATGGGTCATGGAAGTTGCGGAACAGGCCGTAGCGGACGAATTCATCGTCGAAGCGCAGCGTGTTGTAGCCCAGGGCGCAGGTGCCGGGTCGCGACATCAGTTCGTTGATGCGGTCGAAGGCTTGGGACTCGCTGATGCCTTCGGCCAAGGCCTGCTGCGGGGTGATGCCGGTGACCAGGGTGGCCATCGGCGAGGGCAGCAGGTCATCGGCCGGGCGCACGAAGAAGCTGACCGGTGTGTCGATCTCGTTGAGGCCGGCGTCGGTGCGGATGGCGGCGAACTGCGAGATGCGGGTGCGCCGTGGATCCTGGCCGAAGGTTTCCAGGTCGTAGAACAGGAAGCTGTCAGCCATCAGTGCGCACCCTCCAGGACCGGTAGCTGCGCGTGGATCTGCGCTTCCAGCGCCGCCCAGTCGATGTTGTCCAGCGACTCGTGGCCGACCGTGGCCGCCACCAGCAAATCGCGCTGCAGTTCGGTACGGCGCAGCGCTTCGGCGTACGGCGTGTGCAGGAAGGTGACCATCGTGTAGTGCGGTACGAAGCGGGTCGGCCAGCGCCGCTGCAGTTCCCGCTCCAGTTCGCGCTGCAGCAGGAACGAGGGATCGGCCACGCGGTCGCGCATTTCCAGGTAGTTCTCCAGCGCCATCTGCTGGATCGCGCGTGCATTGGGTTTGCGCTCGGCCTCGAACGCAGCGAACGCACTTTCCAGGTCATCCGCCTCCATCAGGTGACGGGCCAGCGCAACGCAATCCTCGAACGCGCAGTTCATGCCCTGGCCGTGGAACGGCACCATTGCATGCGCGGCGTCGCCGATCAGTACGGCGCGACCCTGCTGGTGCCAGCGCTCCAGGGTGAGCGTGCCGAGCAGGCCCGGCGGGTGCTGTTCCCAATCCACGCGCAGGTTCGGGATCAGCGGCAGCGCGTCCGCGAACTCGCGAGCGAACAGCGCCTCGGCCTGCGCACCGGTATTGATCGTGGCAAAGCTGGGATCGCCCTGGTTGGGCAGGAACAGGGTGACGGTGAAGGTGCCTTCATGATTGGGCAGGGCGATGCACATGTAGTGGCCGCGTGGCCAGATGTGCAGCGCGTTGCGCTCGATGCGGAAGCCCCCGTCTTCGGCCGGCGGAATCTCCAGCTCCTTGTAGGAGTGATCGAGGAAGGCGATGTCCTCGCCCAGCGGCGCGCGCCGGTTCATTGCCGCACGCAGCGCCGAACCGGCACCGTCTGCACCGATCAGGGTGTCGAAGCGGATGTCGTGCGGGCTGTCATCGCGGTCATCGATGAAGCGGGCGTAGCCGGCATCGAAATCAACGGTGTGCAGGCGGCGATGGAAATGCACGGTGGCCCCTGCCTGTTCGGCCAGTTCCAGCAGCGTGGTGTTCAGGTCGCTGCGGTGGATCGACCAGATCACTTCGCTGTCATCACGGCCATAGCGCTGCAGCTGCGGTTCGCCGTCGCGTGGATGCACCATGCGTCCGCGCATCATCACCGCGCGCGCCATCACCTCGTCTTCCACACCGGCTTGGCGCAGGGCGTTGCGCCCACGCTCGGCCAGCGCCAGGTTGATCGAGCGGCCGCTCTCGTAGTCGGCCACGCGCGGATCGCCGCGGCGTTCGTACAAGGTGATGCGCCAGCCCTGGCGTGACAGCAGGATGGCCAGCAGGGAGCCGGCGAGGCCGGCACCGATAATGCTCAACGAGCGGGAGGCGTGTGCGATCAACGAACTGTCCAGCAGTAGGGGAGGGTCCGGCTCAAAGGCCGGCCCAGGCTTCCACTTCCTCGACGAAGTGGTGCACGTCCAGGTAGCGGTTGTAGAGCGGGGTGGGCGAGATGCGGATCACGTCGGGCTCGCGCCAGTCGCCGAGCACGCCGATGCTGCGCAGGTGCTCGAACAGGGCGCGCCCGCGCTCGCGGCCGCCGATCACGCGCAGCGACAACTGGCAGCCGCGGCGCTGCGGGTCTGCCGGGGTGATGATCTCCAGCACCTGCGGCAGGCGTGCGCGCACCAGTGCTTCGAGCATGCCGGTCAGCGCCAGCGATTTGCTGCGCAGCGCGTCCATGCCGGCTCGCTCGAACAGGTCCAGCGAGGCGCGCAACGGTGCCAGCCCCAGAATGGGCGGATTGCTCAGCTGCCACCCTTCGGCACCGATGGCCGGGGTGAACTGCGGTGCCATCTGGAAACGGGTGGCTTCCTCATGGCCCCACCAGCCAGCGAATCGGGGCAGGGTGGTGTCGCGATGGTGGCGCTCGTGCACGAAGGCGCCGGCAACCGCGCCCGGGCCGCTGTTGAGGTATTTGTAATGGCACCACACCGCAAAGTCCGGCGCCACGTCATGCAGGCGCAGCGGCAGGTTGCCCACCGAATGCGCCAGGTCGAAACCGATGCGCGCCCCCTGCAGGCGTGCGGCGCGGGTGATTGCATCGAGGTCGAAGGCCTGACCGGTGCGGTACTGCACGCCGGGCCACAGCACCAGCGCCAGGCGCGGGCCGTGCTCGGCGATGGCGCGTTCGATCGCGGTCAGCGAGATCGTGCCGTTGGCTTCGTCCGGCTGCACTTCCACCAGGCACTGGGCCGGGTCGAAGCCATGGAAGCGGATCTGTGCATCGACCGCGTGGCGGTCGGTCGGGAATGCGCCGGCTTCCATCAGGATCACCGGGCGCTGCGTGGTCGGCCGGTAGAAGCTGACCATCATCAGATGCAGGTTCACGCTCAGCGTGTTCATCGCCACCACTTCGCTGGGCAGCGCACCGACCACGCGGGCCAGCTGCGCGCTCACCAGGCGGTGGTAGGACAGCCACTGGGTGGGGCCGGTGAAGTGGCCTTCCACCGCCAGCTCGCCCCACTGCTTCATCACTTCCTGCACCGCGGCCTGAGCGCCACGCGGCTGCAGGCCCAGCGAGTTGCCGACGAAGTAGGTCTGCTCGCCGCCGCCATGGCGCGGAATCAGGAATTCGTTACGCATCGGACGCAGCGGATCGGCGGCGTCCAGGGCAATGGCGTGGGTGCGGCTGAGCAGGTCGGACATGGTCGGGCAACAGGCTGCAACGGGACCGCCAGTGTAGCGCTTGGCGGCGTGCCTGCCGCGCGGCGCGCTCGCCGGGCATGGCCCGGCGCTACCTGGGGATCACGCGCATCGGTAGCGCCGGGCCGTGCCCGGCGGAGGTAACAGCAATCGCCATGCCCACCGGCCTTTCAG
Source organism: Stenotrophomonas sp. YJH_SMC_37 (assembly GCF_059370035.1). Classification (NCBI taxonomy): domain Bacteria; kingdom Pseudomonadati; phylum Pseudomonadota; class Gammaproteobacteria; order Lysobacterales; family Lysobacteraceae; genus Stenotrophomonas; species Stenotrophomonas sp. YJH_SMC_37. The sequence continues at coordinate 417,285 of NZ_JCAFTG010000002.1, forward strand.
CCCGCCGCCGGCACCGGCAGCGGATCCACGTGCCCGCACTGGCTGCAGGTGCGCAGTTCCAGGCTGGCGTGGTAGCGCGCGAACACCTTGGGCAGGTCGGTCTCGATGTTCTGCAGCGCGAAGAACTCTTCGTGCAGCTTGTGGTTGCAGCGTTCGCAGTGCCAGATCACCCCGTCCTTCTCGTGCGGCAGGCGCTTGCGCTCGACCACCAGGCCGATGCCCCCGGGCGGGCGGCGCGGCGAGTGCGGCACCTTCGCCGGCAGCAGGAAGACCTCGCCGGCGCGGATCGGGATGTCACGTACCGCACCGTCCTCCTGCACCTTCAGCACCATCTCGCCCTCGAGCTGGTAGAACCACTCCGGGCCTTCGTCGTAGTGATAGTCGGTGCGCGAATTCGGCCCGCCGACCACCATCACGATGAAATCGCCGTTGTCGATCATCTTGTTGCCCACCGGCGGCTTCAGCAGGTGGCGGTTCTCTTCGATCCAGGCGTGCAGGTTGATCGGCGAAGCGAGCATGGTGGTCATCCGTGGGGGATCAGTCGCGACGGCCCTTGCGCGGCACGAAGGATAGTGCCTTCTCATATGCCGGCTGCAGCTCTTCCAGCGAGCCTACGTCGATGCCCATTTCACGCACGCGACCGTCCTTCAGGCTGTACACCCAGCCATGCACCATCAGCTTCTGGCCGCGGGCCCAGGCGTCCAGCACGATGGTCGAGCGACAGAGGTTGGCGACCTGCTCGATCACGTTCAGCTCGCAAAGGCGGGCGTGCTTGAGTTCATCGTCTTCGATCGCATCGAGGATGCCCTGGTGCTTCTGAACGACGTCGCCGACGTGGCGCAGCCAGTTGTCGGCCAGGCCGACGCGGGTATTGTGCAGGCAGGCGTGCACGCCGCCGCAGCCGTAATGGCCGACGATCAGAATGTGCTTGACCTTCAGCTGGTCCACCGCGTACTGCACCACGCTCAGGCAGTTCAGGTCGGTGTGGGCGACCACGTTGGCAACGTTGCGGTGCACGAACACTTCGCCGGGTGCCATGCCGATGATCTGGTTGGCCGGAACTCGTGAATCGGAGCAGCCGATCCACAGGTACTCGGGATGCTGCTGCTTGGCCAGCTGGTGGAAGAAGTCCGGGTCTTCCTTCTCGATGCGGTCGGCCCAGTCGCGGTTGTTCTGCAGCAGCTTGTGGATGTCTTTCATGTTCGGATGCCTGGCGTCGGGTGGGGGCGCGCCGCAGCCGTCCGGCTGCGTCGTCGCGGGAATCGGGGGCGTTCAGCCGCTGGGGGTGGCCTGTTCGCGGTGCCAGCGCATCCACTGCGCCAACTCGGTGGAGGAAGGGGTGCCCAGCTGTTCCAGTTCGGCGATCACGGCACGCTGGTTCGCATCGGGGTGGTTCTGGCTCAGCTTCAGCTTCAGCTGCACGTGTTCAACCTGGAAGCGGAAGCCGACGATGGCGCGCAGCTCCGCGCCGTGTTCGGCGCGCGCGGCATCGAAGCGCCAGGCCTGGCCGACGCTGGCTTCGAAACGGTCGCTGATCGCGCCGACCAGTTCGGCCAGCGCATCGGTGTCGTCGAAGGTGTGCAGCTGGCCGCGCAGCTCGGCGGCCGCATAGTTCCAGGTCGGCACCCGCGCGGCGGGCTCCTTGTCCGGATACCAGCTGGCCGAGACGTAGCCGTGCGGGCCATCGACCAGTACCTTGGCCGCACCGCTGTGGCGCGACTGCGGGTTGGCGCGGGCCCAGTGCCCGCGCAGCTCAATGCGCTCGCCCTCGCGCCGGTACAACACCGGCATCCGCGTCAGCTCCGGCAGGCCATCGCTGCCCGGGGTGAGCACGCTGACGAACGGATCGCGCGCCAGCAGGCGGTCCAGCCAGAGCAGGTCGGTCTCGGCGAAGGCGCGCGGGGTGAACATGCCAGGGTCAGGCGCGCCCGCCCAGCGACTGGATCATGCGGCCACGCAGGCCCTCGTCGCTGTCGGCCTGCGGCGGCTGCACTTCGTGCAGGCTGAAGCCGCGCACCAGCGCGTCCTCCTCGTCCAGGCCGTCATACTCGACGAATTCAGCGTCGAACAGCTGCGAACGGGCGGTGTCTTCACTGTCATAGCTCAGCGTGTTGCCGTCGCTGTCGAGCACTTCGGCGGTGCCGGCAGGGCGCACCCGCAGGCGTGCCCAGATCAGGGTGTTGCCGAGGCTGGCCAGCCACCAGCTGTCGCGCGAAGTGGTGATGTCATTCATGGATGTGTTACCAGAGCGAGGCCAGCCAGAGCAGGGCAGCCATGCCCAGTCCGGCCAGCAGGGTCAGCAGCGATACCCAGGCCGGCGTCGCCAGCCCGGACAATGATCGGTCCGGCTGCTGGCGATAGTCGCGGCGCAGCAGCCAGGCCAGGGCATCGGGCTTGAGGAAGGCGCCGCTGCCGAAGCGCTCGGCGAGCGCCGGATGGCGGTCGCGCACGTGCACCAGGGTCAGCGGCCAGAAGATCACGAAGGCACTGAACCCGGCCACTGCAACGCCAACGAAACAGAGGGCGAAGAACAGGGTCATGGGGGCAGCACCTCCGTGGTCGTTTGGGGCTTAGAAGTCCGCGCTGCCCGGGGCGCGCGGGTAGGGGATCGCATCGCGGATGTTGGACAGCCCGCAGACGTAGACCACCAGGCGCTCGAAGCCCAGGCCGAAGCCGGCGTGCGGCACCGAACCATAGCGGCGGAAATCGCGGTACCAGCTGTAGTGCTCGCGATCCAGGCCGAACTGGGCCATGCGCGCATCCAGCACGTCCAGGCGCTCTTCGCGCTGGCTGCCGCCGATGATCTCGCCGATGCCCGGGGCCAGCACGTCCATCGCGGCAACGGTCTTGCCGTCGTCGTTCAGGCGCATGTAGAAGGCCTTGATGTGCTCCGGGTAGTTGGTCACCACCACCGGGCGGCCGACGTGTTCCTCGGTCAGCCAGCGCTCGTGCTCGGTCTGCAGGTCCAGGCCCCATTCCACCGGGAAGTCGAACTTCCTGCCGGACTTCTGCAGCAGGCTGACCGCATCGGTGTAGTCGATGCGCTCGAACGGTGCGTTGATGAAATCTTCCAGCTTGGTGATCGCGTTCTTGTCCACGCGCTCGGCGATGAAGGCCAGGTCGTCGCTGCGCTCGTTCAGCACCGCGCGGAACAGGTACTTCAGGAACTCTTCGGCCAGGCGTGCGTCTTCGGCCAGGTCGGCGAAGGCGATTTCCGGCTCGATCATCCAGAACTCCGCCAGGTGGCGGGTGGTGTGGCTGTTCTCGGCGCGGAAGGTCGGGCCGAAGGTGTAGACCTTGCTCAGCGCCAGGCAATAGGCCTCGACGTTCAGCTGGCCAGACACGGTCAGGAAGGTTTCCTTGCCGAAGAAGTCGCGGCTGAAATCGATCGCGCCCTTCTCGTCGCGCGGCAGGTTCACCATGTCCAGGGTGGACACGCGGAACATCTGGCCGGCGCCTTCGGCGTCGGAGGTGGTGATGATCGGGGTGCTGATCCAGTTGAAGCCGTTCTCGTGGAAGAAGCGGTGCACGGCCTGGGCCAGGCAGTTGCGGATGCGGGTGACCGCCCCGAACAGGTTGGTGCGCGGGCGCAGGTGCGCCACTTCGCGCAGGAACTCCGGCGACATCGGCTTGGGCTGGATCGGATAGGTGAGCGGGTCTTCGACCCAGCCGACCACTTCAAGCGTGCTGGCCTGGATCTCGAACGACTGGCCCTTGCCCTGCGACTTCACCAAGGTACCGGTGCCGATGACCGAGCAGCCGCTGGTCAGTCGCTTGATCTCGTCGAAGTTGCCCAGGGTGTCGTTGGCCACGACCTGGATCGGGGCGAAGCAGGAGCCGTCGCTCACATTCACGAAGGCCAGATTCGCTGAACCGCGCACCGTGCGCACCCATCCGCGTACCGTGACTTCGCCGCCTTCCGGGATCTTCCCGGCAAGCGCATGTTCAACGCTGACCACCGTCATGACTTGAATCCTCTGCTGATCGACTCGATCTGTGAACACGGGAGTTTACCGGTTGCAGCGTTCTGCTTGCGAGGCATTTTTCGCAGCCACAGCTCCTTATAATGTCCCCGTACCTCTGGAGTAGCCCCATGGCCGTCAGCCTGACCCCCGTTGCCTTCGAGCGCGTGCAGCGCTTTGTCGCCCAGACCCCCGGCGCGCTGGGCCTGCGTTTCGGCGTGACCAGGACCGGCTGCTCCGGCTGGGGCCACATCACCGACCTGGCCCGCGATGAGCGCGAGGGCGATACCGTGTTCGAGCAGGACGGCGTGAAGATCTATGTCGACGCCAAGAGCCTGGCGCTGGTGGACGGCACCGTGATCGACTTCGGCAAGCACGGCCTGAGCGAGACCTTCACGTTCAGCAACCCGAACGCCACCGCCGAGTGTGGCTGCGGCGAGAGCTTCACCACTGACGCCGACAAGGCCTGACGGCCGGCCGGGGCCTGATCGTTCTGGTAGCGCCCAACCCGGGTTGGCTGGGCGCTCGCCCCCGGTTCAGGGTGTCAGGTGGCCCACCGGTTGCCCGGCCACCCCATCTGCGCCATAATGCGCGGCTTCCTGCCTCCCTGGCGGGAACCCTTGCCCCACCGCGGTCTCAACGACGGGGGGCTGTCCGGCCGCAAGGCCACATCCGAAAGGTAGAAAAAAACATGAGTCGTCATTACGAAATCGTGTTCATGGTCCACCCGGACCAGAGCGAGCAGGTCCCGGCCATGATCGAGCGCTACAAGTCGCTGGTCGAGAACGGCAACGGCACCATCCACCGTCTGGAAGACTGGGGCCGCCGCCAGCTGGCGTACCCGATCCAGAACCTGGTGAAGGCCCACTACGTGCTGATGAACATCGAAGCCGACCAGGCCGTTCTGAACGAACTGACCGAGAGCTTCCGCTTCAACGACGCCGTGCTGCGCAACCTGGTCATCAAGCGTGACGAGGCTGACACCGAGCAGTCGCTGATCATGAAGAGCAAGGACGAGAAGGGTGACAAGCCGGAGCGCGGTGAGCGCCGTCGTCGTGACGACGAAGAAGGCGAGTCCAACAACACCGCTGACAACGAAGCCGGCGACGACGCCGCTTCCGCCGCCTAAGGAGCCTTCCCATGTCCAAGTTCTTCCGTCGCCGCAAGTTCTGCAAGTTCACTGCTGAAGGTGTGAAGGAGATCGACTACAAGGATCTCAACACCCTGCGCCAGTACCTGACCGAGAACGGCAAGATCGTGCCGAGCCGCGTCACCGGTACCAAGTCGAAGTACCAGCGCCAGCTGGCGACCGCCGTCAAACGCGCTCGCTTCCTGGCCCTGATCCCGTACACCGACAACCACGACGTCTGATGCAGGCGGGGCGGCCCGACGCCGCCCCCGCTGTGCCAGCTATTCGGACAGCCTTTGTTGCGGGGCGTTGCCTCGCTAACGAATAACTTATCTGGAGCAATACCATGCAGTTGATCCTCCTGCAGAAAGTCACCAACCTCGGCAACCTGGGCGACCTGGTTGATGTGAAGCCGGGCTACGGCCGCAACTTCCTCGTGCCGCAGGGCAAGGCCGTGCCGGCCACCGAGAGCAACAAGGCCGAGTTCGAAGCCAAGCGCGCCGAATACGAAGCCAAGGCCCAGGCCATCCACGCCGACGCTGAAGGCCGCAAGGCCAAGCTGGAAGGCGCGAGCGTGACCATCGCCGCCAACGCTTCGACCGAAGGCAAGCTGTACGGCTCGGTTGGCCCGCGCGACATCGCCGAGGCCTTCACCGCCGCCGGCCTGCCGCTGGAAAAGAGCGAAGTCATCCTGGGCGAAGGCGCCTTCCGCAACATCGGCGAATACGACGTGCTGATCCACCTGCACGCCGACGTCGAGACCACCGTCAAGGTCGTCGTCGTCGCCGAAGCCTGATCCCACGCCGCAAGGCCTGGCATCACCGCAGAACGGGCGCCCGCAAGGGTGCCCGTTTTGTTTTATGGCTCCCGCTCCAGGGTGTCGAGGCCGGCCGGGCCGACGGGGCAGGGCTGGACAATGTTCCACGTCCATTCGTAGAACACGGCCACATCGGTATACTCAGGGCGTCACACCCGTTCCACGGTCATCGATCCCAACAGGATCAATGACTTGGAGGGTAAACGCAGGCCGCTTGCCGGCCCCAGTCCGGAACCCCTATGCGTCTTTCCACGATCAAGCTGTCCGGCTTCAAATCGTTCGTCGATCCGACCACCCTGCACCTGCCGACCAACATGACCGGCGTGGTGGGGCCCAATGGTTGCGGCAAGTCGAACATCATCGACGCCGTGCGCTGGGTCATGGGTGAGAGTTCGGCCAGCCGCCTGCGTGGCGACTCGCTGACCGACGTGATCTTCTCCGGGTCCAATGCCCGCAAGCCGGTGTCACAGGCCACCGTCGAGCTGATCTTCGACAACTCCGACCACACGATCTCGGGCGAGTACGCCTCGTTCAACGAAATCTCGGTCAAGCGCACGGTCAGCCGCGACGGCACCAGCAACTACTACCTCAACGGCACCAAGTGCCGTCGCCGCGACATCACCGATCTGTTCCTCGGCACCGGCCTGGGGCCGCGCAGCTACTCGATCATCGAGCAGGGCATGATCAGCCAGATCATCGAGGCACGCCCGGAAGACCTGCGCGTGTACCTGGAAGAGGCGGCCGGCATCTCCAAGTACAAGGAGCGCCGCAAGGAGACCGAGACCCGCATCCGCCACACCCGCGAGAACCTGGACCGGCTGGGCGACCTGCGCGACGAGATCAGCAAGCAGCTGGAGCACCTCAAGCGCCAGGCCAAGCAGGCCGAGCAGTACCAGGCCCTGCAGGAAGAGCGCCGGGTCAAGGACGCCGAGTGGAAGGCGCTGGAATTCCGCGGCCTCGACGGACGCCTGTCCAAGCTGCGCGAAGGATTGTCGCAGGAAGAAACGCGGCTGCAGCAGCTGATCGCCGACCAGCGTGATGCCGAAGCCCGCATCGAAACCTCGCGCGCGCGGCGCGAAGAGGCTGCCGACGCGCTCAACACCGCACAGGCGGCGGTCTACCAGGTTGGCAGTACGCTGGCGCGCCTGGAACAGCAGATCCAGCACCAGCGCGAGTTGTCGCAGCGCCTGCACAAGGCACGCGATGAAACCCAGCAGGCCCTGGCCGAACTGGGGCAGCACATCAGCGGTGATGAGGCCAGGCTGAGGGTGCTGCGTGAGGCGGTGGAGGCCGCCACTCCGCAGCTGGAAGCACTGCAGGAAGAAAACGAGATCAAGCAGGAAAGCCTGCGCGAGGCCGAAGAGCGGCTGGCCAGCTGGCAGCAGCGCTGGGAACAGCACACCTCGCAGAGTTCGGAAGCCTCGCGCGCCGGCGATGTCGAGCGCACGCGCGTGGACTATCTGGACAAGCAGATCCTCGATGCCGACCGGCGTCGTGAGGCCCTGGCCGCCGAGCGCGCCGGGCTGGATGTGGATGCGCTGGAAGAGGCCTTCGAGCAGCTGCACCTGCAACACGACACGCAGAAGGCTGCGCTGGATGAGCTGAGCGAAGACGTCGAGCTGCGCAAGCAGGGCGTGGCGGCGGTGCAGGAACAGCAGCGCAATGGCCAGAACGAACTGGCCGAACTGCGCAAGCAGGCCAACGGCCTGCGTGGCCGCCTGGCCTCGCTGGAGGCCCTGCAGCAGGCCGCGCTGGGCCAGGAGCAGGGCGCGGCAGTCGCGTGGCTGAAGGCGCGGGGGCTGGATTCTGCGGCGCGTGTCGGCGAGCGCCTCGACGTGGATGCCGGCTGGGAAAACGCGGTGGAAAGCGCGCTCGGCCACTTGATCGAAGGTGTGCTGGTCGATGACCCGGCCAGCCTGGTCGATGCCCTGGGTGAGCTCGGCGATGGTCACCTTGCGCTGGTCGCCAACGGCGATGACGAGCTGAAGGTCGCCCCGACCTCGCTGGCCGCGCGCGTGCGTGGCCCGGTGGCGATCCGTCGCCTGCTGGCACACCTGCATGCTGCCAAGGACCTTTCCGAAGCGAAGGCGTTGCAGGGCAGCCTGCCGGAAGGTGATTCGGTCATCACCCAGGGTGGCGAGCGCCTGGGCCAGGGCTGGCTGCGCGTATCGCGCTCCGGCGCGGCCCAGCAGGGTGCGCTGCTGCGCGAACGCGAGATCCAGGAACTTCGCGAGCAGATCGAACAGCTGCAGGACCGCGAGGCCGAGCTGGAAGAACAGCTGGCCGGTTTCCGTGAGCAGCTGCACGCTGCCGAACAGCAGCGTGAAGACGCGCAGCGCGCGCTGTACCAGGCCCATCGTGCGGTCTCCGAACTGGCCGGCCAGTTGCAGGGCCAGCAGGGCAAGGTGGAGGCGGCGCGCACGCGCATCGACCGCATCGAAGGCGAGCTGAAGCAGCTGCAGGAAACCATTGAAGCCAACAACGAGCAGGCGCGTGAAGCACGCTCGCGGTTGGAGAGTGCGGTCAGCAGCATGGGCGACCTGGAGTCGACCCGGCAGCGGCTGGAGGGCGAACGCCGCCAGCTGACCGAAGCCCGCGACCTGGCCCGCGATGCCGCCCGCGCGGTACGCGAGCGCGCGCATTCGTTGGCCCTGACTTTGGAATCGCAGCGGGCGCAGCTGGCCTCGTTGAGCCAGGCGCTGGAACGCATGGGCACCCAACGTGGACAGTTGGATTCGCGGCTGGGCGAACTGCATTCGCAGCTGGACGAAGGTGATTCGCCGATCGAAGCACTGCAGGCTGAGCACCAGAATGCGCTGGAAGAGCGTGTGCGCGCCGATCGCGTGCTGACCGAGGCGCGAACGCTGCTGGACGGCATCGACGCTGAGCTGCGCAATTACGAGCAGACCCGCCACCAGCGCGACGAGCAGGCGTTGGTCCAGCGCGAGCGCATTTCGCAGCGCAAGCTCGACCAGCAGGCGCTGGTGCTCAGTGCCGACACCCTGCAAGCGGCGGTGGAAAAGGCCGGCTTCGTGCTGCAGGACGTGCTCAACGCACTGCCCGAGGATGCCCGCCTGGGCGACTGGGAGCAGGCGGTCCACCAGATCGATGCTCGAATGCGCCGGCTGGAGCCGGTCAATCTGGCGGCCATCCACGAGTATGGCGAGGCGTCGCAGCGCTCGGACTACCTGGATTCGCAGCACGCCGACCTGACCACAGCGCTGGAAACCCTGGAAGACGCGATCCGCAAGATCGATCGCGAGACCCGCGGCCGCTTCAAGGACACCTTCGACCGCGTCAACGCCGGCGTGCAGGCGCTGTACCCGCGCCTGTTCGGCGGCGGCCATGCTTACCTGGAGCTGACCGGTGAAGACCTGCTCGATACCGGCGTGACCATCATGGCGCGCCCGCCGGGCAAGCGCGTGTCCAGCATCTCGCTGCTGTCCGGCGGTGAGAAAGCGATGACCGCGGTGGCGCTGGTGTTCGCCATCTTCCAGCTGAATCCGGCGCCGTTCTGCCTGTTGGATGAGGTGGACGCACCGCTGGACGAAGCCAACGTCGGCCGCCTGGCCAACATGGTCAAGGAAATGAGCGAGAAGGTGCAGTTCCTGTTCGTCAGCCACAACAAGGCGACGATGGAGGCCGCGCACCAGCTGTCCGGCGTGACCATGCGTGAGCCAGGCGTCAGCCGCCTGGTCAGCGTGGACCTGGAAGAGGCCGCGCGATTGGCGGGCGCGGCCTGACGTGCCATCCTAGTTACCTGAATGAACTAGCCGGAGAACCTATCGAATGTCCGACACGGCACTGTTGCGCATCGGCATCCTGGCCGCCGGCCTGCTGTTGATCGCCGCGATCTTCCTGTTTGGCCGTCCGAAGAAAAAGCCCCAGGGGCGCCGCGTGGAAAGCGCGGAGCCCACCAGTGGCGAGCGCCGTGAGCCGGTGCTGGGCGACGACGGCGTCGCCGTGGCCGAGGGTCGCGTCGAACCGGGCATGGGCACGGAGGGCGAGCAGGCCGAACTCGGCCTGACCGATACCGACCCGGGCGCCAGCGACCTCGGCAAGCGCGCCACCCAGGATTTCGACAAGATCGTCTCGCTGTTCGTGGCCGCCCGGGCCGGCGAGCAGCTGCGTGGCGAGGACATCGTGGTGGCCGCAGAGAAGACCGGCCTGGTGTTCGGCCACATGAACGTGTTCCACCGCCTGGTGGAAGGCCACCCCGAACGCGGGCCGATCTTCTCGATGGCCAGCATCATGAAGCCGGGCAGCTTCGACATGGCAAACATCCGCGCCATGGAAACCCCGGCCATCGCATTCTTCCTGACGCTGCCGGCGCCGCTGACCGCGCTGGACGCCTGGGAGAAGATGCTGCCGACCGTGCAGCGCATGGCCGAGCTGCTCGATGGCGTGGTGCTGGATGACAGCCGCAACGCCCTGGGGCGCCAACGCATCGCGCACATCCGTGACGAGCTGCGCGCCTACGACCGCCAGCACCAGGCACCGCCGCTGACCAAGACCCCTCGCTGGTAAGCGCCATGGTGTGCCGACCAACGGTCGGCACCCACAACAGTAGATCCACGCCATGCGTGGATGGGGCGAACCAAGGTTCGCCCCTACCAACAGGGTCAGGCCGGTACGCCGGCCACCTTGGCGAACGCACGGCGGAATGCGGCCATCTCCTCTTCGGTGCCGACCGTTACGCGCACGCGCTGCGGCCAGATCGGCCAGCTGCGCCCGATCACCACGCCGTTCTCCGCCATTGCCTTGGCGAACGCGCTGCCATCGCGCTGCACGTCGACTATGAAGCAGTTCGCCTCCGAGGGTACGCAGCTGAACCCGCGCTTGCCGAGCCAGGCGATGGTGGCCTGCCGCATCGTGGCGTTCTGCAGGCGCCGCTGGGGGATCAGCTGCGGGTCGCGCAGGCTGGCCAGTGCCGCCGCCAGCGCCGGAACCGGCAGCGGGTTGTCGCCCAGGCTGGCCAGTTCGCGCAGACGGTCGGGATGTGCGGCCGCCACGCCCAGGCGCAGGCCGGCCATGCCGTACAGCTTGGAAAACGTGCGCAGCACGATCAGGTCATCGCGCTGCGTCACCTGGGTGATCAGGCTGGGCTGATCGCTGTACTGCAGGTAGGCCTCGTCGACCAGCACGCGGGTCGATGCGGGCTTGTGGGCCAGCAGCCAGGCAAGCTCATCTGGCGGGCTGATCGACCCAGTCGGATTGTTCGGGTTGCACACATACAGCAGCCCGGTCGGGCGCGCGTGCGCGGCAGCGACCATCGCACGCAGGTCATGCGCACCGTCCTCGCGCAGCGGCACCTTCTGCACATGCGCACCGTGGGCGGCGGCGACCTCGCCGAGCGTCTCGAAGGTCGGGTCGGCGACTACAAGTCCCGCCTGCGGCCCGGTCCACAGCACGGCGGCACGGTTCAGCGGTTCGCTGGAACCCGGATAGAGGCGCACGTGATCAGCCGGGATGCGCGCCTGCTCGATGAAGGCATCGCGCACTTGGCCTGCCAGCGCGAAGCGGTAGCGACCGCATCCGGCGATGCTGTCGCGTGCTGCCTGCTGGGCTGCAGGCGAGGGGCCGTAGGGACATTCGTTGAAATTCAGCAGCACCGCACCTTCGGCGGGGGCGGGAGCGGCGGCTGTCGCCGGTTGGGTATGGCCAAGCTGCGGCAGCCCGCTGCCAGCGACGGCGAGGCCAGCACCGGCCAGTTGCAGGAAGCGTCGACGGGAAGCAGGCAGGGTCACGGGCACGATTCCGAAGGGCAGACCGTCGCACGCTAGCGCTGGTCGCGGTGGGCGGCAAGCCCGCTTTTTGTAGTGCCGAGCCATGCTCGGCTGCAGGTGTGCCAACCAAGGTTGGCACCTGCCGGGGCGGGGAGAAGGTCGGCACCTGCCGGGAGGGGAGAAGGTTGGCCACCAGGGCAGGGGAGCGGCCGTCGAGCATGGCTCGACGCTGCGAAGGCAGGGCGTTACAGGGCCTGACGGCCGGGCGCGGTAGAATCCCCGGCCATCCCAGAACCACCGGATCCCGATGAGTCCCAGCCCCGCCGAACGCGCCGACGACCTCCGCCGGCAGATCGCCCAGGCCAACCGCGCCTACCATGAGCTGGACGCGCCGGAGATCCCCGACGTCGATTACGACCGGTTGGTGCGCGAACTGGAAGCACTGGAGCGCGAACATCCTGAACTGGCCCGCGCCGACAGCCCGACCCAGCAGGTCGGTGCGCGTCCTTCCGGCCGCTTCGCCGAGGTGCGCCATGCTGTGCCGATGCTGTCGCTGTCCAATGCGTTCAGCGACGAGGAGGTGGCTGATTTCGTGCGCCGCATTGACGAGCGGCTGGGGCGTCGCAGCCTGCGGTTTTCGGCCGAGCCGAAGATGGACGGGCTGGCGATCAGCCTGCGCTACGAGGACGGTCATTTCGTGCTCGGCGCGACCCGTGGCGATGGCACGACCGGCGAGGACGTGACGGCCAATCTGCGCGAGATTGGCGACATTCCCAAGCGCCTGCACGGCAAGGACTGGCCGGATGTGCTGGAGGTGCGCGGCGAGGTGTACATGGCCCGCGCCGACTTCGAGGCCTACAACGAGCGTGCGCGCCTGCACGGCGGCAAGGTGCTGGCCAATCCGCGCAACGCGGCGGCCGGTTCGCTGCGCCAGCTCGACCCGAAGATCAGTGCGCAGCGCAGGTTGAGCTTCTTTGCCTACGGTACCGGTGAAGTGCAGGGCGGCGAGCTGCCCGATACCCATTCGGGCACCCTGGCCCAGCTCGGCGCCTGGGGCTTCCCGGTCAGCGAGCTGTGCAAGGTGGTGGAGGGCACTGATGGCCTGCTCGGCTACTACCGCGATATCGGTGAGCGCCGCGATCGCCTGCCGTTCGACATCGACGGCGTGGTCTACAAGCTGGATGACCGCGCCGGCCAGCAGGCCATGGGCTTCGTTTCGCGCGCGCCGCGCTGGGCCATCGCGCACAAGTTCCCGGCGCAGGAACAGAGCACGACGGTAGAGGCCATCGAGATCCAGATCGGCCGCACCGGTGCCGCAACACCGGTCGCGCGACTGGCACCGGTGGCCGTGGCCGGCGTGATCGTGTCCAACGCCACCCTGCACAACGCCGACCAGATCGCACGCCTGGATGTGCGCGTGGGCGACAGCGTGATCGTGCGCCGTGCCGGCGACGTGATCCCGGAAGTGGTCAGCGTCATCCTCGATCGCCGCCCACAGGGCACTATGCCGTGGCAGATGCCGACGCGCTGCCCGGTGTGCGGCTCGGAGATCGTGCGCGAGGAAGGGGCAGCAGCATGGCGCTGCTCGGGCGAACTGTCCTGCCCGGCGCAGCGCAAGGAAGCCATTGCCCATTTCGCCTCGCGTCGCGCGATGGACATCGATGGCCTGGGCGACAAGTACATCGAAACCCTGGTCGACGCCGGCATCGTCAGGAGCGTGGCCGACCTGTACCGGCTCAGTCGTGACCAGCTGCTGCACCTGAAGCTGGTGCTGGATGCGGAAGACCCGCCCGCACTGGCCGCTGCTCTGAAACCGCATCTGCCCGCCGAGGGCAGTGGCGCGGTACTCAACGCCGTGCTGAAGCTGGACGGCAGCGATCCGGGCTGGCGCGCGCAGGCGCTGGCACAGCCCGCCAGCTTCGAATGGAACACGAAGAAGATCGCCACCAAGTGGGCCGACAACCTGATCGCAGCAATCGACGCCAGTCGTGCCGCCACGCTGGAACGCCTGCTGTTCGCGCTCGGCATCGAACACGTTGGCGAGAGCACCGCCAAGGCCCTGGCGCAGTGGTTCGGCGACCTGGAACTGATCCGCCATCTGCCGTGGCCGCTGTTCAAGCGCGTGCCGGACATCGGTGGCGAAGTGGCGCGCTCGCTCGGTCACTTCTTCGAACAGCAGGGCAACCAGCAGGCCATCGATGACCTGCTGCAGGTCGGCCAGGTGCGCATCAGCGATGTACATGCCCCCAGTGCCAAGCTGCGCGAGGGACTGGACCTGGCGCAGCTGCTGGTCGAATCGGAGATCCCCGGCATCACCCGTCTGCGCGCCGAAAAACTGGTGGCAGCGCTCCCGGGGGCACAGGCGGTGCTCGATGCCGAGCATGGCCAGTTCGTCAATGCCGGCTTGGCCGATGACACCGCGCGCGGACTGGCGGAGTGGCTCGATGCCGATGGCCATGGCGAGATGTTGCTGGCGGCCGAGAAGGCGATGCAGCAGATCCTGGCCAAGGCGCCGGCGCTGGCCGAGATCGTGGCGGGCCCGCTGGACGGGCAGACCGTTGTGCTCACTGGCACCCTGGCCCAGCTCACCCGCGATGTCGCCAAGGAGCGCCTGGAGGCGCTGGGCGCCAAGGTTTCCGGCAGCGTGTCGAAGAAAACCAGCTTCGTGGTCGCCGGCACCGAGGCCGGCTCCAAGCTGGACAAGGCGCAGTCGCTGGGCGTGCCGGTGTGGGACGAGGAACGCCTGCTGGCCTACCTTGCCGAACACGAATGACGATCCCGCCGGGTGCCGCGCCTGGCATGCAGCACAAAGGAACACCGATGCAGACCGCCCCACTGGATTTCCGCCTGGCCACCCGTGCCGACGAGGAGTTGTTGATCACCTTGATGCGCGAGTTCTACGCCGAAGACAGGATCGACTTCGATGACGCGCGCGTGCGTCGCGGCGTGGACGCGCTGCTGGCCGATCCGCGCAATGGCGAAGTGCTGTTGTGGCTGGACGAGGCGGGCGAGGTGGTCGGCTACGCGGTGATCGCGATGGGCTTCAGCCTGGAACAGGGCGGCCACTTCATGCTGCTGGACGAGCTGTACCTGAGCCATCGCGCGCGTGGGCGTGGCCGCGGCAAGCAGGCGCTGGCCATCTGCGAACAGCGCGCTCGCGGTCGTGGCGTCAGCCGCCTGCGCCTGGAAGTGAACCACCACAACGAACTGGCACGGCGCCTGTACCTGGCCAGCGGCTACATCGACGATACGCGCGATCTGCTGACCCTGCCGCTCGACCATCCGCGCCCGGAGGGCATCCTGTGAGCGAGGCCCTGCTGCGCGCGCTGCAGCAGCGCGCCGCGCTCAATGCGCTGGTGCGCCGCTTCTTTGCAGAGCGCGATGTGCTCGAGGTGGAGACGCCGATCCTGTCGGTTGCGGGCAACACCGAGCCGAACATCGACAGCTTCCATACCGACTTCACCGGCCATGTCGATGCCGGCGGACGCCGCCGATGGCTGCGCACCTCGCCGGAGTATCCGCTCAAGCGCCTGCTCGCTGCCGGCGTGGGCGACTGTTATGAACTGGGCCGGGTGTTCCGCAATGGCGAGGCCGGCGGCCGCCACAACCCGGAGTTCACCATGCTTGAGTGGTACCGGGTCGGCTGGGACCACCACCGGCTGGTGCAGGAAACCGCCGAGCTGGTAGGCCAGGCGTTGGCCCTGGTCGGGCGCCATGCGACGCTGCATGTGCTCAGTTACCGGGAGCTGTTCCAGCAGTACGTGGGCGTGGATCCGTTCGAGGCCGATGAGGCCGCGCTGCGTGCCGCGCTGGGCGAGGTGCACATTGACCCGGTCGGGCTGACCCGCGATGACTGGCTGGATCTGCTGATGACCCACCGTATCCAGCCGCGCTTCGATGGCGATGTCATGACCGTGGTCCACGACTGGCCGGCCAGCCAGGCAGCATTGGCCCGCGTCCGCCCGGGCACGCCCCCGCTGGCCGAACGTTTCGAGCTGTACCTGGGCGCGGTGGAACTGGCCAACGGCTACCACGAACTGAACGACGCCGACGAGCAGCGCGCGCGCTTCCAGCGCGATCTGCAGCGCCGCCACGAGCGCGGCCAGGTGCTACCGGCCGTGGACGAGGCGCTGCTGTTGGCGCTGCCGTCGATGCCCGCCTGCGCCGGGGTGGCGGTGGGTGTCGACCGCCTGTTGATGGCGATGAACCGCACGCCGCGGATTGCTGATGTGCTGGCCTACGACTTTGCCCACGCGTGAGTGCGGCGCACGTTCCTGAACGTTGAAGACTGAACGGATTGCCGCGTTTCCGCGCTTGCTTCGGTAAGCGGGATGATGCTCTTATCACGGCAGATGCGGGACACTGGCATCGGAATTCGTCCACTCCTGTTGGGGAAGGCATTGGTCAAGTGGTTTGCGGTCGTGGCGGCACCGGTGTACTCCATCGCGCTTTGGGGTACCTGGCTGCCGTCATCGGCGTCGGCCCAGCAGGCAGGCTATGACGGCGAAGTGGTGACCTGCGAATCGCGCGACATGGGCTGGGTGCACTGCGATATCGATGTGGACAACGGCGTCGATCTGGTGCGCCAGCTGTCGAGCAACAGCTGCATCCGCGGCAGCGAGTGGGGCACCGACCGCAGCGGCGTGTGGGTCACCCTTGGCTGCCGCGCCGAATTCCGGGCGCGCCGTGCGCAGGGTGCGGCGCCTGCGGCAACGGAAGGCAAGCGCCTGGTGCGCCGCGTGGTGCGCTGCGAATCCAATGGCCGTCCGCAGAGTTGCCCGGTACGCCTGGATGGCGCGCCGGTGCGCCTGCTTCGCCAGTTGTCGGTGCTGCCGTGCCGCGAAGGCCAGGGATGGGGCTACAAGCGCAATGAAGTCTGGACCAGCCGTGGCTGCCAGGGCGATTTCGAGGTGGCCGACGAGGAGGGCCGCTTCGTCGATGTGCCGCGCCGCCTGACCTGCGAATCGAAGTCGAAGAAGCGCCGCTTCTGCGGCGCCAGCATTTCGGTGGGTGCTGTGGTCTCCGAGCAGCTGTCCAGCACGCCCTGCGAGGAAGGCAGCACCTGGGGCTGGAACCGCAACGGGATCTGGGTGGACGGCGGCTGCCGCGCCGAATTCTCGGTGAATTGAGCCGGGGCAGGCTCCAACCACGCGGGGCGTGGCCCTACAATGGGCCCATGAACACTGCCTCCGACATCGACTACGCCCGTTACGACCACATCCGCCCGATCCTGTGGACCGGCGATGCCTTGCAACTGCTGGACCAGCGCAAGCTGCCGTTCGTGGTCGAGCACGTGGTCTGCCATGACAGTGACGAGGTTGCCAGCGCCATCCACGCGCTGACCGTGCGTGGCGCGCCGGCGATCGGTATTGCCGCCGCGTGGGGCGTGGTGCTGGCGGCACGCGAGGTGCAGGCCGCCGATGGCGCGCATGCGCTGCAGCAGCTGGAGCCGGCCCTGCAGCGTCTCAATGCGTCGCGCCCGACGGCGGTCAACCTGGCCTGGGCGCTGGCGCGCATGCGCCGTTGCCTGAACGCCGCCGGCGCAGACTGGAAGGCGTTGCTGGAGGCGGAAGCGCAGGCGATTGCCAATGAAGACCTGGCCGCCAACCGCCACATGGGGGCGCTGGGTGCTGGCCTGATCGAGGCCGGCAGCGGCGTGCTGACCCATTGCAATACCGGCTCGCTGGCCACCGCAGGCTTCGGCACGGCGCTGGGCGTGATCCGCGCTGGCATGGCCCAGCACCGCATCGCCCGCGTGTTTGCCGGCGAGACCCGGCCCTGGCTGCAGGGCGCTCGCCTGACCGTGTGGGAACTGCAGCAGGATGGCATCGACGCTACCCTGATCGCCGATTCGGCTGCCTCGCACCTGATGAAGACCGGCGCCGTGCAGTGGGTGATCGTCGGCGCAGACCGCATCTGCGCCAATGGCGATACCGCCAACAAGATCGGCACCTACCAGCTGGCCATCGCGGCCCGCCATCACGGCGTGAAGTTCATGGTCGTAGCGCCGTCCTCGACGGTGGACATGGACACCGTGGACGGCAGCCAGATCGAGATCGAGCAGCGCGATCCGGGCGAACTGTACGGCGTGGGCGGGACCCGCACCGTGGCCGAGGGCATCGCCGCCTGGAACCCGGTGTTCGACGTCACCCCGGGCGAGTTGATCGACGCCATCGTGACCGAGCGCGGGGTGATCCTGAACCCGACCGCCCACAACATGCGCACCGCCTTCGACGGCTGAGGCGGGACAGGATCGAGGATGTCTGTAGAGCCGAGCCCATGCTCGGCTCAGCCAGCGAATCCGCCGCAGCCGAGCATGGGCTCGGCTTTACAGGGCGGTATGGGGCCCTAAGTTCCTGATTTGTGCCGGTAAAATCCCCATGAAGGGAGGCGGAAAACGGCCTGTTGTGGTAGTATCCACAGGTTGAATCGAGGTTCCGGCGCGACCCCCTCCCGCAGAGGGCTGCGCCGGACTGGACCGCTACCAGACAACGGAACCCGAATGGCAGAAACCGCCAAGGAAATCATCCAGGTCAACCTGGAAGACGAGATGCGCAAGAGCTACCTCGATTACGCCATGAGCGTGATCGTGGGCCGCGCGCTCCCGGATGCGCGCGACGGCCTCAAGCCGGTGCATCGTCGCGTGCTGTTCGCGATGAACGAGTTGAACGCGCACAGCAACAAGCCTTACTTCAAGTCGGCGCGTATCGTCGGTGATGTCATCGGTAAGTACCACCCGCATGGCGATCAGTCGGTATACGACACGCTGGTGCGCCTGGCTCAGCCGTTCTCGCTGCGCTACATGCTGGTCGACGGCCAGGGTAACTTCGGTTCGATCGACGGCGACTCCGCTGCGGCGATGCGATACACCGAGGCGCGCATGTCGCGCCTGGCGCATGAGCTGATGGCGGACATCGACAAGGAAACCGTCGATTTCCAGCCCAACTACGATGAAAAGGAACTGGAGCCGACGGTCATGCCGACCCGGTTCCCGAACCTGCTGGTCAATGGTTCGGCTGGCATCGCGGTGGGCATGGCGACCAACATCCCGCCGCACAACCTGAGCGAATCGATCAACGCCTGCATCGCGCTGATCGACAACCCGGACATCGATGTCGACGGCCTGATGGAATACATCCCGGGCCCGGATTTCCCGACTGCCGGCATCATCAACGGCACTGCCGGCATCGTCGCTGGCTACCGCACCGGCCGTGGCCGCGTGCGCATCCGTGCCAAGGCCGATATCGAAGTGGCCGACAACGGCCGCGAATCGATCATCGTCACCGAAATTCCTTACCAGGTGAACAAGGCGCGTCTGATCGAGAAGATCGCCGAGCTGGTCAAGGAAAAGAAGATCGAAGGCATCAGCGAGCTGCGCGATGAGTCCGACAAGGACGGCATGCGCATCTACATCGAGATCAAGCGCGGCGAATCTGCCGAGGTTGTGCTGAACAACCTGTACCAGCAGACGCAGATGGAATCGGTGTTCGGCATCAACATGGTGGCGCTGGTCGATGGCCGCCCGCAGTTGATGAACCTCAAGCAGATGCTGGAGGCGTTCGTCCGCCACCGTCGCGAAGTGGTCACCCGCCGCACCGTGTTCGAGCTGCGCAAGGCGCGCGCCCGTGCCCATGTGCTGGAAGGCCTGACCGTCGCACTGGCCAACATCGACGAGATGATCGAACTGATCAAGACCTCGCCGAACCCGAATGAAGCCCGCGAGCGCATGCTGGCACGCGTGTGGGAGCCGGGCCTGGTCGGTGCGATGCTGGGTGCCGCCGGTGCCGAAGCATCGCGTCCTGAAGACCTGCCCAAGGGCGTCGGCCTGGTCGAGGGCGGCTACCAGCTGACCGAGATCCAGGCCACCCAGATCCTGGAAATGCGCCTGCACCGCCTGACCGGGCTGGAGCAGGACCGCCTGACCGACGAGTACAAGCAGCTGCTGGAAGTGATCGCCGGGCTGATCCACATCCTGGAAGATCCCGATCGCCTGCTGCAGGTCATCCGCGAGGAGCTGGTCAACGTCAAGGCCGAGTTCGGCGACGAACGTCGCACCGAAATCCGCCACAGCGAAGAAGACCTGGACATCCTGGACCTGATCGCGCCGGAAGACGTGGTGGTCACCGTGTCCCACGCCGGCTACGTGAAGCGCCAGCCGGTCAGCGTGTACCGCGCGCAGCGCCGCGGCGGCCGTGGTCGCAGTGCGGCGGCGACCAAGGAAGAGGATTTCATCGAACAGCTGTGGCTGGTCAACACGCACGATACGCTGCTGACCTTCACCAGTTCGGGCAAGGTGTTCTGGCTGCCGGTCTACCAGCTGCCGGAAGCGGGTTCCAACGCCCGTGGCCGTCCGATCATCAACTGGATTCCGCTGGAACCGGGCGAACGCGTGCAGGCCGTGCTGCCGGTGCGCGAGTACGCCGATGGCCAGTTCGTGTTCTTCGCTACGAAGAACGGTACGGTCAAGAAGACCCCGCTGGGCGAGTTCGCCTTCCGTCTGGCCCGCGGCAAGATCGCGATCAACCTCGACGAGGGCGATGCGCTGGTTGGCGTTGGCCTGACCGACGGTGAGCGCGACATCCTGCTGTTCGCCTCCAACGGCAAGACCGTGCGCTTCGGCGAGGACAAGGTCCGCTCGATGGGCCGTACCGCGACCGGCGTGCGTGGCATCAAGATGCCGCCCGGCGAGGAAGTGGTCAGCCTGATCGTGGCCGAAAGTGCCGGTGGCATCGAGGACGAGAACGAGGACGACAACGGTGTCGAGGAAGCCGCCGCCAATGGCGATGCGGTGATCGACGGCGCCGACGACGCGAGCGTGCAGTACATCCTGACCGCCACCGAGAACGGTTACGGCAAGCGCACCCCGCTGCCGGATTACCCGCGCAAGGGTCGTGGCACCCAGGGCGTGATCGGCATCCAGACCACCGAGCGCAACGGCAAGCTGGTCGCTGCGGTGCTGATGGGTTCGGATGACGAAGTGCTGCTGATCTCCGATGGCGGCACCCTGGTGCGTACACGTGGCTCGGAAATCAGCCGCGTCGGCCGCAACACCCAGGGCGTCACCCTGATCCGCCTGTCCAAGGACGAGAAGCTGCAAGCGGTGGAACGCATGGATGCCTCCATCGAAGAGGACGAGGACGAGGTGGCGACTGCTGCCCCGGCCGCGGCCGAAGGCGCACCGGCTGCGGCCAGCAGCGAGGACGCCGCGCAGGAGTGATCCCGCCGCGAGCCTGAGGTACCCGACGACGCCGGCCCTGTGCCGGCGTCGTCATTTCTGCGGATCTTCCGGTCGTGGTGGATGCTCCGATCGCTGCGGTAGAGTCGACTGTCAGTCGACTGCTCTGCGCAGGGCGATGAAAAGCCCGCGCTGCGCGCGATAGTCGACTAACAGTCGACTCTACCCAGCCGACAATCACCCAGCCGACAATCACCCAGCCGACAATCACCCAGCCGACGATCACCCCGTCAGGTCCACCCAGAAAATACGCGCGCGCTTCACATCGGCGGTGGGATAAGGGCGCATGCTGCCCCCGGAGATCGACGATGTCCGCCACGCCGCAGTCCGCTCCCGCCCGCGCCTCCCGGCATCCCCTTGTCACCGTGCTGTCGCTGCTGCTGGTCGTGCTCGGCCTGGTCATCGGCGGCTTGGGGGCGTGGTTGCTCAGCCTTGGGGGTTCGGCGTACTACGCCATCGCAGGATTCGGCCTGCTGGCCAGCGGCATCCTGCTGTTCGGCAACCGCCGCAGCGGGGCGCTGCTGTACGCACTGGTGTTCATTGGTACGCTGCTGTGGACCTGGTGGGAGTCAGGCAGCGACTACTGGCGCTGGGTGCCGCGGCTGGGCCTGGTGACCGCGCTCGGCATCGTGCTGGCGTTGCTCGCGCCGACCCTTCGCGAGCCGGTTTCAAAACGCCTGTCGCGCAGCGTGGCGGGCGTGCTGATGCTGGTGTTCGTGGCGGCCTTCGGTCTGGCTTTCGCCCCGCATGGCGAAGTGGATGGGCACTTGCCATTCCCGGAAGGCGCAGCCAGTGCCGGACTGGAACCTACGCGCGATACCACTGGCCTGCAGCCGGCTGACCAGCCCGCCGAAGGCGACTGGCCGGCCTGGGGGCGCAGCAATGCCGGCACCCGCTACTCGCCGCTGCAGCAGATCACCCCGGCCAACGTGGCCACGTTGCAGCTGGCCTGGCAGTTCCGTACTGGCGACATGCCGAACAAGCGCTGGGGTGCGGAAACCACGCCGCTGAAGGTCGGCGACCGCGTGTACCTGTGCACCGCGCGCAACCGCCTGATCGCACTCGACGCCGCCAGTGGCAAGGAACTGTGGCGATTCGATCCAAAGGTGAGGGATGCTTCGATTCCGTATACCGCCGCCTGTCGTGGCGTGAGCTATTACGAGCAGCCCAGCACGCCGACCATTGCCGATGCGGCGTTGGCCGATGCCGCTGCGGATCTGGCCCTTCCCGAGCCACCGCCAACGGTCACCCGCAGCGCCGCACCCGGCAGCCGTCCGGCGTGCTGGGCGCGCATCATCGAAGGCACGCTGGACGGGCGCATCATTGCAGTGGACGCGGACAGCGGCCGTCCGTGCGTGAATTTCGGCAACAACGGCCAGGTCGACATCACCCTGGGCATGGGCGAGGTCCCACCGGGCTATGTTTCGATCACCTCGCCACCGGCCATCGTGCGTGGGGTGATCGTCACGGGTCACCAGGTGCTGGATGGGCAGCGCCGCGATGCGCCGTCGGGCGTGATCCAGGCCTACGACGCGGTCACCGGCAAGCTGCGCTGGGCGTGGGACATGGACCAGCACGAGCGCAGCGGACTGCCGCCACGCGAGCAGACCTATACGCGTGGCACCCCGAACATGTGGACCACGGCCACCGGTGATGAGGCGCTCGGGCTGGTCTACCTGCCGCTGGGCAATTCAGCCGGTGACTACTGGAGTGGCTCACGCACTGAAAACCAGAACCGCTACTCGACCTCGCTGGTGGCGATCGAGGTTAGCACTGGCAAGCCGGCCTGGCATTTCCAGGCCGTGCGCAAGGATGTGTGGGACTACGACCTCGGTTCGCAGGCCAGCCTGATCGACTACCCGACGGCTGCAGGCAAGGTGCCGGCGATCCTGCTGCCGACCAAGCAGGGTGACATCTACATTCTCGACCGCCGCAACGGCCAGCTGCTGACTGCTGCCGAAGAGCGCAAGGTACCGGTGGGTGGCGTCGAGCCCGAGCAGCGTTCACCCACCCAGCTGTTCTCGCTGTACCACACGCTGCGTCGCGAGCATGACCTGACCGAGCGTGACATGTGGGGCATCACCCCGATCGACCAGCTGGTCTGCCGCATCCAGTTCCGCAAGGCGTACTACGAAGGCTTCTACACGCCGCCGAGCAGCGAGCGCCATTCCATCGAATACCCCGGCTACAACGGCGGCTCGGACTGGGGCAGCGTGTCCATCGACACGCGACGCGGCGTGATCGTAGCCAACTACAACGACATGCCCAACTACAACCGGCTGGTGCCACGCGCGGAGGCCGACCGGCTGGGCTGGTTGCCGCGCGAGAAGATCCGCGCCGACAAGGGAGGTGGCGAGGGCGCCGGCGATCCGCAGGTCGGCACGCCGTATGCCATCGACGTCAACGCCGGTTGGCGCCTGCCATTCACCGGCCTGCTGTGCAAGCAGCCGCCCTATGGCGGCATCCGTGCCATCGACCTGCGCACCGGCAAGCTGCTGTGGGACCGCCCGTTCGGCAGTGCGCGCGGCAATGGTCCGTTCGGCATCCGTTCCGGCCTGCCGATCGAGATCGGCACGCCGAACAACGGTGGTTCGGTAGTGACCGCCAGCGGCCTGATCTTCATCGCCGCCGCCACAGATGACCTGCTGCGCGCCATCGACCTGAAGACCGGCAAGGAGCTGTGGCATGCCAAGCTGCCAGCGGGCGGGCAGGCCAACCCGATGGTGTACGAGCAGGCCGGCCGCCAGTACGTGGTGATCATGGCCGGCGGCCACCACTTCATGGAGACCCCGAAGGGCGATTACGTGATGGCATTTGCGCTGCCCAGGTAGTGCCGACAGGGTATAACCGATTGGGTAGAGTCGACCGGGTAGAGTCGACTGTTAGTCGACTGCTCTTTTCTCCCGCGCTGGAAAGCCCCAGCTTCGCGCGACAGTCGACGCTACCCGGGCGACTCCACATCCCCGGACGCTGTATCGAGATGATCCCTGATCCTGGCGTTGGCAATGAACCGATGTCGGGAATCCATCCTGGCGGGCATTCTCGAACTCATGCCCAGCCCTCAACTGCTTGCCGGCCGCCGATCCATCGTCGGCAACGTCTACACCATCACCATGGTGTGCAGGAACCGCCATCGCGTCTTCGATTGCCCTGCCAATGCCGACCTTGCCATGCAGCTCCTTGGATCGATGGATCGGGAAGGCCTGACTGCGTCGCTTGCCTGGGTGATCATGCCGGATCACATCCACTGGCTGGCTCAACTACGTGGCCATTCGCTGGGCTACTGCGTGCAGCGCTTCAAGGCGCGCAGCAGTTTTCTGATCAACCGGCGGCGAGGGAAGCAGGGTGCAATCTGGCAGGCGGGTTATCACGACCATGCGATCCGCAGTGACGCATCGCTGCAGCGGCACGCCGGCTACATTCTGGCAAATCCCGTTCGAGCCGGTCTTGCCGCCCAGATCGGTGACCATCCGTATGGATGGTGCCGCTGGCCGTTGAGCGAGCTTGAGCCGGCAGGCGAGCGCGAATGGTGATGGCACCGGCCGGGTGGCGTCTACCGGGTAGAGTCGACTGGGTAGAGTCGACTGTTAGTCGACTGCCTTTCTCAACCACAGCCAAAGAGCCCACGCTGCGCGCGTTAGTGACTAACAGTCGACTCTACCCGATCGACGTTACTCGGATGGTGCCGGTACCCGCACCATCTTCGTCATCAAGTGTTCCACCACACCCGCCGGGTCGGCCGTGCGGCCCACATGCGTGCTCGACATCTGCACAACCGAACTGCGCTTGGCGGTAAGGAAATGGAAGCGCGCTCGCGCGGGCAACTGCGCGATGGGGCCGGCGCTGGCGTCGCCGCGGCAGATGGCCACGATCGCATCCAGCCACGGCTGCAGCGCCTCCTGGTCCAGCGCCGGCGCGAAGGCGCGCAGGCGCGCAGGATCGATCTCGATGGCCGCCTCCAGATGACGCGCGCCAGGACAGGAGACGATCACCCCGACGTTGATGAATTCCTCGCGTTCCACCCGCGGTACCACGCGGATGACCGCGTAGTCATACGTGTGCAGCGTGGGCACGGATGGCCTCCTGCACGAACACCGCACGCACTTTCAGGCGATGCTTGAGATAGTCGATGTAGCCTTGGCGATAGGCCTGCGGACTGTCGAATGCCGGCTCGTTGACCAGCCAGCTGTCCGGCACCAGGCCGACGATGCGCTCGATCTCGGCATCGGTCAGGCGCGCGGCCAGTTCGGCATCCACCTCGGCGATGCGGCTGGCGAACGACAGCAGCACGTGGTCGCGGATCAGCACGAACGGCTTTTCGCAGGCATCGCCGGCGTTGGCCCAGTCGTGATGGAAGTACATGGCCGCACCGTGATCGATCAGGTACAGCTTTCGATGCCACACCATCAGGTTGGGATTGCGCGTGGTGCGATCGACGTTGCTGGTGAACGCATCGAACCAGACGATGCGCGAGGCCAGGTCGGCGTCCACCGGCATCGCCGCAGGGTCGTAGTTGATCGCACCGGGCAGGTAGTCCAGGCCCAGGTT
Source organism: Stenotrophomonas sp. YJH_SMC_37 (assembly GCF_059370035.1). Classification (NCBI taxonomy): domain Bacteria; kingdom Pseudomonadati; phylum Pseudomonadota; class Gammaproteobacteria; order Lysobacterales; family Lysobacteraceae; genus Stenotrophomonas; species Stenotrophomonas sp. YJH_SMC_37. The sequence goes on from NZ_JCAFTG010000002.1 coordinate 442,702, forward strand.
CAGGCCTTCGCTGGCACGGATCAGTTCCTGGATTTCCGGGTCGGGCTCGGTGCGGGCGAACTCGCGGTCCAGCTCGACGAACAGGATTTCCGGAATCGGCAGGCCCAGCGTGCGTGCCATCTCGCCGGCGATCAGCTCGGCGATCAACGCTTTCGGGCCCTGGCCGGCGCCACGAAACTTCAGCACGGCCATGCCGTCGTCGTCGGTCTCGACCACGGCCGGCAGGGAGCCACCTTCCCGCAAGGGAGTGATGTAGCGGAGGGCATGTACGGTGCGCATGGGCGCATTCTAGCGTGGTGCAGGTGCAACCCCCTGATCGGCGAGGACCGAGTTCGGCCTTCACCTGTCCCTTCCGCCTGCGATGGCAGCATCGTGCTCCAGGAACCCTTGGGTTCATGGGCGTACTGGCACTCTCGATGCAGAGGCTCCAGGCTGGGTACCTGCTCGGCTGCCAGCGACGCGCACTGCGAAGCGGAAACCTCATCCACGATGTCCTGCAGGCTACGGAGGTGCACCGATGAGCGACGAATTCACTCCCATTCTGCCGGCCTTGGACGATGCCAAGGCGGAAGAAATGATCGGCAAGGTCGTACTGGTCGGGGTCACCCGCTATGGTGGCGACGGCCAGGTGAAGGGGCTGGAGCAGTACGCCGGCACGGTGTTGCGCATCAGCGCCGACGAGGGCGTGGTGCTGGCCGACGAGAATGATGGCCACGAGCGCTACCTGCCGCCGATGCTGGACCAGTACCAGCCAGCCGAGCCTGGGGAATACCGCATGCGCACCAGCGGCATGATCGTGGTCGATCCCGATTACCTGGCCACCTGGGACCTGCACGCGCAGCAGTAGTGCCAGGCCACGCCCGGCAGGTGCCGGCAGTTCCGCGGCACCTGCCGGGGCCGCACTTTGCCCCATCCGGCCACTAGCCCTTCCGGCCCATTCACGACAACCCCTGCGGTGCTAGATTCGGGTCCATGCCCGATTCCGGGTACCCATTCACACTTCAGGGGATAAGGATGCTGATCCGTCGAACCTCTCTGGCGGCGGCCGTTGCCGTTGCCACCGTCGGCCTGCTGGCCGCTGGCCCGGCGCTTGCCGACTACGCCAAGCCGCCGGAACACCTGCTCAAGGTGCTGAAGGCGCCGCCGCCGCCAGCGCCGAACGTGGCCCCGGGGGGCCAGCGCCTGCTGTTGACTACCGCGCAGACCTACCCGTCGATCAGCCGTGTCGCCCAGCCTTACCTGAAGCTGGCCGGCGTGCGCCTGGAGCCGAAGAACCGCAGCCGCCATGACACCCCCGGTGGCTACGGCATTCCGGCCTGCGTGGCCGACTTCACCCTGGTCGACATCGGCAGCGGCAAGGAGACCAAGGTCAACCTGCCGCAGGGCTGCGCCACCGGCGCGCTGTGGTCGGCCGATGGCAGCCACTTCGCCTTCCAGAATGCGGTCGATACCAGCGTGCAGCTGTGGGTGGGCGATGCGGCCACCGGCCAGGTGAAGCAGGTGCCGAACGTGCAACTGAACCCGATTTTCGGCTATACCGTGCAGTGGCTGGGCGGCAGCCAGAATCTGCTGGTGAAGCTGGTGCCGGCCAACCAGGGCCCAGCACCGTCCAACGGTGGCCTACCGACCGGCCCGGACGCGCAGGAGTCGCTGGGCAGCAGCGGCGAAAGCAGCACCTACGAAGCCCGCGACACGCTGACCAGCGTGCATGACGAGAAGCTGTTCGCTTATTACGGTGCCTCGCAGCTGGCCGTGGTCGATACCGCCGCCAACAGCGTGCGTCCGGTCGGGCAGCCGGCGCTGTTCAACGAAATCAGCGCCGCACCCGATGGCGTGCACGTGCTGACCGAATCGATCAAGGCGCCATACTCGCATGCGGTGACCTACCAGCGTTTCGCCAACGACGTGGCCGTGCTGGACATCGCCAGCGGCAAATCCACGCCGATTGCCAGCCTGCCGCTGGCCGACCGCGTGCCGGTGCACGGCGTACCGGAAGGCCCGCGCGGTTTCGACTGGCGTGCCACCGATCCGGCCACCCTGGTCTATGCCGAGGCACTGGACAAGGGCGACTGGAAGGTCAACGTGCCGCACCGCGACCGCGTGCTGATGCTGAAGGCCCCGTTCAACGGCAAGCCGACCGAAATCACCCGTACCGCGCAGCGATTTGAGGGCTTCGCATGGACTGCCGATCCGGCCGTGGCGTTCCAGTTCGAGAACGACGAGAACCGCCACTGGATGCAGACCCGCATCGTCGATGTGGACCAGCCGAAGAAGGAAGGCCGCCTGCTGTGGGACATGTCCAGCGATGAGCTGTACGGCAACCCCGGCAACCTGGTCTTTACCCGCCTGCCGAACGGCGCACAGGTCGTGCGCCAGGAGGGTAATCACGTGTTCCTGAGCGGCCGTGGCGCCTCGCCGCAGGGCGACCGTCCGTTCCTGGACCGCCTCGACCTGGGCACGCTGAAAAGCGAGCGCCTGTTCCGCAGCAGCGCCGATGCCTACGAGCAGTTCCTCGGTTTCAGCAACACGCCGGGGCGCTACCTGACCTGGCACCAGTCGGTGATCGATCCTCCGAACGCCTTCATCCGCCAGCAGGGTGAGGCAGTGGCTGATGCGAAGACCGGCGAGGCGCAGTTCGCGTCCACCGCGACCGCGCTGACCAAGCTGGTCGACCCGACCCCGGAGGTGCGCCAGATCAAGAAGCAGCTGGTGACCTACAAGCGTGCCGACGGCGTGGACCTGTCGTTCACCCTGTACACGCCGCCGGGCTACAAGGAAGGCCAGCGCGTGCCGGCGATCCTGTATGCGTACCCGGCCGACTTCGCCAATGCCGCGCAGGCCGGCCAGGTGTCCGGTTCGCAGCAGACCTTCACCCGCCTGCAGCCGTACCGCCTGATGCTGCTGGCCGGCTACGCGATCATCGACAACGCCTCGTTCCCGATCGTGGGTGACCCGAAGAACGCCTACGACACCTACCTGGAGCAGCTGGAAGCCGACGCCAAGGCGGCGGTGGACAAGGCCGTGGACATGGGCGTGGTCGACCGCAACCGCATCGGCGTGACCGGTCACAGCCATGGTGGCCTGATGACCGCCAACCTGATCGCGCACACCAACCTGTTCAAGGCCGGCGTGGCGACCAGCGGTTCGTACAACAAGACCTTTACCCCGTTCGGCTTCCAGAACGAACGCCGCTCGGTCTGGCAGGCGCAGGACGTGTACCTGAAGGCCTCGCCGTTCTTCTATGCCGACAAGATCAAGCTGCCGCTGCTGCTGGTCCACGGCGAGGACGACGCCAACCCGGGCACCGAGCCGTTCCAGTCGCGCAAGCTGTACCAGGCGATCCGCGGCAACGGCGGCACCACCCGCCTGGTGATGCTGCCGAACGAACCGCACTGGTACACCGCATTGGAATCGAACGAGCAGCTGGTGGCGGAAATGCTGAACTGGTTCGACACCTACGTGAAGAACGCCAAGTAAGGGAACAGAAAGGCCACCTCCGGGTGGCCTTTCTGTCTCGGGATGTGAGTGGGCAGACGGCCTGGATCCGGATGCGCAATCGGGAATCGGGAAGCCACCTGCCATGCGGCATGCGGGGCCACCCGGGCTGCTAAGCTGGGAATGGAAACGGACCAGGAGACATCGATGCATCGCAATGGAATGCGCGCCATCACTTTTGTCATCGCGACGCTGTTGGCCGGGATGACACACGGAGTGGAAGCGCAGGCTCTGCGGGCAGATGACCGCAGCTACTTTGGCAGCGCCTCCCTTGAACGTGAGGCATGGCAGAACCTCGAGCGCAGCACCGATGCCCTCAAGGCCCTTCAGGCGCCGCCAGACGTGCGGTTCCAGCAGGCCGAGCAGCTGTATGGCGAGTGCCTCCGGCACCATGGCTACCTGCATCTTCAGGCAGCGCGCAATGCTGATGATGCCCGGCTGGCCAACACCCAGGGCGAAGTGGCCGGCACATGTGGACGCATCGCGGCGATTGCCAAGCAGGCATTACGTGATGCGCCCGCGCAGGCTGCCTGGATCGAGCCGCATGCCGACCTGCGTGAACGGGCGTTGCGGGAGGGTGTGCAGCCGGCCAATGCCGCGCTGGTGGATGCGGTCGACACGTTGGCCGACCCGGCGCTGGACAGCTTCGGGCGACTGCACCGGCAGCTGCTGCAATCGGCGCCCTTTGCGCGCTTCGAACATGAAGGCGGCACGTTTGACAGCCGCACCGATGCGCGAGCCCTTTCCCGCCTGCCGGACCGTTCACTGCGCGAAGCGGCATGGCGTGCTTACTGGCAGGGAATGGCGTCGCGGCGCCGCGAAATGGCAACGGTGCTGCTGGGCCTGGTCCGCCTCAACGAGCAAGCGTCGGAACTGCAGGGCGATGGAACTGCGCCTGACCGCAGCTACCGGCACATGGGCCTGGATCAGGCCGCCGTCGACGCGACACTGGCGGCAGTAGCGCGCCACGCGCCGCTGCGACGCAACTACCAACAGATGCAGTTGACCCATCTTGAGCGCATGGGCCAGGCCTCCCCAAGGATCTGGGACATGGGCCTGCCTGATGCGGGCTATATCCCTCCGCCGCTTGACCTGGCGCAATTGCGTGATGCGGCAGCGGCATCGATGCAGGTGCTGGGGCCGGACTACGTGACAGGGCTGCGCGGGCTGCTCGATCCTGCGGGCGGACACATGGATCTGGGTGGATCGGCAGGGCGGCGCGCGATGGATGCGTTTTCGATCAGCGCCCCTGGCGCGCCTTCGCTGCTGTTCGTTGGTCATCGACAGGGCGATCTGGAGGGGGATGTCCAGATCGCTCACGAAGCCGGCCATGCCATGCATGGGCAGTGGATGCAGCGCGGTGGCGCATCCTCGTTCCAGCGCAACGGCAACAAGTGGTTGACCGAGGCCTTCGCCATCTACAACGAACTGAAGTTCCGCGATCAGCTCTATCGGCAGGCCAGCGATCCACGTGCCAAGGCGTATTACCTGAAGTCGTTGCTCGATGACATCATCCTGCAGCTGTTCGTATCGTCTGAAGAGGCCGATCTGGAACAGTCCATCTATCAGCAAGTGGCCGCCGATGAGGTTGGCAACGCAGACGCGCTTGATGCGATGACGGTGAAGGTACTGGGCCGGTATGGCGGCGCATCGGAGCAGTATCCCGAGCTGCGCAGCACCTGGGTATCCAAGCGGCTGATGTATGAGGATCCGCTTTACCTGGCCAATTACCTGTATGCCGGATTGATTGCGGTGCAGCTCTTCGCACAGGACCAGCAGGATCCGGAGGGATTCAGGGAGCGCTACCTGGCCGTCCTGGGCGAAGGGTTTGATCGCCCGCCGCAGCAGCAGGTCGAGCAGTTGCTGAATGCGAAGCCCGACTGGCCACGCCTGGTCGAGGAGGATCTGGGCATCTTCCAGCAGTACCTGGCGCAGCTGCAGGTACTGCACGCGGAAATCGAGCGCCAGCGCGGTCGCTGAGGCGACAGCCTGCTGCTGACCGGCACCCGGGTGATGTACGCGGTGCGCAGCGAGCCGGACGCGCTTTCCGCGGTCCTCGACTCGGCCAGCAATGCGCTGGCCGCGCGCGAAGCGAACCGGATGCGGCCCCGGGGTGACCTCGTGTCATCGGCCGTTGCGATTGCGTAACCGTATGTGATGCGGGTGCAATGGCGTGCGGAAGCTGCGATACGCTGCAGGCCTGTTGCTGTCTGCCAGGGGTTTCACCAATGAAGTCCAAACGTATCGCCGCAGTGTTGGCGCTGGTGATGACGCCGATCCTGCATGCGCAATCACTCCCCTCCGAACTGGCGCAGCTGGGCATTGTTGCCGGCATGCCTTATGCCAAGGCCAAGCGCCTGATGGATGCGGCAGGGTGGCAGGCGAGTCCGGTCCAGGGCGCGCCTGAGTCACTCGAGGGCTTTCCGGAAGTTGGATGCCAGAAGGGCGCCAAGCAATGCGCAACAACCTTCGAAAAGGGCGGGCAGCAGGTCGCGATGCGGCTGGGCACTACCCTGGCAGGGCAGCCGTTCGTACAGGGCGCTGATTGAGCGCCTGCTGCGCTCACGCCAGCGGCAGACGGTCCTGCGCGTGCGACAGGCGGTCGTGCAGCGCACGCACGTGCTCGGCCTTGGCATGGATGCGCGCGGTATCACCGAAACTGCGCAGGTAGGTGCACGCGGCAAAGCCAGCGCTCTTCTTTTCGTATTCGGCAATCCAGGCCAGACGGTCCGGGTTGTTGGCCTGTTCGGCTGACCACGCGGCCACCGGTGGGCGGATGCGGTATTTCAGGCCGACGCGCCAGGGCTTCGGTGTCAGTCGCGCACGGAAGCAATGCTGCAGCCGGCACATGCGCGCGTACAGGGCGTCGGTACCCAGCGCCTTGAAGAAGGCCTGCAGTTGCTCGTCCTCGGGCGAGAACGTGGCATGCATGACCAGCACGCGTAGTCCGGCTGGCGTGCGGTAGGCGCGCAGATGCCAGTCCGGATGCTGTTCGCTGAAGGCCGCGACCCGCTGCAGCGCCACACCTTCGGCGCCACCGGCGGCGGCCAGCCGCCGCCTGCGCTGCATCAGCATCGCGGCATTCACCAGCACTACGGCCGCCACGCCCAATACCAGTCCCACCAGCCAGTGCCACAGCAGGGTGCCGACGATAGCGCCAGCAAACAGCAGCGCTGCGGCGATGACAGCGGGCATCACGCAACCCGCCGGTGGCTGCGCATGGTCGATATCGGCGAACAGCACGTCAGGGGTATTGAGGCAGAGCGCACCGTAGCTGTTGCGGGTGATGATGACGCCGCCGTCGCGCTGCACGATCTGCTCGCGGATCGGAACGCCCTCCACGCCGTAGTTGCTGCGCACTTCGCGACGCGGCAGCACCTGCCCGGCGAGGATGGCATTGAGGGCTTCGTTGGCGCGGCGGTCGGCGTGCACCTGCGCCTCGGCAGGGCCTTCGTCGGACCAGCCGAAGCGGCGCACGACCACCGGCCGGCCACGGAAACGGGCCTGCAGGCGGGCTTCGGCCCAGTACGCGGGAACGATCATCATCGTGCGGTGCTCCATCTTCCATGGCAGGTGCCGAAGCGAGTCTGGCACAGCGCCGGTGCGCCCGCATCCGCCTGCTGCAGTGGGCCGGGCGGAGTGATAGATTGCGCGCTTCGCATGCACTCCACCAAGGACGGAGCGATGTTCATGATCCTGCGCGGCCTGTTGGCCCTGGCCTGTGCCGGGGCGGTAGGCGTGGCCACCGCAGCGGTACCGGCAGGGCCGCAGATCCTCACCGAGGATGTCAGCCGTTTCTATGCACTTTATGACAGCGCTGGCGGCAAGCCCAGCGTTGCGCAGCTGCGTGGATACCTGGCCGAGGGTTCGGCGGGCCTGGCCGAACTGGCGAAGGTGCGCCGGGTCACCCCCGAGCGCATTGCCGAGTCCATCGCCAAGCAGCCGGAACTGTATGCGCAGGGACGAAGCTGCCTGGCCGAACTGCCAGCGGTGAAGCAACGCCTGACGCAGGTGTTTTCCAACCTGCAGGCGATCTACCCACAGGCTGCGTTTCCGCCGGTGACCATCGCGGTGGGCCGTGGCCGTCCGGTCGGGCTGACCTCGAAAAGCGGGGTGATCATCGGCCTGGAAGCGCTGTGCGCAGCCGATTTCATGAATGCCAATGTGCAGGACCGCTTCGTGCATGTGATCGCACACGAATACGTGCACATCCAGCAGACCGGCCTGATCGACTTCGAGCCGGGTGACCCGCGCGCGACAGTGCTGCGTGTTTCGCTGGGCGAGGGCATCGCCGAGTTCATCGCCGAGCTGATTTCCGGCAACGTCGGCAACGGGCGCCACGCGGCCTGGACCCGTGGCCGGGAAGTGCATATCGAAAGCGCGTTCGCGCTGGATCTGGACAGCACCGATCTGTCGCCATGGCTGTACAACTACAAGCCGGGCTCGCAGGAACCCTACGACCTGGGGTACTGGGTGGGTTACCGCATCGCCAAGGCGTATTACCTGCAGGCCAAGGACAAGCGTGATGCGGTGCGTGCGCTGATCCAGCAGGACAACCCGAAGGCGATCCTCGCTGCCAGCGGCTGGACGCCGGGCATGTGGATGCCGGCGAAAGTCACGGGTGTGGCGGCGCGTACGGCTGCACGCTGAGCACAGGGCGGGGCGTTAGACTGCCACCGTGAACCGGGAGAGTCTCCATGCGTATTCCTGTAGTGCTTGCCGGAACGTTGGCCATCGCCTTCAGCATTGGCTTGACCGTTCCGACCGCGGCTGCTGAAACGGGCGCGGTCAATCCGATGCTGCTCAAGCCCGTAGAGCAGCTGCGCCCTGATGAGATTCGTTTCATGCAGCAGCGCCTGGCTGATTGGCCGCAGCTGCAGCACTATCGTGATGCCAACGCGCGACTGCCCGCGGCGGCGCCGGGCCAGCCACGCGTGGTCTTCTTCGGCGACTCCATCACCGAAGGCTGGGGCAGGGAAGGCAGCGCGGCTTTCTTCCCCGGCAAGGGCTGGCTCAACCGCGGTATCAGCGGCCAGACCACGGCACAGATGCTGGTGCGCTTCCCGCAAGACGTGCTGGCGCTGAAGCCACAGGTGGTGGTGATCCTGGCCGGTACCAACGATATTGCAGGCAACACCGGTCCATCCACGCAGGCGATGATCGAAGACAACCTGCACGCGATGGTGGACCTGGCCCGCGCACATGGCATCGCCGTGGTGCTGGCATCGGTGCTGCCAGTCAGCGATTACCCATGGATGCCCGGGATCGCGCCTGCGCCCAAGGTGCGTGCGCTGAACACGGCGTTGAAGCGCCATGCCGATGCACAGCAGCTGGTCTATCTGGACTACCACACGCCGATGGCCAATGCCGCCGGAGGGCTCGATCCGCAGCTGGCCGAGGATGGCGTGCATCCTACGGCGAAGGGCTATGCGGTGATGGCGCCGCTGGCCGAAGCGGCAGTCAAGCGCGCGCTGCAGCAGAGGTCGCAGCGGCAGGCAGGCTTGTCGACCACCGCGTATCGAAACTGATCAGCAGCGGATCTACCGCCCTGTACTGGGGCATCAGCCTACTGCGGCGCGGCGGAAAGCGCCCCATGCAGGTCGCCCCCATCTGTGCCTCAGGCATCGTCCTGCTTCAACGCCGCATCGGCCGCCAGCAGCGCCTCGGCGGCTGCACTGAGCGACGGCGACGGTGGGGCGACCACGCCGATCGCTTCCATCATCTTCGGCATGCCCAGGAACTGGCGCGCGCGGCGGTCGTAGATGCCGGTGACCAGCAGCGCACGTGTGGCGATCTTCTGCTCGGGCCCGATCAGCACGCGCTGCTCCATGATGCCGCGCGAGCCGACCCAGCCCACCAGGCGCGTTTCCAGGGTAAAGCGCTGGAACGGCTTGAGTTCGCGGCGGAACTGGATGGTGCCTGCACCGACGATCGGTGCCCACTTCTCGCGCAGCGCCACCCGGCCCAGGCCCATGCGCAGGATCAGGTCCAGCCGGCCCAGATCGAAGATGTTCCAGTAGCGGCCGTTGGTCATGTGCAGGTTGCTGTCCAGGTCGTTGGGCAGTACCCGGAACTGCAGCCGTGAGACCCCGAACGGGGCCTCCAGCTTGGGCCGGAACAGGCTGCAAAGCAGTAGATGGAGCAGGCGGAACCAGAGATTCATGGCTATGACGACTGTTATAGAACGGCCGGTACGCTAATCTATGACGACTGTCTTAGCAAGGCGATCGCCGTGAGTCCACGACCCTCTGATGCCCCGCAACGGGTGATTGATGCCGCAGCACAGATGCTGGCGCGGGTAGGCCTCAATGCCACCAGCATCCGTGAGGTGACCAAGCTGGCCGAGGCGCCGTTGGGCTCGACCTACCACCATTTTCCTGGCGGCAAACAGGAGCTTCTGGCGCGCGCCACCTACGTGGCTGGCGACAAGGTGGAGGCGCTTCTCGTTGAGCTGTTGAAAGGCGGAGCCGTGCAGGGGCTGCAGCAGTTCCTGGCGATGTGGCGCGAGCGCCTGCTGCGCTCCGGGTTCCGCGCCGGCTGCCCGGTGCTGGCCGCCGCGGTCGAGGAACCGGTCGAGGCGGTTCCCAGCCAACCGCGCGCGGCCGCCGCAGAGGTGTTCATGCGCTGGCAGGGGCATCTGGCCGCAGCCTTCATTGCCGACGGCCACCAACCTGCTGTGGCGGATGGGTTGGCCAGCCTGGTGATCGCCAGCGTGGAAGGCGCCGTGGCGATGTGCCGCGCACTGCAGGACATCGCCCCGTTCGACCAGGTCGCAGCGCAGTTGCTGAAGGCCGCCGCGCCACCTGAGCGCTAGAATGCACCCAAACGCGCTACTGCGTGCCCGGCAAGGATGTCCGCATGTTGCACCACCTTTCCCTCGGCGTTCGTGACCTTGATATCGCAGGCCGCTTTTATGACGCCGCGCTCGCCGCACTCGGGTACCGCCGGGTGTTCGAGGACGAGACCGCGATCGGCTATGGGGTGGCCGATGATGAAGACGCGTTGTGCCTGAAGCTGCGTGATGACGCCGCAGCGCCGGGCCCCGGCTTCCACCTGGCGTTCGCTGCAGCGTCCGCAGCGGCGGTGGATGCCTTCCACGCAGCAGCCATCGCCAACGGAGGCGCTGACAATGGAGCGCCCGGACTGCGCCCCGATTACGGTGACTTCTACTACGCCGCGTTCGTGGTCGACCCCGAGGGCCATCGCATCGAGGCGGTGACCAAGGCGCGGCCGGCGTGAAGCAGCCGGGCATTCCGGCGCCAGCCCGCTGAAGCTGCCAATCGCATGCCGTAGCCCGGCATGGCCCATACCAGGCCGACGATCGGCCAGCGCCCGTCCGCCCCTGGTACTCCCCAAGCCGTAGAGGCACGCGCAGTTTTCGATCCTGCCCGACTCTGCGCTATTATCCGCCGGGGGCCTCGGAACGTGGCCCGGCTTCAACCAACCCTGACAAGGACAAGCGCATGGATGTCGCTGCACGCAGGAACAGGACGTTGTTTCGTTGGATCATGGTGGCACTGCTGGCGGTACTGATGCCGTTTGCAGCGCTGGCGCAGCCCGCAGCCGGGCAGGCCGATGGCGCCGAAGCCGCCACTGCCACGGAAGAGGCGCAATGCCGCGCCTGCAGCTATGAACGCATCGGGCCCAAAGTCGATATCGGGCTGGTTGCATTAGTGTCGCTGCTGGTGGTGGGTCTGCTGATCGCAGCGTCGCGGGAATGGGGCAGCACGTCGCAGCGCTGGACCTGCCGCACGCTGGCTCTGTTGCTGGTGGGCATCGGCCTGGCGTTGTTGTGGTGGGCTGGCAGCGTCGTCTACCTGGGCTACAACCCGTGGCAGGAAATGGCCGCCCCCGTCGGTGGCTCGCTCACCTCGACACTGCTCACTACCTCACCGAAGTGGCTGGCGGCGCTGGTGTTGATTGGTTTCGCGCCTTCCATCTGGAAGCGCAGCGAACGCCTGCCGGCCTGGCGTATCGGCTGACCCTGGAACGACGGCGCCGGGTCAGACCCGGCGCCGCCTGCGGCCATCAGTCAAAGCGCCAGTGCACGCCCGCATAGACGCCACGGCCTTCGCCTGGCGTCGAGCGCGCGACATCCTTGCCGGCGTCGTCGTAGCCCGGCGTGACCGTGGCCGCGTAGTGGCGGTTGCCGATGTTGCGCATCTCCGCCCAGGCCTGCCAGCGACCACCGGGTGCCTCGTAGCCGATGCGGCTGCCGAAGATCACGTGGCTATCGGCCCAGTAGCTGTTGGCGTAGTCCACCGCGATGCGCGAGGCGTATTCGCTGTTCAGCGCGGCGTACAGGCCGGAGGCATGATCGAAGCGCAGCTCGGCCTGGTAGCTGTGGCGCGGCAGGCCCGGCAGGCGGTTGCTGCCGAAGCGCGCATCGTGGCGGTAACCGAAATCACTGAAGGTGTACGCCTGGCGCAACGACAGGCGCCCCGGCGCGGCCTGCCACAGTGTGCTGTCCAATCCGGCTTCGATGCCACGGTGCACGGTGGGGCTGGCGTTGTTCTCTGCGATGAACAGGTTCGGTACCGGCTGCAGCTCCACGCTCAACAATTCATGGTTCACGTGGGCGTAGTAGCCGGTCAGTTCCCAGCGACCCAGCGCCGCGTCACCGCGCGCGCCCAGTTCCAGCGTGGTGGCGGTCTGGTTCTGCATCGGCACCGGCGCGCGCTGGCGGCCGCTGGACGGGCCATTGCCTGGCCCGAAGTACTGGTTCGAGCCCCAGATCATCGACCACGGGTGCGGCGCCTCCACCGAGCGGCTGAGGTTGCCGAACCACTGCGTCTGCGCGCTGTGCTGCCAGGTGAAGCCCAGTCGCGGCGCGTAGTCCCAGTCGTGGTCGCGCAGGCGGCCGCCGCTGCTCGGCCAGGTCACCTGCACGTCGCGGCGGGTGCTGATCAGTGCCAGCCCGGTCTGCATGCGCAGGCGGTCGTTGAAGGTGAGGGTATTGCCGACGTGCAGCGTGCTGTCGGTGCCGTGGTGGCGGAAGTCACGCGTGCGCGTACCGGCGGCATAGCCGTTGCTGGCAAAGCGCAGCGACTCGCGCACATCGGCGTCCAGATCGTGGGTGACGCGCAGACCGATCGTGGTTTGGCTGTCCAGGCCGAACAGCCGGTGGCGGTGGTGGTAGTCCAGCGTGGCGTTGAGGTTGGCGTAGTCCAGCTGCTGGCGGTACAGGCTCTCGTTCAAGTCCATCGGGTACGTGTGGTAGACCAGCCCGGCCTGCAGCGAAGAATCCTCGTCGATCTGCAGCGTGGTGACATTGGCCACCCAGGTGCTGCCCGGCTGCGGGCGGCGCGCATCGATGGCCAGGTTGGCCGCATTCGCGGCGTGTGGATCGTTGCGGATCTGATCCCGGCTCAGGCGGCCGGGCGTTTCATGATTGGTTTCGCGATAGCGCACGAAGAAGCGCGTCTGCAGGTCGGGCGTGATCTGCCAGCCGATGTTGGCCATCGCGCCCTTGCCGTCGCCGCGCGCATGGCGCTGATAACCATCGAACTCGGTATCGGTGTAAGCCAGGAAGTAGTCGACATCACCACTGGCGCCGCCCCAACTGATGCCGCGCTTCTGGTAGCCACGGCTGCCGGCTTCGTAGTGCAGCTGCACGCCCGCCGAATCACGTCCGCTGCGGCTGACGTAGTCGATGGCGCCGCCCAGCGCGAGCGCGCCGCGTTCGAAGCCGTTGGCGCCGCGGAGCACTTCCACGCGCGACAACCACAGCGGTTCCAGCAGCTCGTAGGGCGTGCCGCCCGGGCCGGTCAGTGGCAGGCCGTCGATCGACACCGCAATGCCTGAGGCATGCGCGCCGGGGCCCCGGTTGATGCCCGAACCGCGGATCGAGATCCTGGTGCCCTCGTTGCCCGGCGACTGCGCGCTGATGCCGGGCTGGTAGGCCAGCACATCGGCGCTGCTGGAAAGGCGGCTGTCGGCCTTGGCCACGTCGATGACGTTGCTGGCGCCGGGTACACGCTTCAATGCCTCGCGCGCCTGGGCACTGGCATCAGTGGCAGCGGTGACGTGCACGGCATCCAGCGTGGTGGCCTGTGGGGCCGCAGCGGCGGTGGAAGCTAGGCCGAGGGAAACGGCCAGGACCAGCGGTGATCGGGTGGGGCGGTACAACGAGAGCGACATGCGGGAATTCTGTAAACCACGAAAGTTGCGCGCAAGTTAACAGGTCGACGGCGCCACGTCACCCATCGGCGGCGTATGGCCGCCCGCCGCGTTCCTGTAGAGCCGAGCCCGCGCTCGGCTAATCGCGCAGCGCCGGTTGTCTGCCATCGCGACGAAGAGCAGCCGAGCATGGGCTCGGCTCTACAGCAGGGTTTATGGCGAGGGTTTCGTCAGCGTCTTCGACTTTGCGTAGAACTGATCAGCTGCTTCCTTCTCGCCCAATGCCGCATGACACTCGGCCAGGCTGTCCCACACATTGGCCGAATCCGGATACAGCTCGGTGTTGAGGGCGAATACCTTCAACGCCCTGCGTGCACCAAGGCTCTCGCGGATGGCATAGCCACTGGCGTTGATCGCACGTTCCAGCTCGCTGCCCGTCACCCGGTTGTCATCGCGCAACCAGCTGCGTATCGCCTGGGCAGCGCCTGCGTCATCGTCCAGCGCATACGCGATCAGCCGCTCGGACAGTACCGCATGCGGAAACTCCTGCGGCGCGGCCACCGCCATCGTGCTTTCCACCAGCGTGCTCGACCAGACATTGCGGGCGCTGCCGTTGGTCAGGTAAACGAATACCCAGTAGCCGCTGGCCAGCGTGCCCTTGTAGGCCAATCGCGTACGTACACGGGTGCCGCCATCATGGCCGACCTGGGTGTAGCCGTCACTGCGGGTGGTGTCCCAGCCGGTGGAGAAGAAATTGCTGCCGCCACCGCTCAGTTTCTGCGGCTGCCAGAGTTCTTCCAAGGTCGCCGTGCGCACCAGCTTGCCGGTGGCCAGTGCTTGCAGGAAGCGGTTCATGTCGCCCACGGTGGTCTGCAGGTCGGCATGGCCCCAGCCGTAGTCCGGCCAAGGGTCTTCATTGGCCGGCTGCAGTTGGCCGTCCTTGCCGATGTACGGCACCGCCGCGCGCGTGGCTGGCACGCTGGTGACACCCCACGAGGTGCTGGCCATCTTCAAAGGCTGCAGGATGCGTTCGCGTGCGATGGCCGGGTAGGGCTTGCGATAGTGCGCTTCCAGCAACGCCGTCAGCACCAGGTAGTTCGCCTGGGTGTACTGCACGCGGCTGCCGGTGGCGAACTGCATCGGTGCAGCGCCGGCCACCTTCAGCGCAGTGCCAAGGTCAGGCGCTACACCGGGGTAGCCCTTGCTCACCCAGCGGTCCTCCACCCGGTCGTAGTACTCGCCGATACCCGAGCTGTGGTTGAGGAAGTCGCGCACGTGGATTGCCTGCCATGCAGTCGGCAGGCCCGGAACATAGCGGCTTGCCGGCGTCTCCAGATCCACCTTGCCCTGATCGACCAATTGCATCACCAGCGTGCTGGTCAGCAGCTTGGCCATCGATTGCGCGGCGAAAATGGAATCGACGGTGGCCGGTGCGTGGGAGGCCGGGTCACGCTCGCCGCTGGCGCCCTGGTACAGCACCTGTCCGTTGTGGGCGACCAGCACCGCTTGCCCGGCGATGCCGTAGCGCTTGCGGTTGGTCTGCAGTTGGGCTTCGAGCTGTGAAGAGAGGCCGACGGGGAGCCCACGCGCAGAAGCGGGTGGAGCAGCGAACAGGGCGCAGAGCAATGCAGCAGCAAAGGTGCGGTACATCGCGGTGATCCATCAGCGGTGATGGCGCATCTTGGCATGTAGAGCCGAGCCCATGCTCGGCTGCCTTCGGGCCAGGCATCATGCACCCGGAAAAATGAGCCGAGCATGGCTCGGCTCTACAGGTGTTTCCGGGCAGTGCCGGCTGCTGGCCGGCACCCCTGTGATCAGCCGAGGATTCCGGGCAGATCCAGTCCCTTCTCCTTCGCGCAGTCGATCGCGATTTCATAGCCCGCATCGGCATGGCGCATCACGCCGGTGGCCGGGTCGTTCCACAGCACGCGGCCAATCCGCTTGGCCGCCGCCTCGGTGCCGTCGCAGACGATCACCATGCCGGCATGCTGCGAGAAGCCCATGCCCACGCCACCGCCGTGGTGCAGCGACACCCAGGTCGCGCCGCTGGCGGTGTTGAGCAGGGCGTTCAGCAGCGGCCAGTCGGACACCGCATCGGAGCCGTCCGCCATTGCTTCGGTTTCGCGGTTCGGTGAAGCGACGCTGCCACTGTCCAGGTGGTCACGGCCGATCACCACCGGCGCCTTCAGTTCGCCGTTGGCCACCATTTCGTTGAAGGCCAGGCCGAGTCGATCACGATCACCCAGGCCGACCCAGCAGATGCGTGCCGGCAGGCCCTGGAACTTGATCTTTTCGGCGGCCATGTCCAGCCAGCGGTGCAGGTGCGGGTTGTCCGGAATCAGCTCCTTCACCTTGGCATCGGTCTTGGCAATGTCTTCCGGGTCGCCACTCAGTGCCGCCCAGCGGAACGGGCCGATGCCGCGGCAGAACAGCGGGCGGATGTAGGCCGGCACGAAACCCGGGAAATCGAAGGCATTGGCCACACCTTCTTCCAGCGCCATCTGCCGCAGGTTGTTGCCGTAGTCCACGGTCGGCACGCCCAGCGCGTGGAAGCCGAGCATGGCGCGGATGTGGTTGGCCATCGAGGCACGCGCAGCCTTTTCCACTTCCTTGGGGGCGGAGACACGCTTTTCATCCCACTGCTCGACCGTCCAGCCCTGCGGCAGGTAGCCGTTCACCGGGTCATGCGCGGAGGTCTGGTCGGTCAGCAGGTCCGGCTTCACGCCGCGCTTGAGCAGTTCAGCCAGCACGTCGGCGACGTTGCCGAGCAGGCCCACCGACTTCGGCGTACCGGCCTTGCACGACTCGTCGATCAGGCGCAGGGCTTCGTCCAGATTGTCGGTCCAGGTATCCAGATAGCCGGTGCGCAGGCGCATGTCGATGCTGCTCTTGCGGCACTCGACGGCCAGGCAGGAGGCGCCGGCCATCACGGCAGCCAGCGGCTGTGCACCACCCATGCCGCCGAGGCCACCGGTGAACAGCCACTTCCCGGTCAGGTCGCCGCCGAAATGCTGGCGCCCCATTTCCACGAAGGTCTCGTAGGTGCCCTGCACGATGCCCTGCGCACCGATGTAGATCCAGCTGCCGGCGGTCATCTGGCCGTACATGGCCAGGCCCTTCTTATCCAGCTCGTTGAAGTGGTCCCAGTTGGCCCAGCGCGGCACCAGGTTGGAATTGGCGATCAGCACGCGCGGTGCATCGGCGTGGGTGCGGAACACGCCCACCGGCTTGCCGGACTGCACCAGCAGAGTCTGGTCGTCGTCCAGGCGCTTGAGCGTTTCGACGATGGCATCGAAGCTCTCCCAGTCACGCGCGGCGCGGCCGATGCCGCCGTACACCACCAGCTCCTGCGGCCGCTCGGCCACGTTCGGGTGCAGGTTGTTCATCAGCATGCGCAACGGCGCTTCGGTCAGCCAGCTCTTGGCGTTCAGCGTGGTGCCGGTCGGCGCGGCGATGGTGCGGGACGGGTCGTTGCGGGTCATGCGGCGCTCCGGTTCGTAGCGAATTCAAGGCAGGCGTTGAGCACCTGCGCCAGGGTGTGGCGCAGTGGTGCGGCGTGGTCGGGGTCGAGCGGGGTGGGCCAGCTGTGTTCGTCCACCTGGTCCGGCAGGGGTTCGTGCATGTAGCCGCGGCAGGCAAGTTCCATCTGCAGGCTGTGCACGCCGCCGGCGATGTTGCTGTAGTGGCGGGTGATCCAGCCGCCCTTGAAGCGGCCGTTGCGCACCTGGCTCATGCCGCTGATCTTCAGCAGGTTTTCCACAACATCGCTCAAGGCGTTGTCGCAGGACGTGTCGGGTGCGCCGGACGGCCCGGCGGTACCGAGGTTGAACTGCGGCAGCTCGCCATCGAACAGGTGCGGAATATGCGAGCGGATCGAATGCGCGTCGTACACCACCACCGTACCGTGCTGCGCGCGCAGGCGGGTGATCTGTGCGGCCAGCGCATCGTGGTAGGGCAGGAAATATGTGTCGCGGCGCCGCGCGATCTCGGCGTCATCCGGCTCGCGGCCCGCGTGGTACAGCGGCTGGTTGTCGAAGGTGGTCAGCGGGCACAGGCCGGTGGTGTTCTGGCCCGGGTACAGCGACACACCGCTGGGATCGCGGTTGAGGTCGATCACCGAACGTGAGATCGCCGAGCGCACCGTGGTCGCGCCCATGCCGCGCACGAAGTCGTACAGCTCGTGCACCCACCAGTCGGCATCGCGGCGCGCCAGCCACGGCGAGTGGTAGTCGCCGATCAGGTCGTGCGGCAGCTCGCTGCCGGTATGCGGGAAGCTGACGATGAGGGGGGCGTCGCCTTCGTGCACCGTCAGCCATTCGGGACGGGTATTCATGCGTGGGGTTCCACGGTTGGCAGCAGGTCGGTCAGGCCCTGCGCCAGCGCGCCACTGCGCACCAGATTCGTGGCGGTCACCATGTCCGGATGGAAGTAGCGGTCTTCTTCCAGCGTCGGCACCTGCGCGCGCAGGGTGGCGCGCACGGTTTCCAGCGCGGCACTGGAGCGCAGCGGCGCATGGAAGTCGCAGCCCTGCGCCGCGGCCAGCAGTTCGATGCCGATCACGTTGGCCGCGTTCTCGGCCATCTGCATCAGCCGGCGTGCGCCGTGCGCGGCCATCGACACATGGTCTTCCTGGTTGGCCGAGGTCGGGATCGAGTCAACGCTGGCGGGGTAGGCGCGCTGCTTGTTTTCCGAGACCAGCGCGGCAGCAGTCACCTGCGGAATCATGAAACCGGAATTCAAACCGGGACGTGGGGTCAGGAAGGCGGGCAGGCCGGACAGCGCCGGATCGACCAGCATCGCCAGGCGGCGCTCGCTGATCGAACCGATCTCGCACACCGCCATCGCCAGCATGTCGGCGGCGAAGGCCACCGGCTCGGCGTGGAAGTTGCCGCCGGACAGCGCTTCGCCGGTATCGGTGAACACCAGCGGATTGTCGGACACGCCGTTGGCTTCGATTTCCAGCGTGGTCGCGGCCTGGCGCAGGATGTCCAGCGCCGCCCCCATCACCTGCGGCTGGCAGCGCAGGCAGTACGGGTCCTGCACGCGAACGTCGTTGTCACGGTGTGATTCGCGGATGCCTGAGCCCTGCATCAGCGTGCGCAGGGTGGCGGCGGTGGCGATCTGCCCGCGCTGGCCGCGGATCGCGTGGATGCGCGGGTCGAAGGGCGTGTCGGAACCCTTGGCTGCTTCCACCGACAGCGCGCCGGTCACCAGTGCGGCCTGGAACACGGTCTCGATCTCGAACAGGCCGGCCAGCGCATAGGCGGTGGAGAACTGGGTGCCGTTGAGCAGGGCCAGACCTTCCTTTGCGCCCAGGTCAATCGGCTGCAGGCCGGCACGCGCCAGTGCGTCGGTTGCGGGCAGGCGTTCGTCACCGATGTAGGCTTCGCCCACGCCAAGCATCACGCTGGCCAGGTGCGAAAGCGGTGCCAGATCGCCGGAAGCACCCACCGAGCCTTGTGCCGGCACCACGGGCAATACGCCCTTGATCAGCATCGCTTCGAGCAGCAGCAGGGTTTCCTCGCGAATGCCCGATGCGCCTTGCGCCAGGCTGACCAGCTTCAGCGCCATCATCAACCGCACCACGCTGGCCGGCATCGGTTCGCCCACGCCAGCAGCGTGCGAGAGCACGATATTGCGCTGCAGGGTGGCCAGGTCTTCGCGCTCGATGCGCACGCTGGCGAGCTTGCCGAAGCCGGTGTTGATGCCATACACCGGCGCACCCTTGGCGACGATGGCGGCGACTGCAGCAGCACTGGCGCGCACTACCGGCAGCGCGGCCGGATCCAGTGCAAGCGGTGCACCGCGATAGACCTGCCGCCACTGGGCGAGAGTGACATGGCCGGGGCGAAGAACCAGGGTGTTGCTCATGTGTTGCTCCAGGAGGCAGGCAGGTCGGGCTGCCCGCGCACCACGCGCGCGTGCAGCGGGTTGAATCCAATGCGATAGACCAGGTCGGCGGGGGCGTCGATGTCCCAGATCGCCAGGTCGCAGTCCATGCCGACGGCCAGGCGGCCGATACGCTCGCCATGGCCCAGTGCGCGCGCCGCTTCACGGGTGAAGCCGGCGATGCACTCATCCACGGTCAGGCGGAACAGGGTCGCGCTCATGTTCATCGCCAGGAGCGGGCTGGTCAGCGGCGAGGTGCCGGGGTTGCTGTCGGTGGCCAGCGCCAGCGGCACGCCGGCCGCGCGCAATGCAGCGATCGGCGGCAGGGTGGTATCGCGGGTGAAGTAGAAGGCGCCCGGCAGCAGCACGGCCACGGTGCCGGCGGCGGCCATCGCGGCGATGCCGGCGTCATCCAGATGTTCAATATGGTCGGCCGACAGTGCTCCTAAGCTGGCGGCCAGTTCGGCGCCATGCTGGTTGCTCAGCTGTTCGGCGTGGATCTTCACTGGCAGCCCATGCGCGCGCGCCGCTTCGAAGACCTGCCGCGCCTGCGCCGGCGAGAAGGCGATGTTTTCGCAGAACACATCCACCGCTTGGGCCAGGCCTTCCGCGGCGATGGCCGGAATCATCACGTCGCACACCTCGTCGATGTACTCCTGTGCTTCGCGGCCCGGCGGAATTGCGTGCGCGCCGAGGAAGGTGGTCACCACGTTGACCCGGCATTCCTCACCCAATGCACGCGCCACCTGCAGCTGCTTGCGTTCGTCGGGCAAGGTCAGGCCGTAGCCGGACTTGATCTCGATCGTGGTCACGCCTTCGGCACGCATCGCCAGCAGGCGCGGCCGGCTTTCGCGGGCCAGCTGTTCCGGCGTCGCGGCGCGGGTGGCGCGCACGGTGGAGACGATGCCGCCGCCGGCACGGGCGATCTCGGCATAGTTCACGCCCTGCAGGCGCTGCTCGAATTCGTTGGCGCGGTTGCCGGCGTAGACCAGGTGGGTGTGGCAGTCGATCAGGCCGGGCGAAATCCAGCGGCCTTCGCCATCGATGCGGGTGGTCGGCTTCAGGTGAGCGTCGCTGCCGGCCGGGCCAACGTGGACGATGCGGCCGTCGGCGCAGGCCAGTACGCCATCGCGGATGACACCCAGGCCGTCGCCGTCGAGGGTGATCAGGTGGACGTTGGACCAGAGGGTATCGACGTGCATGGCATCCACAACGCGGCTGTGCTTATATGTCTATACAATATAGGCGTCCATTTCGGGTTGTCCAGCCATGTCCGATTCGCGTTCCCCGCACAGTTTCCATGCTGCCCACGCCTTGCTGGCCGAGGGCTGGGCCCGCGATGTCCGCCTGCAGGTGCAGGACGGCCGCGTCACGGCGATCCACACGGGGCAGGGCGCCCAGCACGACGACACCCGCGTCGGCATCCTGGTGCCCGGCCTGCCCAACCTGCACAGCCATGCCTTCCAGCGTGGCATGGCCGGCCTGACCGAGATCGGCGGCGGTGACGGTGACAGCTTCTGGAGCTGGCGCGAGCTGATGTACCGCTTCCTGGCCCACCTGCGACCGGACGCGGTGCAGGCCATCGCCGCCCAGGCCTACATGGAAATGCTCGAAAGCGGCTTTACCCGCGTCGGTGAATTCCACTACCTGCACCACGACGCCGATGGTCGCGCCTATGCCAACCGCGCCGAGATGAGTGCACGGATCGCGGCGGCAGCCGAGCAGACCGGCATCGGCCTGACCCTGCTGCCGGTGTTCTATGCGCATGCCGATTTCGGCGGGGCGGCGCCGAATCCAGCGCAGCGGCGCCTGATCCACGACGTGGAGGGTTTCGCGCAGCTGCTGGAGGCCGCCAAGCCGGCATTGGCCGCGCTGCCCGACGCGGTGCTCGGCATCGCACCGCACAGCCTGCGTGCGGTCACCGGCGAGGAACTGAGTGCGTTGCTGCCGCTGACCGACGGCCCGGTGCACATCCATATCGCCGAGCAGGTGCGCGAAGTGGAGGCCTGCCTGGCCTGGAGCGGCCAGCGCCCGGTGCAGTGGCTGTACAACCATGCGCCGGTGGATGCGCGCTGGTGCCTGGTGCATGCCACCCACATCACCGATGACGAGCGCGCGGCCATTGTGGCCAGCCAGGCCGTGGCCGGCCTGTGCCCGATCACCGAGGCCAACCTGGGCGACGGGCTGTTCCCGATGCAGGCATTCGCGCGCGAGGGCGGACGCTTCGGCGTCGGCTCCGATTCCAATGTGCTGATCGATGCGGCCGAAGAACTGCGCCTGCTTGAATACGGCCAGCGGCTGACCCTGCGCGGTCGCAACGTGCTGGCGCCGGATGCCACCCGCAGCACCGGTCGCTTCCTGTTCGAAGGCGCACTGCACGGTGGTGCACAGGTGCTGGGCGTGCCCGCTGGCCTGCAGGTGGGCGCCAGTGCCGACCTGGTCGAACTGGATGCCGGGCACCCCGCGCTGCAGGCGCGACAGGATGACGCATGGCTTGACAGCTGGGTGTTCGCCGCACGTAATGGCGCGCTGCGATCGGTCTGGCGCCATGGCCGCCAATGCGTGGCCGAGGGCCGCCACCTGCAGCGCGAGGCGATCACCACCGCCTTCGCCGCCGCCCTGCGCGGCGTGCTGGGCTGATCGCCTCCCGCTACCGAGACCCCATTACGTGAAGGCCAGCAAGTCCGCCACGCTCAACCAGCGTATCCGCAGCGATCTGGAAAGCCGCATCCTCAGTGGAGAGTGGGCGCCGGGCTTCCGGATTCCATACGAGCACGAGCTGATGGAGCAGTACGGCTGCTCGCGGATGACCGTGAACAAGGTGCTGACTGCACTGGCCGAGAGCGGCATGATCGAGCGCCGCCGTCGCGCCGGTTCATTCGTGGCGCGGCAGCCGCCGCACCTGGAACAGGTGGCGCTGGAGATTCCCGATATCGCGATGGAGGTGGGCTCGCGCGGCCATCAGTACGCCTATCGCCTGCTGCAACGGGAACTGCGCCTGGCCGATCCCGGCAATGCTGGTGAAGTCGAGCTGGCTGGGCAGGAGAACCTGCTGGCGATGCGTTGCCTGCACCTGGCCGATGGCCGTCCGCTGGCACTTGAGCATCGCCTGATCAGCCCCGTCGGCGTGCCCGAGGTGCTGGACGTCGATTTCAGTACCACCGCGCCGGGCAGCTGGCTGCTGCAGAACGTGTCGTGGACCCGCGCCCAGCACCGCATCAGTGCCTGGGGGGCAGATACCGCCACCGCCAGGCTGCTGGACGTGAAGCCCGGTACCGCCTGCCTGGTGATCGAACGCCTGACCTGGCGTGGCGAACAGCCGATCACCCGCGTGCGCCAGGTGTTCCTGGGGGATGCCTGGGACCTGGTCGCGCGCTTCGCGCCGGGCGCGCGATAGGGATTCCATCCACGCGTGGCTGGATCTACTGGGCCGGAACGACGTCGCCTCGAACTCTGTCGGGGCGTGTGTACGATGTGTATCGTCCTGCGTGAAGAGCAGGGACCTCATCCGGGATCTGGAAGCGGCAGGTTGGATCTGTCGCCGGATCCGCGGATCCCATCATGTATTCGTGCACCCGCAGCACCCTCACATCATCACCGTTCCTCACGCAAAGGAAGGATCCGGGGAAAGGGCTGGTGCAGGCGTTGCGGAAGCTCGCAGGACTGACGCAGGAGGGCCCATGCGATATCCAGTCTTGATCGAGGCAGGCGATGAGCGCACCGCGTGGGGTGTGGTCGTTCCAGATCTGCCGGGGTGCTTCTCGGCGGCCAACACGCTTGATGATGCGCTCAGCGCTGCCGAGGAAGCTGCACTCGCCTGGATTGATGCGGCCCTGGATGAGGGGCGCTCGATTCCGACACCTTCCGCGCCGCAGAAGATCGCCGCCGAGGCATCCAAGGACATCCGTTGGATTCTTGCGTACATCTGCATTGATCCGGCTCTGCTGGACGATACCATCGAGCGGGTCAATATCAGCCTGCCACGCCGGATCCTGGCGAGGCTGGATGCGCAGGCCAGAGCGGCGGGTGAATCGCGCTCCAGTTACATCGCCCATCTCGCAGCATTGGGCTGAGCTGGCGCCATGTGGCGCCGAGCCGATGCTCGGCTGCTGTTCGCGTGTGGCTCAACTCTGCAAAGGCATCCACGCGTGGCGTGGATCTACCAAGGGGTCGCGCATCGGGGTTCAGTAAAACCACGCCACGCGTGGATGCGGCCCCATCAGTACGTGGCGCATTGGCGCCAGCGCACCGGCTCATCCACGCCGGGGCGGGCGTTGAGCTGGATGCGCACGTTGCGCAGGGCGGGGTAGTGCAGCACTTCCTCGCAGACCTGCGGCCACACCGCGTCCAGCTCGCCCGTGCGGTTGATCGCCAGCGTCTGCCGGGTCAGCCAGACCCCGCTGGCGATACCGGGCTTGCCGGCCAAGGCGCGGGACAGATCGGCCTGGAAACGCTCCAGCGTGGCGGCATCCGGGTTGGGGTTGCTGCGCGCGTCGGCTGAGGGCGTGGCCGGTGCAGGCGCAGCGGCCGGCGGCGTGGTGGCGGGGGCCGGCGCCGGTTCGGGCGCCGCTTCAACCGCAGGCGCAACCGGCGCGGGGGTGTCCGCCACCTCGGCAACAGGCGGGGTGTCCTGCACATGCAAGCCTTGCAGGCTCAATCCCACCAGCAGGCCCAGCGTGACCGCGCCGAGCGCGGCAATGGCGATCCGGCGCAGGGCTTCATGGCGGGCGCTGGCGCGCACACGGGTTTCGATTTCTGCCGGCAGGTAGGGCTGCAGCAACGGCCACAGGCGCGGACCGTCCAGTACTTCTACCGCCTGCTTCTCGGCAGCGCTGCGCCCGTCGCGTTCCATCCGGCCTTCGGTCAGCAGCACGCCGCCCTTGGCGCCGGCCAGGCGCGCAGCAGCCCCCAGCTCGTTCACTGCGGCGGTGCCGATACGGTAGGCAAGGCCATGCTTGCAGGACACCAGCCACTGGTTGGGGCCGTCGCTGAGCAGGAAGTCGCTGCTCGGCTCGCGGGATTCCTCCGCCGGGTCATTCAGTTCACGCAGGCCGCGCTGTTCGCGCAGCATGCGCTTGACCAGTACCGAGAACTCGCGCCAGTGCATGCCGGCCAGGGCTTGCAGGCCGAGTTGCATCTCCTTCTGCCGCCGCTTGATCCACCACAGATAGACAACAGCCAGGGAACAGGTAAGCAGGGCCGACAGCAGGGCCAGGATCCAGGGGAGCATGCAGGAGTAGGGCGGAAGGGGCGAAAGCGGAGAACGACAGTGTAAAGGTCGCGGTACCTGGCCGGGTCAGAAGGTTCCTGACAGGAAGCGTGATGGAACGCCCAGTTCGGAATACAGCAGGCACGAAAAACCCGCCAATCCTGATGCCGTGAGGGGAGGGAACAAACGGCAGCCGAAGCGATTGGCGGGTTGCTCGCGATTGTCAATCAAAGTTTATTGCATTGCAACAATGAGCCGGTCAGGGCAGGCCGCCTGGCGACTGATGGCTGCCCGGAGCAGGGGCGTCGGTGCCGGACGCGGCGCGGTTTTCCAGCTTGGCCAGGCGCGCGTGCAGGGCATCGATGCGGGCTTCGAGCGCCGTCACTTCGTCGGCGGTGGGTACATGCAACCGCTTGAGCACGCCCTGCACCTGGTCATCAAAGGCCTTCTCGACCTTGTTCCAGGTGCCCGAGGCCTTCTCGCGGGCTTCGTCCAGCGAGCTCTCGACGTTATCACGCCAGCCCGGGCCCTGTTCGCTGCTGCGCTCACGGCGGCGGGCTTCCCAGGCTTCGCCTTCCTTCACCAGGCCGTCAAAGAAGCGGCTGCCTTCGGCCTGTGCACGGCCGAGAGCGCCAAGACCGGCCAGCCACACCTGCTGCGCCGAGTCACTCAGCTTGCGCGAAAAGCGCTCGGCCTGGTCACCGAAAGAGGCGTCGTCGTTGCGGCGGTCGTCGTTCTCGTAGTGGTTCATCGCAGTTCCCGTGGGAGTTGGGCCTGCCCCGAGAGTAGCGCGCCGTGGCGTTGCACGGCCGTGATGGCCGCGGCCGGGGTTCAGCCCAGCTTTTCCTTCAGAACGCGCTGTATCTCGCCTTCGACCATGCCCTTCATCGCCGACAGCAGGAAGCCCAGCTTGGCCGTCACGCGCACGGCGCCTGGCTGCAGTTCGATCGCGCCGTCCACGCCGCTGCCGGAGAAGTTCAGTACATCGGCGGTCCACGACGACTTCAGGCCGAAGCGCTCGGACAGCTTGGCGGCGACCTGCTCGATCGCGGCGCGCGCCTGCGCGTCGGGCAGGCCGTGGGCGTGGCGGACATCGATGGTGGACATGCAGGCTCCTGGCGCAGGGCGGGGATGATCAATGAGGGCGAGCATTGTGCGCATCGAGGGCCTCCGCGCCAAGCACTCATCCTGGGTTCTTCTTCGTTGGCGACCAACCTGCTAGGCTGCGCCGCGTGCAGAACCTGCTTGTTCACTTCAGCCAACAACAACAGCCCGACCAGCCGCTGCGGCCCGGGGTGCAACGCATCGTGCGCCAGGCCAACGGCAGTGTGCGGCTCGGCGATGCCGGCCATGGTGCCCTGTTGCTGGCGCAGTTCTGCCTGGATGATCGCGGCCTGTGGCTGCAGGTCGGCAACGGGATCCGCGGCATTCATGTGAACGGTCGACCGGTGCGGCGCATGGCGCTGCTGCGTGCGGGCGATGCGGTGTATGTGGACGGCGTGGAGATGGTCCTGCAAGGTGAAGTCGAGAGCCTGCTGCAGGCGCCTGCGCCGAAGAACGAGGAAGGCAGCGACGAGCAGCAGCGGCTGTTGCGCGGAGTTGGCGGCCTGCACCACGGCCGCAGCTTCACCCTGTCGCGGGCCCGCCTGATCGGCCGCGGCGGCGACGCTGACATCGCTATTGACGATCCGGCCTTCGCCGAACGACACGCCCGCGTGGAAGTGCATGGTGATCGCGTGCTGCTGCGCGATCTGGGCAGTGCCGACGGCACCTGCGTCAATGGCGTGGCCGTGCGCCATTGCTGGCTGCAGGCCGGCGACCAGGTGGTGTTTGATGGCCAGCACCGGTTTGTGCTGGAAGTGCCGCATGACCCGCGCCGGCGCCCGCTGCCGGATGAAGACGAGTCCAGCCAGGACGCCGAGCAGGCGCCGGTGCTGCCGGCCGTGCCGCGCAAGGTCCGGCGCTGGCCGTGGCTGCTGGTCAGTGCGCTGCTGCTGGCCGCGCTGCTCAGCCTGCTGCTCTGGTTCGGCGCGCGCTGACGGTAGTGCCGGCCGCTGGCCGGCAACCGCCGCCCCTGAATCCGTGAGGTGGCCGGCCAGCGGCCGGCACTACCCGGTCGCGTTGCCGATGGATTCCAATGAAACCAAATTTCCCTTGCGCCACAAGGCCGCAAGGCTGGTGCACTGCGGCATACTAGGGGTCTTGCCCCACAGGTGTGACATGACGCGCGCGTTCAACTTCAGTGCCGGCCCTGCAACCTTGCCGGAATCGGTCCTGCGCCAGGCGCAGGCGGAAATGCTGGACTGGCACGGGTCCGGTGCTTCGATCGTGGAAATGAGCCATCGCGGTGCGGAATTCATGTCCGTGGCCGCCGAGGCCGAAGCCGATCTGCGTCGCCTGCTCGACATCCCCGACGACTATGCGGTGCTGTTCCTGTCCGGTGGCGCCACCACCCAGCAGGCGCTGATCCCGCTCAATTTCGCCGCCCCGGGCCAGCGTGCCGACTACGTGGTCAGTGGCCACTGGGGCAAGACCGCGGTCAAGCAGGCCGGTGTCTACGTCGACGTCAACATTGCCGCCAGCAGCGAGGCCGATGGCTATCGCACGCTGCCGCCGCGCGCCGGCTGGCGGCTCTCGCCGGATGCCGCCTATGTGCACGTCACCGCCAACGAGACCATCCACGGCGTCGAGTTCCGTGATGTGCCCGATACCGGCAACGTTCCGCTGATCGCCGACTTCAGCTCGTCCATCGCCAGCGAACCGCTGGATGTGCGCCGCTATGGCGTGATCTACGCCGGCGCGCAGAAGAACCTCGGCCCGGTCGGCATCGCGGTGATGATCATCCGTCGCGACCTGCTCGAGCGCAGTGGCCAGCCACGTGCGGACATCTTCGATTACCGCTCGCACGTCGCCCGCGATTCGATGCTCAACACCCCGCCGACCTGGAACTGGTACCTGGCCGGGCTGGTGTTCAAGTGGATGCTGGCCGAAGGCGGCGTGGCCGAATTCGCCAGGCGCAATGCCGCCAAGGCCGCGCTGGTGTACGGCGCCATCGACGGCTCCGGCGGCTTCTACCGCAATGAAGTTGCACATGCGGCCCGTTCGCGGATGAACATCCCGTTCTTCCTGCCCAACGCCGACCTCGATGCCCGCTTCGTGGCCGAGGCCAAGGCGGCCGGCCTGCTGGCGCTGAAGGGCCACAAGGTCGTCGGTGGCATCCGTGCCTCGCTGTACAACGCCATGCCGCTGGCCGGGGCCGAGGCGCTGGTCGCCTTCATGGCCGATTTCCAGCAGCGTCACGGCTGAGCAATGAACGGCGCGCACCGTCGGGTGCGGGCCCCGCAACAAGGAATTCCGATGGCAAGCAGCAAATCCAGCAAGAAGGCGCCGAAGAAGGCCGAACCGGCCAAGGACAGTGCGCCCGCCAAGGCGAAGGGCAAGGCCAAGGCCGCCTCGAACCCGGCACCCACCCTGGCGCCGCTGGCGCTGGCCGATGTGCGCTCGAAGATCGACCAGATCGACCGCGACATCCAGAGCCTGATCGCCGAGCGCGCGCGCTTCGCCCATCAGGTCGGCAAGGCCAAGGGCAAGCTCGCCGCCGCCGTCGACTACTACCGCCCCGAGCGCGAAGCGCAGGTGCTGCGCATGGTGGTGGATCGCAACGAAGGCCCGCTCAGCGATGAGCTGCTGGTGCACGTCTACCGCGAGATCATGTCGGCCTGCCTGGCCCAGCAGGAGCCGCTGAAAATCGGCTACCTGGGCCCGGAAGGTACCTTCAGCCAGCAGGCCGTGCTCAAGCACTTCGGCCGCTCCGCGCTGGGCCTGCCGATGGCCAGCATCGAGGAAGTGTTCCAGGAAGTGGAAGCGGGCAACGCCGATTTCGGCGTGGTGCCGGTGGAGAACTCGGGGCAGGGCACCATCCAGATCACCCTGGACATGTTCCTGACCTCCAACCTGAAGATCTGCGGCGAAGTGGAACTGCGCGTGCAGCAGTACCTGATGTCGCGCAGCGGCCGCATCGAGGACATCGAGCGCATCTACGCACATCCGCAGTCGTTCATGCAGACCTCGGCGTGGCTGCGCGCCAACCTGCCGAAGGCCGAGAAGATTCCGGTGTCGAGCAACGCCGAGGGTGCGCGCCGTGCGCGCAACGCCGACGACGCGGCGGCCATCGGCGGCGAGAGTGCCGGCCACGTGTACGGCCTGAAGAAGGTGGTCACCAAGCCGATCCAGAACGATGCCGACAACACCACCCGCTTCCTGGTGGTGGGCCGCAACATCTTCCCGACCTCCGGCCACGACCGCACCTCGGTGCTGGTGTTCATCCATGACAAGCCCGGTGCGCTGTTCGACGTGCTCAGCCCGTTCGCCCGCCACGGCATCAGCATGAACCGCATCGAGTCGCGGCCGTCGCACCATGGCAAGTGGGAGTACGGCTTCTTCATCGACCTGGCCGGCCACATCGACGACGCGCCGATGCAGGCGGCGCTGGCCGAACTTGAAGCGCACTCGGCGCAGATCAAGGTGCTGGGCTCCTATCCTGTGGCCGTGCCCTGAGTGCTGCTTGGGCGGCCCCGGCCGCCACCCCCTGATGCATCGCCGGCGGGCTGCCGGCGTTTACGGAATTATCGAACGATGAGCAACGCGCAACACTGGATCGCCCGCAAGGGCCAGCCCCTGCAGGGCAGCCTGACCATTCCCGGCGACAAGTCGGTCTCGCATCGCTCGGTGATGTTCGCCGCGCTGGCCGATGGCACCTCGCATATCGAGGGCTTCCTGGAAGGCGAAGACACCCGCGCCACGGCGCGCATCTTCAGCCAGCTCGGCGTGCACATCGAAACCCCCAGCCCGTCGCAGCGCATCGTGCACGGCGTCGGCATCGACGGCCTGAAAGCGCCGGATGCACCGCTGGACTGCGGCAATGCCGGCACCGGCATGCGCCTGCTGGCCGGGTTGCTGGCGGGCCAAGCGTTCGACTGCACGCTGATCGGCGATGAATCGTTGTCGGGCCGCCCGATGCGCCGCGTCACTGGCCCGCTGTCGCAGATGGGCGCGAAGATCGACACCCAGGATGACGGCACGCCGCCGTTGCATGTGCATGGCGGCCAGTCGCTGCACGGCATCGACTTCGCCTCGCCGGTGGCCAGCGCACAGATCAAGTCGGCGGTGTTGCTGGCAGGCCTGTACGCACAGGGCGAAACCAGCGTTGTCGAACCGCACCCGACCCGCGACTACACCGAACGCATGCTGTCGGCGTTCGGCGTGGACATCGAATTCTCGCCCGGGAAGGCCCGCCTGCGTGGCGGCCAGCGCCTGCGCGCCACCGACATCGTGGTACCGGCAGACTTTTCCTCGGCCGCGTTCTACCTGGTGGCGGCCAGCATCATTCCCGGCTCCGAGCTGCGCCTGAAGCAGGTCGGCCTGAACCCGCGCCGCACCGGCCTGCTGCACGCGCTGCGCCTGATGGGGGCGGACATCACCGAAGAGAATCCGGCCGAGCAGGGCGGTGAGCCGGTGGCGGACCTGGTGGTGCGCTATGCCCCGCTGAAGGGGGCACGCATTCCGGAGGAATTGGTGCCGGACATGATTGACGAGTTCCCGGCGCTGTTCGTGGCGGCTGCAGCCGCCGAAGGCCGGACCGTGGTCAGTGGCGCCGCCGAGCTGCGGGTGAAGGAATCCGATCGCCTTGCGGCGATGGCCACCGGCCTGCGCGCGCTGGGCATGCAGGTCGACGAGACCGAGGATGGGGCCACCCTGCACGGCGGTGTGCGCCTGGGCAGCGGCACCATCGAAAGCCACGGTGACCACCGCATCGCCATGGCATTCGCCATTGCCGGCCAGATCAGCGATGGCGAAGTGCGGATCAACGATATCGCCAACGTCGCCACGTCCTTCCCGGACTTCGATGGTCTGGCCCGCAGCGCCGGGTTCAACCTGGCCTGATCGGCATCGCGACCACCGGGCCATGCCCGGCGGATCGCATTGCCCGGCAGGTGCCAATCTTGGTTGGCACGCTCACATCTCCCGGTAGGTGCCAACCTTGGTTGGCACGCTTTCCGCATAAAAGGACGGAGGCCGAAGCCTCCGTCTAAACATCACGAACCCCTCGTCCGCGATCAACGCTGCTCGGTACGGAAATCCACCGGGACCCGCACCACGCTGGCTACTGCGCGGCCATCCTGCACCGCGGGTTGGAACTTCCAGTTCTGCACGGTGCTGAGCACCGCACGATCCAGATCGCGACTGCGCTCGCCGCTGCGCGAGACGATCGCAGCGTTGGCGACATTGCCGCGGGTATCCACATTCAGGCTGGCGATCACGCTGCCCTGCACGCCGCTACGCAGCGCGGCGGCGGGGTAGGTGGGCATGCGGTTGCTGGCCAGTGGGCGGGCTTCACGATTGCGCACTACCGGCGCGGCCTTCCGCGAAGCAGTAGCCGGGGTTGCCTGGCGCGCGGCAGGCGTCGCTGCGTCCGTCACCGCCGCCTGCTCGGGGGCCGGCAGCATGCGCTCGCCGACCGGCGCAGGTGCCACCTCTTCCTGGCTGGAATGACGCAGCCAGAGCAGGGCGGCAGCAAACATCGCCACGATCAGCGCGATCCACATCCAGGGCGACGTGGGTTTGTGCTGCAGGCTGGAATCCTCCTGCAGCTGCGGCGAATGAAGGTCTTCGTGGGTGGTAACAGCCATCGCAAACTCCTTCCGTCAATGGACGACATGGGCAGTGTTGCCCGAGGCACAGACGGAAAGTGTCAGCGTTGCGTCAACATCACCGGCAGGGTTCAGCTTGCCTGCTGGGGAGCGTTCAGTTACTGCGTCTTGAAGTCGAACGGCACTTCAATGCTGCCAGGCACGGCCTGGCCGTTGCTCTGGGCCGGAGTGAATCGCCAACGGCGCACGGCGTCGGTCGCGGCACGGTCGAGGTCGCGTGAACCGCTGCGCTGGATCACCGTGGCGTTGTTCGGATAGCCGGTGGCGTCTACATCCACGCGTACCACCACGGTGCCGGTTTCACCGGCGCGCAGGGCGGCGGCGGGATAGGACGGTGGCGGCGACTGACCGGCAATCGGCATCGGCTGGCTGTTGCCGGTGGCCGCCGGCGCAGGGCCCGGTGCGGCCGGGGCTGCTTCAGCGATCGGGGCGGGCGGTGGCGGGGCGGTTTCGACCAGCTTCGGCGCTTCTTCCTCGACCGGGGCCGGCTTGGCATCGGGCATGTCGCTGGAACCGGCCGCAGCGGCCAACGGTTCCGGGAGGGGCTCGACCTGGGCGGTTTCCTGCGGGGTCTGCGCGGCCGGGTCGGCGCGGAAGAACTCCTTGTCGCGGCCGGTCAGCCAGACCAGCACGAACAGCAGTACGCCCACGCCGAAGGCGATGCCGGCGATCTTCAGGGCGTTGCGCGGGATATGCACAGTGAACGACTTGGCGGACGACGAGCGGGGTGCAGACATGGACCGGACCAGTACGGAATGGCTCGATTCTGCCACGGCGGGAATGAACCGGGCGGCAGAAATCCGTATAACAAGCGATAATCCCGTTCCTGATACCCACCACGACACCTGCCATGCTTGATCCAGCCCTGCTCCGCCACCAGCCCGCCGACCTCGCTGAACGCTTGCGCACCAGCCGCGGCTTCGAGCTCGACGTGTCTGCCCTGGAGGCCCTGGAGGCTGATCGCAAGCGCATCCAGGTACGGACCCAGGAACTGCAGAGCCTGCGCAACAGCCGTTCCAAGGCCATCGGCCAGGCCAAGGCCAAGGGCGAGGACGTTTCGGCCATCATGGCCGAGGTTGCTGCCTTCGCCGACGAGTTGAAGGCCTCGGAAGTGGCGCTGGACGAACTGCGCGAGAAGATCGAAGCGATCTCGATGGGCATCCCGAACCTGCCGGCCGATGACGTGCCGGCCGGTGCTGACGAGAACGACAACGTCGAGCAGGCGCGCTGGGGTACCCCGCGCCAGTTCGATTTCAAGGTGCTGGACCACGTTGAACTGGGCGCCCGCAACGGCTGGCTGGACGGCGAGACTGCGGCCAAGCTGTCCGGCTCGCGCTTCACCGTGCTGCGCGGCCCGATCGCGCGCCTGCACCGTGCGCTGGCCCAGTTCATGGTCGACCTGCATACCGGCGAGCACGGTTATGAGGAAACCAACGTGCCGCTGCTGGTCAACGCCGATTCGCTGCGCGGCACCAGCCAGCTGCCGAAGTTCGAGGACGACCTGTTCAAGACCGCCGTGGGCGATTCCACGCGCTACCTGATCCCGACCTCGGAAGTGCCGCTGACCAACATCGTGCGCGACGAGATCGTCGATGCCGAGCGCCTGCCGTTGCGCATGACCGCCCACTCGATGTGCTTCCGTGCCGAGGCCGGCAGCGGCGGGCGCGACGTGCGCGGCATGATCCGCCAGCACCAGTTCGAGAAGGTCGAGCTGGTCTCGATCTGTCGCCCGGAAGAGAGCGATGCCGAACACCAGCGCATGACCCGCTGCGCTGAAGTTGTGCTGGAAAAGCTGGGCCTGCCGTACCGCAAGGTGCTGCTGTGCACCGGGGACATGGGCTTCTCGGCCATCAAGACCTACGACCTGGAAGTCTGGCTGCCGTCGCAGGAAACCTACCGCGAGATTTCCTCGTGCTCGAACTGTGGTGATTTCCAGGCCCGCCGCATGCAGGCGCGCTGGCGCAACCCGGCCACCGGCAAGCCGGAGCTGGCGCACACGCTGAATGGCTCGGGCGTGGCCGTCGGCCGCGCGATGATCGCGGTGATGGAGAACTACCAGAACGCCGATGGCAGCATCACCGTGCCGGAAGCCCTGCGCCCGTACATGGGTGGCCTGGAAACCATCGCCTGACAGCCGGCGATTCGCGCCGCCGCCCGAAGCTTAGGCTCGGACGCTACAGATCCATGTAGAGCCGAGATCCTATGTTCGTGGTCAAGCCTGCTGGAAGCAGGCTTGACCCACTTTCAGCATGGCCGGGTCAAAGTCCCGGCCGCTCTTGAAGACGCCCCAAGCGATCCTGGCCAGCTTTCTGGCCAGGATGTTGAA